>NZ_VFMO01000001.1:3211923-3533116 GCF_006715095.1 Yimella lutea
TTCCCAATTGGAGCGTTGAGATGCGGTCACCGAATCGCAGGCGGGACGCATCGATGACACCGTCGAAGGATCCGTTGTCGATCACCAGCGGGTGAATCGTGGGCTCGCTCAGTACGATCGAGTCGAGACAACGCAACGTGTCTTCCCTACCGAAGTAGGAGAGAACCACAACCACATGATCCATTACCTCAACCCTGCACAGTCAAGAGCCGGAGCACTGCCCCGGCGGAGCGGTGGAGGCGACGTGGCATAGCACGCTGGATGGCGACGGCGTCTTCCTGTGCCAGGCCGGCCCGAGTGGTCCGAAGCATCAGAAGGAAGACTGCACACCCGACGGGGATCGCACAGAATGCTGCGACCCACCGACCCAGCTGGATCGGCTCGATCAGGGCCCATGTCGCAACTGCGACCGTGACTGCGAATGTCAGGCTCCCCGTCTGCTTGACCATTTCGGACCAAGGCATCTGCATCGCGCGCAGTTCGCTGCCGACGAGCAGGACCAGTTGGACCAGCGCCCCACTCACATTGGCGATCACTGCTCCCCATCCGCCGAGCGATGGAATGAGTGCGAATGCGACACCCACATCGACGATCAGCGCCAGCAAGTTGACCCTGAGAATCGTGCCGGCGGCCAGGCGCCCCATGACGAACGCTGAGACCGGACCACTTGCGACGAGCAACCCGGCAGAGATCGCAAGGGCGACGAACATCGGTTCGCTCTGCGAGTAGGCGTCTCCGTAGAGCGCTGGCATGAGCAGTGCGAAGAACGGAACACCTGCGACCAACAACAACGAAACGATCAGCGCTGAAGCACGGATCGTCCGCCGGAATGCCGCCTCCACCGCCGATGCTTGAATCTCCCGAAGTCCGGAGATCGCGGGCATCAACGGTCCGACCAATGCCTGCGCTGGGGCGAAGATGTGCGACGCCAGGCCGTAGGCCAAAGCGAAAGTACCGACCGCCGCCGCGTCCCCGAGCCAGGCGAGGAAGAACACTTCGGTGCGCGACAGGACCAGCGTGGCAACGAGCCCTCCGATCGCCGTTGGCACTGCGAATCTCCAGAAACCCGCCGGCATGCCCACCGGAATCTGTGGGTGGAGTACCGCGCGCCGATAGCCGGGATCAACAACAACGAGGGCGAGGCCAACCCCGAGCCCGCCAGCGGCCAGACGAGCAGCCCAGACAGCGTCTGCCGTGCCTACCAACCAGAGTGAAAGTAACGTCGCCGCCTGAACCAATATGTTCACAACCATCGCGTTCTGGGCGCCGGCGGCTGTCTTGTTCTCGATCGCAAGACATGTCGTCGCGCCGTCAAGAAGCGCAGGGCACCAGACACCGAACACAAGCGCAAGCAGAAGCATCGGCAGAGGTACATCGGCCACGAGCAAAACCACGAGCGTCAGCAGGGGTGCCGCGATGAACAGTCGGAAGCCTTGTGCCTTGGACAGGAGCCGTCGAACGTCGTCGTGGCGCCCTAGTGCGTGCCGCTTGGCGCCGAACTGGATCGTTCCAGTCGTCACCCCCACTGCGATGATCCCGCCCACGACGTCCATCAACGTCATCAGGAACGCGAGTCGTCCGTAATGAACGACTCCCAGCGCCCGTGCCAGGATCAGATTGACGACGAAGCCCATGGGAACAGCAGTGATCGTGTGGAGCATGGTCCAACTCGCACCGCGGATCGCCCGGTCCTGCAGTGCCCGGGGCCCCAGTTGTCCGGCAGCCCCAGCGCTGGCCATTTGATCCGGCCCCGGGCCGCTTTCAGCGCTCACCTTCGCTGCTCCACCATCTTCGAGCCTCGCTGTCGCGCTCACCGTACTCATCGACGCCGACGGAACTCGGAACCTCGTCAAACGTGTTGGTGGAGTCAACGATCACCCGTCGTCGCCAGCCGCTGATGGCCATTGCGATCGCCGTCGCTCCCGCAACGAGCAACAAGCTTCCGAGCACGTCGCTGGGCAGATGGGCGTAACTCACCACGTTGCCGAGCGCCCCCAGACCGGCAGCTCCCGCGGCGACCACGAGGACGACCTGCGGAGGGCGCGACGGCCAGAGGAACACGGTTGCGACACAAGCCGATGCAATGAGCGCGGCGTGGGTCGACGGATAGGTGTTGTTGCTCGGGAGCGAGACGCCGAAGTCGGGACGATCCGGACCGCTGCGACGCAGGAGCCAAGCGATCACAGGTGCCACCGCGACTATCGTCGTTGCGACGAGTGCCCACCACCGGCGTCGCGCGGCAGCGACGATCGCGAACGGGCCGACGACGACAAAGGCCAGCACGGGCCCCACATCGCGGGCAATCTCACCAAGCACAGTGTCGATCGGTGACCCGATGTGGTTGTGCAGGAAGTTGTTCGTCGCTGAGTCCAGGCGTTGGCCCTGCGCCGAGCGGACAGACACGAGGTAGGACACGACAAACAGCGCGAACAGGGCCGCCCCCGCGACCATGGACCGCCGGCAGTGGCGCCGTCGCTCGGTCACCGGCGCGCGAGTGCCCGCCGCCGGCCACCCTTCGCGTGGCTTTCACGCTTGGTCCCCGAACGCGTCGACGATTCCGACTCATAGGTATAAGTGCCGTAGTACGACTCCGACTTCGCGCTCACCATGTTCATCGCAAAACCGTCGATCTCGACACCGGCGGTCTGCAGCACCTTCACCGCCTGTGCGAGATCCCGCTTTCGCGTTCGATCTGCAGCCACGACCATCACAAGTCCGGCGGTCATTTTGTCGAGCAGCACCGCGTCAACCACCGGGAGCACGGGAGGGCTGTCCACCAGGACATAGTCGAAGTCTGCTCCGAGCTTCTCGAAGACCTCGGTCATCCGTTGGGAACCGAGAAGTTCGCTCGGGTTCGGCGGCACTTGCCCGGCGGCGAGGATGTGGAGGTTGGTGTCGCCGTAGGGCTGAATCACGTCGTTGAGGTCGGCCCGGCCGAGCAGCACAGTCGTCAACCCGGCCGCGCCTTCCAAGCCGAGCGTGCTCGCCACGGTCGGCCTCCGGAGGTCGGCGTCCACAAGCAGCGTGCGAGAGCCGGTCTCCGCCACGGCTCGGGCCAAGTTGATCGCCGTCGAAGTCTTCCCTTCACCCGGCACGGCAGACGTGATCAGAAAGGCGTTCCCGGTGGTCGTGACGTCGACGAACATGAGACTCGTGCGCAGTCGACGCACGGCCTCCAGGTAGCCGTGGCGCTCCGCTGCGCGCGAGTTCCAGGACGAGATCACCTTCTGCATATTGTCTGCCGGGAGAGCCGCCAGAAGCGGGCTGTCCGACACCGTCTGCAGGTCACCCTCGCCTCGAACCTTCGTGTCGAACACATTGCGCATGAGGGCGAAAGCGACGCCGAGTAGCAGGCCTGCAAGCGCGGCAATCTCGATGTTGCGTGTGACGTTCGGCGACGTCGGTGACGCAGGCACGCCGGCCGGCGAAATCGTGGTCGCGGCGACAGCCTGGCCGGACGACTTCAGCAAGGGCGAGAAGGTGGCTGCGGCCTCGGCGAGCTGGGGTCCCGTTGCATTCGCGATGGCGGCCGCCCGACGAGGATCGGAATCGACGGCAGTGACGTTCAGGATGGAAGCGCTTGGATTGACTGTCGCCGAGACATTGATCGGGTACCCGGCCGGCAGCCCGAGGCGGCGGCGAAGGGGCTCGATGACCGGGGGCGATCCGAGGACCGCAACATAGGTGTTGAGATCTTGTGCAGTGATGACTGCGATGCCATTGTTCGCGTTTGAACTCTGGGCAGTCGTCTGGAGGTAAAAACTCGATCGCGCAGTGTAGGAGCGGGGCTGTTGCATGGTGACGAGAGCCGCGACCGCGACGACGACGAGGGTGCACAGGGCGATGATGCGCCATCTGCGGCGCATTACCCTCAGAAACTCACGCAAGGTCACGATTGAATCCATCTGTCCGGTGGACACGTCGTCGTCAGCGATGATGCTGCGTCAGTGGACGCCCCCAACTGTCCTTACCCCAATTCTGCAGGAGTGTAACGTGCGTGTCCTACGCCTCTCGCACAGCGCGGTCGTCACCGCCTGGCGGGCCCGCGATCGGTTGATCCGCGCGCATGACATCGACCTCCGGCTGCTGTCGGCGAAGGTGTGGGACGAAGGCGGGCGCAACGTCACGCTCACTCCCCATCCAGGCGAGCAGGTGACCGGGGTGGCCACTCGGGGTAAGCACCCTGCCCTCTTCGTCTACGACCCGCGGCCCGTTTGGCGGGAGCTGCGCCGGCCGCTCGACGTCATCGACATCCACGAGGAACCGTTCGCGCTGGCGACTGCCGAGGTGCTGCTGCTACGGCGGCTGGCCCGCCAACCGGCGCCGTACGTGCTCTACTCCGCGCAGAACCTCGACAAGCGCTACCCCGTGCCGTTCCGTTGGCTCGAACGCTGGGCCTTGCGGCACGCAGCGGCCGTGCAGGTCTGCAACGCCGAGGCCGGGCGCATCGTGGAGCGGAAAGGATTCCCCGGCCGGTCGACGCTGCTCGGCCTCGGCATCGACACCTCCCAATTCACACCCCGTCCCGACCACCGACCGACAACGGGTGAGATTTGCGTCGGCTACGCCGGACGCTTCGAATCGCACAAGGGAGTGGGCGTGTTACTCGAGGCGCTCGCCCTCGAACCGCGGCTGCATCTCCAACTCGCCGGCGCGGGTCCGTCCGAGGCACGGCTTCGAACACAGGCCGCGGAACTGGGGATCGAGCCGCGGATCACCTGGCGCGGGTCGCTTTCCGGTGCGGCGCTCGCCGACTTCTACCGCGAAATCGACGTACTGGCCGTGCCGTCGTTGACCACGCCGAGTTGGATCGAGCAGTTCGGCCGCGTCGCCGTCGAGGCGATGGCCTGCGGCACCCCAGTGGTCGCTTCCGCCAGCGGTGCCCTACCCGATGTGGTCGGCGACGGCGGCCTGCTGGTGCCCGAAGCCGACCCCCACGCGCTGGCCGAGGCGCTGGTGCGGGCCGGCACCGAGCCGGAGCACGGTCGTCTCTCGGCGGCCGCGACCGCACGGGGCGTGCACTACGACTGGCGGCAGATCGCTGCCGACCAGGTGGAGATGTACCGCCGGATGCTGCACGAGCCATTGGCGACCGGGGAGCGCCGAGTGCACGTCGTGCTGGTCGCCTACGGCTCCCCCGACCTCGTCGACCGCGCGCTCGCGCCCCTCGTCGGCTTCGACATCACGGTGGTCGACAACAGTTCACGGACCGACATCGCCGAGGTCGCCGCCCGCCACGGGGCCGCCTACGTCGACCCCGACCGCAACGGCGGGTTCGGCGCGGGAGTCAACGTCGCGCTCGGGCGGCCCGACGTGGCGGGCGCCGACGTCCTGCTGCTCAACCCCGACGCCGTGATCTCCCCCGCCGAGGTGCACATCCTGCATACCCACCTCCTGGCCGACCCGGACCTCGCGAGCGTCGCGCCCGCTCAACACGATGCCGACGGAAGTCCGTCACGGGTCGCTTGGCCGCTCCCCTCGCCGGGCCGGTCGGTGCTCGAAGCGGTCGGTCTCGGCCGCCTCGGCCCACAGAACACGTACGTCATCGGGGCGATCATGCTGCTGCGCGCCGAGGCGCTGGCCCAGGTGGGCGGTTTCGACGAGCGGTTCTTTCTCTACGCCGAGGAGACCGACTGGGCGGTTCGCGCCGCGCACCTCGGGTGGCGGCATGTGCTGGTGTCGGAGGTGGACGCGCTGCACATCGGTGCCGCGACCAGCGGCAACTCGGACGTGCGCGAGGCTCACTTCCACGCCTCGCAGGAGATCTATCAGCGCAAGCACTTCGGGGCGACCGGATGGCAGGTGGCCCGCTGGGCGCAGATCGCCGGCGCGGCCGCCCGCGGTGTTGTGCTGAGCGGCGAGCGTGGGGCGCAGGCTCGAGGCCGAGCACGTCGCTATCTGCGGGGGCCGTTGGCGGTGCGTGCCGCAATTGTGCGAACCTCTGACAGGTCCGAGTCGACGACCTGATCAGGGCAGGCGCACATAGGACCCGGGCGAGAGCAGGAGGGGAACGCGTGGCCGCACACAGCACCGTGCGACGGCTGCTGCATTGGGGCGGCGTCGCGTTGGTGGCAGTCGTCGCCCTGGCACTACTGTTCGGCGCCGGCCAACAGATTCCGCACCGGCCGACCTTGGTGGTGATCGGGGCGGCGATCGTGTTGTTGTTCGCGCTCAGCCTCACCGAGTCGGCGCTGGTGCCGATCGCGTTCCTCCCGCTCTACCTCATCAGCACTCGGGCGGGGCTCGGTGGCATTGACCTGTCGGTGTCCGATCTTGCACTCTTCGTTGCCTTCTGGCCGGCGGTGCTGCTTGCACCGCGTCCGTTCTCCCCAACGCTGCGTACGCTGCTGTGGCTGTCGGCGACCTACCAGGCGTGCCTACTGTTCACCCTCATCCAGAACCCCTACCGCGCGAACTACTTCGAGTGGGCACACGAATGGCTGTTGATCAGCGGGGCGTTGGTCGTCGGCTGGACCATCGGGAGGCGCGGCTACGCCGGGCTCGGCCTCAGCATCCTGCTCGCCTGCGCGAGCGTGCTCGCGGTGATCACGATCGTCACCGGTCTGCGGCAGTACGCCGGAGGCGACTTCTCTGCGGTGTACGTGACGTCGCCGATGCCGATGCCGATGCACAAGAACTTCATCGGACCGCTCATGAGCGTCTGCGCCATCGTCGCCTGGCTTCGGCCACCCCAGATGAAGCTCGGTCGGCTCACCCCCGTGGTGCTCGGCCTGCTGCTGGTGGCGCTCGGGATGAGCCAGTCGCGCCAGGCGATCGTCGGTCTCGCTGTTGCCATGGCGGTCGTCGCCGTGCGCCGGGGCGTGAAGCACCCGCGCCGCGTGCTGACGTTCGCGGCAGTTCCTGCCCTCGGCTTCACCACACTCACCGTGCAGGAACAACTCAGCACGACTTCCGATGCCGCGCAGTTCAACTCGGCCAACCAACGAGTCACCTGGTTCGCCGACACGATGGACGTCTGGGCGCACCAACCTCTCGTCGGGGTCGGCCTGCGCTGGTGGTACACCAACCGGTTCACCCACCGCTTCCAACCACCCAATGCATTGCTCGAGGTCGGCTCGTCGGCCGGCCTCGTCGGCGTGCTCGGCTTCGTGATCTGGGCCATCGGCAGCGTCGTAGTCACCTCGCGCGACCGCTCGGTCTATGGAATGATCGCCTTCGGCGTGCTGGTCGATCGCATGGTGCAGGGGCAACTCGACATCTTCTGGGTGGCCGTGACAGCGTCTCTGCCGTTCGTCATCATCGGCATCTGTCTCGGTGGCCGAGCCGCCGAACTCGACCCCACCGGCGCGGGCGCAGACATCCGGACTATGCACGGCGCCGGTGGCGGCCACCGCGTCGAGGTGGCCGGAGCCAGTCCGCGGTGAGGGTGGTCCACGCGATCCGGTCGGGCAACTTCGCCGGAGTCGAACGCCATGTGCTCAGTTTGGCCATCACCCAGCGGCAGCGCGGTGACGAGGTGACGGTCATAGGTGGCGATGCCTCGCGGATGCAGGCCCCATTGGCCGAGGCCGGCGCACGGTTCACCCCGGCGACGACCACCTTCGACGTCGTCCACGCGTTGGCACGGCTGCGCAGTTGGGGCCCCGACGTGATCAATGCGCACATGACGGCTGCGGAGACGGCGGCAGTGATTACCGGGCTCGCCCCCGGCGCGGCACCGATCGTCGCCACCCGGCACTTCGCGACGCATCGCGGCAGCAGGCCGGCGCTCCGACCGATCCTGCGCCTCGGTACACGCCGCTTGGCCGCACAGATCGCGGTGAGCGACTTCGTTGCAGCGCACATCGATGGGCCATCCACCGTCGTCCACTCCGGCGTGCCGGTGCGACCGCACTCCGACGTGCCACGCGAACGCACCGTGCTGGTCGTGCAGCGGTTGGAGCCGGAGAAGCTCACCGACCTCACGTTGAGCGCGTTCTCGCGCTCGGGCCTTGCCGCCGAAGGCTGGCGGCTGGAGTTGGTGGGCGACGGCGCCTTGCGTAACGACCTGCAGGACAACGCTGTTCGGCTCGGTATCGCCGGAGCCACAACCTTCCTCGGGCACCGCTCCGACGTGCCCGACCGGATGGATGCGGCCTCGATCCTCGTAGCGCCCACCGCCTCCGAGGCGCTGGGCCTGACCGTCCTGGAAGCGATGGCCGGTGGCCTGCCGGTGGTCGCATCGGCGTCCGGCGGCCACCTGGAGACCGTCGGATCCGCCTCGGATGCAGCGATGTTCCCGGCGGGTGACGTCGACGCTGCCGCCCGGCTGCTGCGCGAGCTCGCCGCCGACGACACCCGACGCGTTGCCTATGGCGCGGACCTGCGCGCGATCCAACGCGAGCGCTTCACCATCGAGGCCCAAGCCGAGGCCACCGACGCCGTCTACCGGAGCGTGCTGTGACCGCACACGACCTCGTGGTGATCTCGTTGGAGGCATGGGACGAGGTCTGGCGCCGCAACCAACACCTCGTGCACCGCCTGCTTCTCACCGACCCCGCGCTGCGCGTGCTCTGGGTCGAGCCGAGCGTCGACCCGCTCCACGCCGCCCGCTCGGGTCGACGCCCACGACCCGGACGCGCACTGCGTCCGGGCCCGAGCCTGCCGGGCGAGAACGGCACCAGAATCCTCCTGCTCGAGCCCACCAAGCTCCTCCCCCGCAAAATCGATCGCGGACAGGATCTGCGGTGGGCCCGCCACATCGCGCAGACGGCGAGGCGCATCGGTTTCGAACGTCCTCTGCTGTGGGTGAACGACCCACGGGGCGCAGACGTGCTCGACGCGACGGGTTGGCCGGCGATCTACGACATCACCGATGACTGGCTGCAAGCGGATCGCACCGCTGCGGAGTTGGCGCGATTGCATCAGCACGAGTCACTGCTGCTCGACCGGTGCGCGCAGATCGTCGTGTGCTCGCCCGCGCTCGAACGCACCAAGCAACGCGCCGGTCGCACCACCCTCATCCCGAACGCCGTTGATCCGGAGACCTACCGCCGACCCGCACCGCGCCCACATGATCTCCCGGTCGGCGCCAACGCCGTATACGTCGGGACGCTGCACACCGACCGCATCGATGTGTCCCTGGCCATCAGGACAGCAGAGCGTCTCGCCGGCCGTGCGACGCTCACCCTCGTGGGACCGAACCTTCTTACGCCCGACGACCGCACCCGCCTCGAGAGGGCAGGAGTGGTGCTCCTAGGGCAAAAACCGGTGATGGATGTGCCCGCCTATCTCCAGCACGCTGACGTGCTCGTCGTGCCACACCTGGTCAACGCATTTACCGACAGTCTCGACCCGATCAAGGTCTACGAATACGCGGCGGTCGGTCGACCGGTGGTGAGCACAAACGTCGCCGGCTTCCGGGATGCGCGTGACGATCGCGTGACGATCGCCGACGGCGAAGCATTCGCAGATGCTGTTGCCTTGGCGGTGCCCGGCCGGTGGCGGTTCTCCGATCGAGCAGACCGGCCGGTGCCGTCGTGGGACGACCGGGCACGCCAGATGGCGAGTGTTATCTCCGCTGCCACGGGCTGGACGTAAGGGCGGAGACGATGGAGCCGGTCAGAAACGGTCACTGCCCTCGCGTCCAGGCTCCAGCGCGACATCACCGCTCTCGCAGGATCCCCACTGCAAGCAGTTCCACGACGAATCGGTCGACCTCAGGCGCGAGTTCACTCGGTGGCATGTCGTAGTGAGCCGCCAGGTCGCGGATCAGACCTTCGCGCGACGTCCCTGCCTGACATGCCCCCCAAATAGCCGCCGCAGTCTCGTTCATCGCCATCAACGGGCCGTCCGGCAGCTTCGCAACGTAAAAAGTGTCGTCGGTGCATACCCAGCCGACACGTTCACCAATCACAAGGTCAGCCACGTCGTGACCGCCCGCGCCACCATGTCCAACTCTCCTGCCCTGCTTTCGATGCGCGCCGGATCGTCTCCGCAACAATCTCCGACCGTGTCGGCTGCCGTCCCAAGCGATGAGACAAATCATCGATATTGACGCGCGGCGCACGTGCGATGATCCGAATCCGCTGCCGCCACGAGTGCGCTGCACGGTACCGTCCCAACCACTCGGCAGTGCGGCTCCCGTCCTGCGTCACCGCGCTCCAGAGGGTGTAGTCAGGCTCCCTGCTGAAATCAGCGAGATGTCCCGTCGCTGCCGCGAAGGCCACCTGAGCCTGAAGTTGCCCAACACAGCGCTCGATCACCGCGGGATCGATGCCCGGCTCTACGATCCAGCGCTGGACGGGGTCGCCGACGCCCGACCTGGCGGCATTCAGGATCAGAATCGTGGCCTGCATCGGCAAGGATGGAACAGAACCGGTCGCCCCCGCGAGCTGGCGGGGTTGTCGTTCCTTCCACAGCAGTTCGAACGCTTCATCGGCGGGGAGGTTGATGCCGGGAAACCAGCGATGTAGATCGAAGTAACCCCACAAGTCGTGCAAGTACGTCTGTGCATGCTCGAACGGCGACCCATTCGCGAAGGTGCTGTGGATCCGCCAGCCACGGGCACGTAGCGCCGTGTCGAGCCGGCTGACGTGGGCCGGGCGGACCAACGCATCGACGTCTGAGCCAGGTGCTTGTCTCGGGCTGAGGCGAGAATCGACAGCCTCGCCTTTGATGTGCAGCAACTGAGCGCCCGCATCATCTGCGATGAGCTGCACCGCCGCTCTGCCGAGGACCACACGGACGCCGGAAGGCGCCTCCACCCGCTGTACACCGGTCCCACTCTGCATCGTCATCGGATGCAGCCTAACCCCGGTGGCCAGCGACGCGTCTGGTCTCCGTTCTGCCCACTTCGTGCTGTTCCGTTGCCTAGTCCCTACCAGGGGTCTACTATCGGGCTCGGAGAGTCGAAGTCCCGGGGGGGCCACCGATCCGACTCGGCACGACCAACGTCGACTCTGAAGGTGGGAATCATGAGTAGAAGCAAGACCGACGGCACCGTCACTCGGCGCAATGTAGCGACATCCGCAGCGTGGGCAGTGCCCGCCGTCGCGCTCGTGTCAGCTGCGCCCAATGCCGCCGCGTCGGTGCCGTGTGTGCCGACCTTCAGTTTCGGTGGCAACAGTTGTAAGTGCCCTGGGCAGTCGACCGACCAGTCGTGGGGGTATTACCTGCAGATCTGCGCGACCGTGAACGGGTGTACTGGTCCGGGCGGCGCGACCAAACTTTATATCTGGGACGTGACGAACAACGCTAAGAAGAAGCTGATACCGAGTGGGGCCAGTTTCCCGCTGGTTCTCGACATCGGAACCGGCAGTGCCTGCAGTACTGGATACCTCCTCTTCAACAGTGAGAGCAGCGCATCGAAGATCCGCTTTCAGTACAGCTTCGCTGCCAACGGAAGCGGCGCTCAATGGAGCAGCGACATCGATGCTCCGCCCAACTGCGGAACTAACGCCAGCGGCGGCTGCCTGCCGCCACGTTAGGTGAGTCGGCGCAGCGAGAGACGCGCCACAGCAGGTAAGCGGCCCCACCGACAGGTCGGGGCCGCTTACCTGTGTCAGCGAAATCAGGCGGCGCTCATCGCCTTCTGCAGGTTTTCGTCGATCGCGGCGAGGAACTCCTCGGTGGTGAGGAACGCCTGGTCCTTTCCGACGAGCAGCGCGAGGTCCTTGGTCATCTTGCCTTCCTCGACCGTCTCGACGCAGACGCGCTCAAGCGTCTCGGCGAATTTGGTGACCTCCGGGGTCTCGTCGAGTTCCCCGCGCTTGGCGATGCCACGCGTCCAGGCGAAAATCGACGCGATCGGGTTGGTCGAGGTCGCCTTTCCCTGCTGGTGCTGACGGTAGTGGCGGGTGACCGTGCCGTGCGCGGCCTCGGCTTCCACCGTCTTGCCGTCAGGGGTCATGAGCACCGAGGTCATCAGGCCCAGCGAACCGAAGCCCTGGGCCACGATGTCGGACTGCACGTCGCCGTCGTAGTTCTTGCACGCCCAGACGTAACCGCCCTCCCACTTCAGCGCTGCCGCGACCATGTCATCGATCAGTCGGTGCTCGTAGGTGAGGCCGAGCTCGTCGAACTTCTCCTTGAACTCGGTGTCGAAGATGCGCTGGAAGATGTCCTTGAACGCGCCGTCGTACGCCTTGAGGATGGTGTTCTTGGTCGACAGGTAGACCGGCACCTCGCGCTGCAGGCCGTAGTTGAACGACGCGCGGGCGAAGTCCTCGATGGATTTGTTGTAGTTGTACATACCCATCGCGACGCCGCCGTCCTCACCGAACTCGGCGACCTCGAGCTCCATCGGCTCGCTGCCGTCGGCCGGGGTGTAGGTGATCGTCACCTTGCCCTTGCCGGGCACCTTGAAGTTCTGCGCCTTGTACTGGTCACCGTGCGCGTGACGGCCGATGATGATCGGCTTGGTCCAGCCCGGCACCAGACGCGGGATGTTGCTGATGATGATCGGCTCGCGGAAGATCACGCCGCCGAGGATGTTGCGGATCGTGCCGTTGGGGCTCTTCCACATCTCCTTGAGGCCGAACTCCTCGACGCGGGCCTCGTCCGGGGTGATCGTCGCGCACTTGACGCCGACGCCGTACTGCTTGATCGCGTTCGCTGCGTCGACGGTGATCTGGTCGTCGGTCGCGTCGCGCGACTCCATACCCAGGTCGTAGTACTTCAGATCGATGTCGAGGTACGGGTGGATCAGGCGGTCCTTGATGAAGGTCCAGATGATCCGCGTCATCTCGTCACCGTCGAGTTCGACGATGGGGTTCTTGACCTTGATCTTCTCCATGCGGTTGCTGGCTCCTGAATCGGTGGGGGTACGGCGTTGTTCGCTCGCAACAGGCTATCCCCGACCGGCAGCTAGCGAACAACCCGGCCGCTACCGGCCGGTCACGTACGCAACGACAACGGCACTCCAAGCGCCTTGGAGTGCCGTTGTCGTTGTACACGTCGGTTAGGAGGCAGCGACGCTGACGGCAGTGTCTGCCGTGCTCACGCCGTCGCTGCCCGACGCACTCCGCGCCTGCGGCGCGCGGTTGCCGGTGTAAGGACCCAGCGTTCCATTGCGTCGCTCGAAGGTCAGGTCCACAGCAGGCTGCGACCCAACGCCATCCTGGTCGATCGTGATTGACCGTTGCGTCCAATAGGTGACGTTGTTACAGCGGTCGCTCGGTTGGGTGAAGGTTGCCGTCACGTGGAAACCACCCAGGCGGAGTCTGCCGTCGGCGCTGACACTCGCCGGGTCGATCGAGCACGTGTAGGTAAAAACATAGGGCGTGTACACGAAGCCGTCCGCCTTTATCGTCGGAGTGCCGCGGACCGGGCCGGACCAACACGTCGACGAGTGCCCGATGTTCGTTGCCCAGGTAGCGGTCTGGTTGCCGATGATCCAATATGTGAGGACCGCGTTCGAGATCACAGCCGTCGACTGCACGTCGTACAGGTATAGGCCGTAGGGAGCACCATCTGGCCCGTTGCCGTTGAGCGTTGAGTTCACCTCGAGGGTGTACTTGCAGCTACCTAGAGACCTGGACGAATTCAGCACCCAGCCGTTGATTCCCGGATCGATCCGGAGTGAGGCCGCGGCGGGGGGCGCGGCACTTGCGAGTGCCACAACTGGCGCAGCCCAAGCCATCCCCTTGGCCACCGTCCGACGGTTCACACTGTTTTCCGAAGTCATACTTTCCCCACTAGGTCGTGCCCGCTACATCGTGCGCAGTCGCGCACTCCCGAATCGGCCAGGCGGCAGGTACGACCCAATTATCACACAACCATGGAGATGCGTCTCGCGGTCGACGAACTAACGGGCACTCTCCACACCCACGGGTGGTGCCGCGGTCGTGGTCAAGCCCGCACCCGGATCAGTCGAGGCCGACTCCTGCTCAGTGGTCGAGCTCGACGTCCACTGACGGCTCGAGGTGGGAGTCCATTGCCTGGTCGAGCTCGGTGTCCACTGCTGGGTCGAGCTCGGTGTCGACTGCTGGCTGGTGCTCGGCGCAACGTACGGGTTGGAGGTCGAGCTCGGCTCCGCCGCGGAGTTGCTTGCCGCGGCCTCGGTCGAGCTCGCGGACTCCTGGGTCGAGCTCTGCGTGGTTGTGGACGACTGCTCCGCAACGGGATTGGACATCGGCACGACCCACGCCTTGGTCTGGTCGGCCGCCCAGATGGTGCGACCCCAGATCGCGATGTCGGCCGACTTGACGCCGGTGGTGCCTTCGACGCATCCGCTGGCGGAGCCGTTCGCCTCGTCGGCGAGCGCGGCCACCCGGATGCCGCAGTTCTGGCTGCTGGCGACGTAGACCCGGTAGCCCTGCCTCGATCCGGCTGTCGAGATGCCGGAGGCGTTCTTCACCGTGCCGACCGTCGACCAGGTGGCGCCGGAGTCGGTGGTTCGGCGCACCACGCCGCCGTCGCACAACACGTTGGCGCGTTCGGCGGTGTCGATGGCGAGGTCCTTGACAGTGCCCGTCGCGCAGGCCTTCGCCGTCGCCTTGCCGGTGTGCATCAGCGTGGACGCGTCCGCCGGGTTGATCGCCCACCCGGGCTGCGTCTCGGTCGCCTTCGCACCGCTGTCCTCCAGCACGAGGGTTGCCGGCTTGCAGGCCGTGTCGAGGCCGGTCAGCACCGGCCGTCCGTTGTCGTCGATGCTGACCGACGACACCATGCGCAGGTCGATCTTCGGGCCGGCCTTCCAGGTCGCTCCGGAGTCCTGACTGCTCGCGACGGTGACCGAGCCAGAGCACGCGGACCCGGTGACCACACGCCACGCGCTCGCTGCGCCGGTCGGCAGCACGATCACCCGGTCGGGCGCGGCCGCGACGGTCGAACTGTTCGCGGCTGTCGTCGCCGACGAGGGCGCCGATGACGTCGCCGTCACATCGGCGTCCTGCGCCGTCCGCTCCCCCGGACGCATCGCCCAGGCGACGAGTGCGACGTCCAGGATCAGCAGCAGCCCGAGGGCGAACGGCCACAGGCTTCGGCGCACGGGAGGTCCCTTCGATCAGGTGGAATTCCTCGGACAGTATGCCGCCTTCGCCGCACTGGTCACACAATTCCCATATCCCATGGCTGCCGGGGCGTCACGCACCGACCGCTGATACTTTCGACCCGTACCCACCCGTAGACGTCCTGAGGGGATTTACGTGAGCACCCAGCCTGTCAAGGTCGCCGTCACCGGCGCCGCCGGCCAGATCGGTTACAGCCTTCTTTTCCGCATCGCCAGCGGAGCCCTGCTCGGCCCGGACACCCCGGTCCAGTTGCAGTTGCTCGAAGTCGCCCCTGCGCTGAAGGCGCTCGAGGGCGTCGTCATGGAACTGGACGACTGCGCGTTCCCGCTGCTGCACTCCGTCGAGATCGGCGACGACGCCGAGAAGATGTTCGACGGCGCCAACGCGGCCCTGCTGGTCGGCGCCATGCCGCGCAAGGAGGGTATGGACCGCTCCGACCTGCTCTCCGCCAACGGCAAGATCTTCACCGGCCAGGGCGCCGCGCTGAACAAGGTCGCCGCCGACGACGTCAAGATCCTGGTCACCGGTAATCCGGCGAACACCAACGCGCTCATCGCCAAGGAGAACGCCCCCGACATCCCGGCCGAGCGGTTCAACGCGCTCACCCGTCTCGACCACAACCGTGCGAAGGCGATGCTCGCCAAGAAGCTCGAGGTCGCGGTCGACGAGATCAAGGACCTCGCGATCTGGGGCAACCACGACGACTCGATGTACCCGGACCTTTACAACACGAAGGTCAGCGGCAAGGTTGCGGCCGACCTGGTCGACGAGGCCTGGATCAAGGACGAGTACATCCCGACCGTCGCCACCCGCGGTGGCGCGATCATCAAGGCGCGCGGTGCATCGTCCGCCGCATCGGCTGCCTCGGCGACCATCGACCACATGCGCGACTGGATGCTCGGCACCGACCAGATCGTCTCGATGTCCGTCCCGACCGACGGCTCGTACGACGTGCCGGAAGGCATCATCTCCTCCTTCCCGTGCCGCGTGAAGAACGGCAAGTACGAGATCGTCCAGGGTCTGGAACTGAACGACTTCAGCAAGGAGCGCATCTTGGCGTCCGCCAAGCGCTTGCAGGACGAGCGCGCCGCGGTGGAGAAGCTCGGCCTCATCTGAGTCTCACTCGCGCGCGAGCCCCACGACCAGTCGGTCGTGGGGCATCGTCGTCCCACCCCGAGGGAGGGCAGTACATAAAGACCCGGTAAGTAGCCCGTCGCCAAAGGCCGCGCAGCAGAAGATCCGGTCTTCGTACAGCCGTAGCAGTACGCACTGGCGCAGGGCTCCCGGACCGTTGCAGGTTCCGGGGCCCTTCGCCGTGCCGGAAGAATCAGAGCCGGACGAGTGAGAACACCGTCGCGAGTGCGACGGCAAGCAGTCCGTACATCAGGACATCGGTGCCTCGGCGACGGACGACGATGCCGCCCGCTAACCGCTCCGGCAACGCCAGGCGCAGCAGAGCTCCCCCGGCCGCGGTCGCCGCCAGCAGATAACCGCCCGTGCGCACGTCGCCGAGCACCAGGACGGCGATGGAGAACACGGCGCCGGCGGCCAGCAGAGACCAGGCCGGACCGAGCGGCGGACGCCTCACGCCACCTTCTGTTCGGCGATCGTGACCAGATTGCTCAGCAACATCGCGCGGGTCATCGGGCCGACCCCGCCCGGGTTGGGGGTGATCCACCCGGCGACCTCGGCGACGTCCTTCGCCACGTCGCCGGCGATCTTGCCGTCGCGGCGGCTCACGCCGACGTCCATGACGGCTGCACCTGGCTTGACCATGTCCTTGGTGATGAGGTCGGGCACTCCGGCCGCGGCGATGACGATGTCGGCTTCGCGGACGTGGTTGGCAAGGGCACGAGTTCCGGTGTGGCACAACGTGGTTGTCGCGTTCTCCGAGCGGCGGGTCAGCAGCAGGCCAAGCGGGCGGCCCACGGTCAGCCCGCGTCCGACCACGACGACGTTCGCTCCGTCGATCGGCACCTGGTAGCGCCGCAGGAGTTCGATCGCGCCGAGCGGAGTGCAGGGCAGCGGGCCGTCCTTGCCGAGCACCAGCTTGCCGAGGTTCACCGGGTGCAGACCGTCGATGTCCTTCTCAGGGGAAACCCTTGACAACAGGGCGAATTCGTCGAGGCCGGTGGGCTGCTGGACGAGGAACCCGGTGCACGCGTCGTCCGCGTTGAGTTCGTCGATGACCGCTTCCACCTCGGCCTGCGTGGCCGACGCGCGAAGGTCATGACGCAACCCGCGGATGCCGATCGATTCGCAGTCCTTGTGCTTGGCACCCACGTACCAGTGCGACGCGGGGTCGTCCCCGACGAGGACTGTGCCGAGACCGGGAGTCACACCTTTCTCGGCGAGAACGGCGACGCGGGTGCGCAGTTCGTCCTTGATCGCTCGCAGAGTCGCCTTGCCGTCCATCACGATTGCGGTCACGGTCACCCATCCTGCCAGGTGGCACGGTTCGAGGTTCGCCGACTACTGACAATCGGAGGTCGCCGTGGTGGGCGAGGCGCCCGCCTGCGGGAAGAAGCTCTCGTGCAGGTGCAACAGCCTTCAGCGATTGCGGGCGAGACCTGCCCCCACGGCCGCGACCAATGTGATCAGCAGTCCGATCAACAGTTGCGCACCGATGCGGTCTCGGGCCGCAGGATCGATCAGATCAAGACCGACGGCCGTCAACAGCTGACCGGCGACGGCGAGCAGGCCGAAGATCAACACGCCGGTGATCCGTACCGCCCACGACGTGATCGCGATGAAGACGATCCCGATCAGTCCGCCGGTCAGCGCCCAGGGCGGCACGTCGCTCGACAGCGTCCAATCGTGAGTCCCGGACGTCAGCAGCACGACGAGGCTCACGACGAGCAGCGTGACGGTGCCGACTAAGAAGTTCTGCCAGGTCGTCGCCATCGGACTCTTGTTCGCGACCGACACGCGTCCGTTGACCGCCTGCTGGACCGCCATACCGGCTCCCACCAGGAACGCAGCGACCGCGGGCAACAGCGAGAACTCCCCCGCCCCTCCGGCGGTCGAAGCGACCACGACTCCCACGACAGCCACGATCGCGGCGAGCAACCGGACACCGGTCACCGCATGCACTCCCGCCGGTCCCAGTCCGAGCCGGTCGACGAGCAGTCCGTTCAGGGTCTGCCCGCCGACAACGGCCACGCTGAAGATTGCGACACCGACGATCGGCACCGACCACGCCTGCACGGCCACCAACAGCCCGCCGAAGAACCCACCGATGCACTGCCACCACTTCAACCGGCCGGCTCGCAGCGCTTCGATGATCCGCAGGACGCCTCGCCGCACCGGCGCAGTCACCAGCACAGCGATGGTCAACACGACGAGTCCGGAGCCGAAGCTCCACAACGCCGCCATCAGCGGGCGTCCGCTGTGTTCGCTGACGACGCCGTTCAAGCGTGACTGGACAGCGAGCATCGCGCCGGAGGAGAACGCGCCGGCGAGCGCAAGGAACTGGACGCGCGCAGAATGGACTTCAGTAGTGGTGGACATCGAGATCCATTGTGTTCCGATACTTCATCCGCATGCGATGCGGGTCAGTAGGCGGACCGTGTCGCGCCCGCCGCGGACCCCGCTCGAGAACAGCAGAAGTCGCGGACCCTGCTCGATACGTCCGCGACTTCTGCTCGATGATCGTGAGGCTCAGTGCGCGAAGTGGCGCGTGCCGGTGAAGTACGTCGTCACACCGGCGGCGTTCGCGGCGTCGATCACTTCCTGGTCGCGCATCGAACCACCAGGTGCGACAACGGCTTTCACCCCGGCGTCGATCAGCACTTGGAGTCCGTCGGCGAACGGGAAGAACGCGTCGGACGAGGCGACAGCGCCGCGAGCTCGCTCTTCACCCGCGCGTGAGACCGCGAGGTGGGAGGAGTCGACCCGGTTGACCTGGCCCATCCCGACGCCGACGGACGCACCGTCCTTGGCGAGCAGGATCGCGTTCGACTTCACCGCACGCACAGCCCGCCAGGCGAAGCGCAGATCGGCGAGCGTCGCCTCGTCGGCCGCGTTGCCGGCGACCAGGCGCCAGTTGTCGACCTCGTCGCCCCCGATCACTGTCCCGGACTCGTCCGTGACCTCGGCGTCGAGCGCGTCGCCGTCCTGCAGCAACATGCCGCCGAAGATGTGTCGCATGTCGCCGCCCATGCGTCGGGGCGCGACCTTGAGCAGGCGGATGTTCTTCTTGCCCTGAAGCACCTCCAGCGCCTCGGACTCGAAATCGGGCGCGATGACGACCTCGGTAAAGATGTCCTTGACCGTCTCGGCCATCTCGCGGGTCACCGTCCGGTTCGCTGCGATGACACCGCCGAACGCCGACACCGGGTCGCACGCGTGCGCCTTGCGGTGCGCGTCCGCGATGTCGGAGCCGACGGCGATCCCGCACGGGTTGGCGTGCTTGATGATCGCGACGGTCGGCTCGTCGCCCTGGTCGTACGCGGCCCGGTGGGCGGCGTCCGCGTCGGTGTAGTTGTTGAAACTCATCGGCTTGCCGTGCAGCAGTTCACCCTGCGCCAGGCCGGGGCCGCCGGGCTGGAAACCGTTGTCGTACAACGCTGCCGACTGGTGAGGGTTCTCTCCGTAACGCAGCGTCTGTGACTTGGTCCAGGTGGCACCGATCCACGCCGGGTAGCCGTCGCCGTCGGAGGTGTCGGTGAGCACGTTGCCCATCCAGGACGCCACATGGACGTCATAGGTAGCGGTGTGCACGAAGGCCTCCGCTGCCAGACGCTTGCGCTGCTCGAGCGTGAACCCACCCGCGCGGACCGCCTCCAGCACCGCGTCGTACGACGCCGGATCGGTGACGATCGCGACGCTCGGGTGGTTCTTGGCGGCGGCACGCACCATCGAGGGGCCGCCGATGTCGATCTGCTCGACGCACTCGTCGGGTGAGGCACCGGAGGCGACGGTCTGGGTGAACGGGTACAGGTTGCTGACCACCAGGTCGAACGGCTCGACCCCCAGCTCGCCCAACTGCGTGACGTGCTCGGGCTTGCGCGTGTCCGCCAGGATGCCGGCGTGCACCCGCGGGTGCAGCGTCTTCACGCGTCCGTCGAGGCATTCGGGGAAGCCGGTGAGGTCCTCGACCTTGGTGACCGGCAGAGCGAGCTTCTCGATGAGGGCGGCCGAGCCCCCGGTCGAGACGAGTTCCACACCGGCCTCGTGCAGACCGCGGGCCAGATCCTCCAGCCCGGTCTTGTCGTACACGGAGACGAGGGCGCGCTTGATCGGACGTTGATCGACGGACATGACACTCCTGAACAGTCGCTTGCATGCGATGTGGACCCAGGCGATCGATCCACGATCCAGTCACTCCCTGGTGGTCACCCACCTGCGCCAGTCGTGTGCGCCCAGCGTACCGAGGGGGCGTGAGGACCCGAGCGGTAACCTCGCCTGCGTGAATTCTCCCGCCCGCGTGGTCGTCCTCCTGTCCGGTTCCGGCTCGCTGCTCCAAGCCCTGCTGGACGCGTCCGCGGACGACTCGTACGGAGTGGAGATCGTGGCCGTGGGTTCCGACCGTCCGGACGTACTCGGACTTGACCGTGCCGAGCGCGCCGGCGTCCCCACCTTCGTCCTGCGCACCAAGGACTTCGAGTCCCGGCAGGCGTGGGACGACGCGCTCGGGGCGAAAGTGGCCGAGTACTCCCCCGATCTGGTCGTGTCCGCGGGCTTCCTGAAGCTCGTGGGGCCGGCGTTCCTGTCAAGGTTCGGCGGCCGATATCTCAACAGCCACAACGCGCTGTTGCCGAGCTTTCCCGGAATTCATGGGCCGGCCGACGCCCTCGAGTACGGCGTCAAGGTGACCGGTGCGACGCTCTTCGTGGTGGACGAGGGCATCGACACCGGCGCGATCGTCGCCCAGTGCGTCGTTCCGGTCGACGACAACGACGACGTGGAGACGCTCACCGAGCGGATCAAGCAGGCCGAGCGGCCCCAACTCGTGGAGTACGTCGGACGCATGGCACGTAAGGGTTTCCGGGTCGAGGGACGTCGCGTGCGCATCGGCAGCACCGACAGCGGCTGAAACCCCCACCGGGCCACCGCGTTTCGTACCCTCGAAGGAACGACGCAATCGCCCCCGACAGCCGGGCGAGACAACGGTTGGAAGGGACACATGATCGATCGCGACGCGGCTCTCGACGCCGATGCACGCGAGTTGCGTGCCCAGGCGGTCGTTCTCGAGCATTCGGAATCGGTGATTCGCTCGGTCGCCGAGACATTCACCGTCCCGACCGACCAGATCGTCGACGATGAGTTGTCCACGCTGGTCGCGCGAAGTCTTGCGGTCGTCACCGGCACGGCCGACGGGATCGCCGACGGCATTGCTCACCTCAGCGAGTTCGTCCACGCCCAGGCCGCCACGCACGAAGAGGGCAGCCAGTGACAACTCCACCGACGCTGAACGACCCGGCGCAGATCCGCGCGATCGCTAAGCGGTTCGCCGATCAGACGACTCCGCTGACCCGCCAGCGCGTGAACGTCCTGTCAGCTGCCGCCTCGGTCGTCACCCAGCTACCGGCCGACGAACTCGCGACGTTCGTCCGCTCGAGTGCTCATCTGTCGACCCGACTGCTCGAACTCACCGCGACCCTCGACGCCGCAGGGCGTGCATTGCTGGACTACGCCGAGGCGCTGGAACGTCGTCAGACGATCAGCGAGGAGCCCGATTACCTCGACGAGACGATGCCGCGCAGCCTCGACACCGGTTCGTCGCTGGTCCATCCGCGGGCGTTGCCGACTCATTCGATCTCCGAGCATCTCGTCGGGGCCAAGGCGGACGAAGGCACCGTCACCGGTAGGAGCGCGACCGAAGCCGTCGAGCACGAACTGGACTTCCTGCGGACCCGGTGCCTGGAGGTGCTGCGCGAGCAGGCCGACCATTGGGTGCATACACAACGCGACGGTGACCCTTACGAACTCGCCCGCAGCCTCGTCAGCCGACCGGGCGGTCGCAGGATCCGCCCGGCCGGGGAGATCGAGGTGTTCGACAGTGTGGTACCCGTGGAGATCGACGCACCGAAGGTGCCCCGGATCGGCCGCTGACCGGCCTTCGCCTCAGCGCAGGCGGCGCCGGTAGTGCACCGCTGTGGCTGCGATCACAGCACCGACCAGCAACTCCCCCGCGACCCAGAGCGCCGAGGTCATGGCCGGCCCGATGAGGTCGAGTCGGCCCGGGTTCATCCCGGCGCGGCTCCACCACAACAGGATCGACACCACCAACGCGCCGAGGCCCGCCGCAGACGATGCCACCTGCAGCTTGCGACCCAGGTGGGTCAGCACGGGCATGGACCACGTGGCGCGCCAACCGATGAAGGCGCCGGCCAGTACCGGGATCAGCAGGGCAAGCCGGAAGACTCCCGGCAAGGCACCGGGTTCGGGCAACGCGCCGAGCACCGGGATGCTCGGCAGCACGGTGGCCGTCGCCGACGAGGTGCTCAACTCACCCATACCGAGCACAACCGGCGCGCCGGTCAGCCAACCGGTCGCGAACAGGATCAGGTTGGGCAGCGCCAGCACTTGCGCGAACCACAGCAACGCGATCCCGCTGCCGTGCACATCGAGCAGCGCCGCGACCTTGCCGACCCGGTCGAGCCGCGTCATCACCAGCACGAACGTCACCATGGCGCCCGCGGTCAACAGGACGCCGACTCCTTCGATCGCCGGACGCAGCGAGCGTCGGACGTTGAGGTGCAGCCGCTCGGCCAGGTTCGCTGCCCACGGTAGTTCCACCCCCGTGCCGTCGCGCCGGATCGACCAGATCACTGCGGCAAGCGCGATCAGAATCGCTCCGGGCAGGACGCTCCACCACTTCACCGGAGCCGATCCGGACAGCGACACGGCGGTGACGCCCAGGCAGGAGATCACGAAGCCAGCAAGAAACGCCAGCGGGGTGCGCTGTTGCTCATCGCCGGCCGCGTCCGCGTCGTCCAGAGCGCTCTGGACGGGTCGGTAGGCGAACCGGGTGAGCAGCAGAAGCAGGGCGGACAGCAACATCGGCGCGAAGTGCAGACCCTCGATCTCGTTGTGCGGCACCGAGATCGAGCCGCGCAGCGTCAGCCCGACCCCGGAGGCGGTGATCGCCAGAGCGTCGGCCCACTGCGTCGAGGTGCGCGGGTCGAGCGTCCAGGACGCCAGCACCGGCGCGAACAACAGCAGGGCGAAAGCCACCGGAGCGAGCACGCCGTAGCCGAACGCGAGCGCGTACGGCGGCGCGCCGCGTCCGACGGATCGTCCATCCGATTCGGTGCGGGCAGCAGGAGTGACACGGTCGAGCAGGCTCATCGCGAACCATGGTGACGCGGGAGCCCGCGCAGGCCGTTCAGGCGCGCCGTACCCAAAAGAATCAGGCCCGGAGACAGTGTCTCCGGGCCCGACAAGAACTCGGTCAGCCGAGGTTCTTCATGATTTCGCGCATGAGGTCGGCAGTCTCGGACGGCGTCTTGCCGACCTTGACGCCGGCGGCCTCGAGGGCCTCCTGCTTCGCCTGGGCGGTACCGGACGAACCGGACACGATCGCACCGGCGTGGCCCATGGTCTTGCCCTCGGGGGCGGTGAAGCCCGCGACGTAACCGACGACCGGCTTGGAGACGTTGTCCTTGATGTACGCCGCGGCGCGCTCCTCGGCATCGCCACCGATCTCGCCGATCATGACGATCGCGACGGTCTCGGGGTCGGCCTCGAATGCTTCGAGCGCGTCGATGTGGGTGGTGCCGATGATCGGGTCACCACCGATACCGATAGCGGTGGAGAAGCCGAAGTCCTTCAGCTCGTACATCATCTGGTAGGTCAGGGTGCCAGACTTCGACACCAGACCGATCTTGCCCGGACCGGCGATGTCGGCCGGGATGATGCCGGCGTTCGACTGTCCGGGGCTGATGATGCCGGGGCAGTTGGGACCGATGATGCGGCTGGTGCCCTTGTCCTTGCAGTAGTTGAAGAACTCCGCGGAGTCCTTCACCGGGATGCCCTCGGTGATGACCACGATCAGCGGCATCTCGGCGTCCACGGCTTCGACGACGGCAGCCTTGGCGAACGCCGGCGGCACGAAGACGACCGACACGTTCGCGCCGGTCTCGTCCATGGCTTCCTGCACGGAACCGAAGACCTTGACCTGCTTGCCACCGTCGAAATCGACGGTCTGGCCGGCCTTCTTCGGGTTCACGCCACCGACGATGTTCGTGCCCGAGGCGAGCATGCGCGTGGTGTGCTTCATGCCCTCCGAGCCGGTCATGCCCTGGACGATGACCTTGGAGTCAGCGTTGAGAAAAATCGACACGAGTCTTCAGTCCTGTTCAGTTCGCGGCCAGTTCGGCGGCCTTGCGGGCAGCGCCGTCCATGGTCTCTTCGATGGTGACCAGCGGGTGGTTGAAGTCGGCGAGGATCTGGCGGCCCTCCACGACGTTGTTGCCGTCGAGGCGGACGACCAGCGGCTTGCTGGCTTCGTCGCCGAGGGTCTTCAGTGCGCCGACGATGCCGTTGGCGACTGCGTCACAGGCGGTGATTCCGCCGAAGACGTTGACGAAGACGGACTTGACCTGCTCGTCGTTCAGGATGACGTCGAGGCCGTTGGCCATGACCTCGGCGGAGGCTCCGCCACCGATGTCGAGGAAGTTGGCCGGCTTCGACTTACCGCCGGTGTGCTCCTCACCGGCGTAGGCAACGACGTCCAGGGTCGACATGACCAGGCCGGCGCCGTTGCCGATGATGCCGACGTTGCCGTCGAGCTTGACGTAGTTGAGGTTCATCGCCTTGGCCTTGGCCTCCAGCGGGTCGGCCGCGGCCTTGTCCTCAAGAGCCTCGTGCTCGGGGTGGCGGAAGTCGGCGTTCGCATCGAGTGAGACCTTGCCGTCGAGAGCGACGATCTCGCCGTCCTCGGTCTTCACCAGCGGGTTGACCTCGACGAGCGTTGCATCCTCGCCCGAGTAGACCTCCCACAGCTTCTGCAGGACGGGGACGATCTTCGCGCCGGTCTCGGCGTCGAAGCCGGCCTCGTCGACGATTTCCTTCGCCTTGGCCTCGTCGATGCCGACGTTGGGGTCGACGTTCACCTTGGCCAGAGCTTCCGGTCGCTCCACAGCGAGCTGCTCGATGTCCATGCCGCCCTCCTTGGAGCACATGGCCAGGTAGCTGCGGTTCGCACGGTCGAGCAGGATCGAGAAGTAGTACTCCTCGGCGATCTTCGCGCCCTGGGCGATCATCACGGTGCCGACGGTGTGGCCCTTGATGTCCATGCCGAGGATCTGCTCGGCATACTGCTCCGCCTCGTCGGCGGTCTTGGCGACCTTCACGCCGCCGGCCTTGCCGCGTCCACCGGTCTTGACCTGGGCCTTGACGACGGTCACACCGCCGGACTTGGCTCCGATCTCCTCGGCAGCTGCCTTGGCCTCAGCCGCAGTCGTGGCGGTCTTGGCGGCCAGGACCGGGACGCCGTGCGCCTCGAACATGTCTCGCGCTTGGTACTCGAAAAGATCCACGCGGAATCCATCCTCTTCTCGGGGTTCAAAGGGATTTCCGCCTCGCACTCTAGCCCTCGGCTGTGACGCCGCCCACGTGGGTCCGAGTCCATTCCACGATGTCCGTGGTGGTTGCGCCGGGAGTGAAAACTGTGGCGACTCCGAGACCTTCCAGGGCCGGGATGTCCTCCTCGGGGATGATGCCGCCACCGAACACCACGATGTCTTCGGCATCCTTGGCCGCGAGCAGTTTCATCACCTCGGCGAACAACGTCATGTGCGCTCCCGAGAGCACCGACATTCCGATGGCGTCGGCGTCCTCCTGGATCGCCGCCTCGACGATCTGCGCGGGCGTCTGGTGCAGGCCGGTGTAGATGACCTCCATGCCGGCGTCACGCAGGGCACGGGCCACAACCTTTGCACCGCGGTCATGTCCGTCGAGCCCGGGCTTGGCCACGACGACACGCAACGGGGAAACAGCCTGATCAGCCGTGGACTCGGGAGAAACTGCTGCGGACGGCGCCGAATCGTTCATGCTCTCAAGCGTAGACCTGCGGGCGGGTCCAATCGCATTGTGGTGTTGTTCACAGATTTTCTTGGGGATTGGAATGTCACGGGATGATCACGGTACGGTGTTCCCCGCTCGGCCCCCCGAAGAGAAGAAGTTGGTCCCTGTTTTGACTCGTTACAAAGGGCGGCACCGCCAGTCCGGTCCCTCGTTCATCAAGCGAGGGAAGGTCATCCTCCCGACGACGGCCGTTGTTGCCGGTGCTGTGGCTGCGGGGGCGGTCAGCACGGCGAACGGGGCCACCTACGCCACGGGGCCGACGACCGTCGGCACCGTCGAAGCGGTGAACTCGTGGACCGTCACAGCGCAGAACCAGTCGGTGTCGCGCAGCGCGACCCGCGCTTCTGCCGCGGTCGACGCCAAGGTGAGGGCGGCCGTCACGGCCCGCGCCAAGGCCAAGACTGCCGCCCAGACACGGGCGAAGACGCTCAAGGCCACCGCGAAGCAGAAGGCCGCGGTCGCGGCCATGAGCACGGCCACCACCGCACGCGACCACGTCGAACCGCCGAAGGCCCTTGCGGCGCCGCGCCTCGAGCAGCAGCCGACGCGTCAGGCGGCCACCGGCCTGCCGGCGCCCACCCAGCAGTACGGCGCCTCCGCCGGCAACGGCCCGGTGAGCTCGACAGCTCGTGCGCCGGAGCGGGCCACCGGTGCACCGGCAGCTGTCAACACCAACAGCGGTGGTTACGTCTGCCCGATCGCCGGCTGCGCAGGTGTCTTCACCTCCGGCTTCGGCTACCGCAACTCCCCCGGCGGCATCGGCTCCACGAACCACGGCGGTATCGACCTGTCGGTCCCGGTGGGCACCCCGCTGCGCTCGATGTCGTCCGGCACCGTGACCGCTGTCGGTTGGTACGGCGGCCAGGGCATGCGCGTCAACATCGACTTCGGCAATGGTGTGAGCGCGGTCTACGCGCACATGTCCGGCTTCGCGGTCAGCCCGGGCCAGCAGGTCGCTGCCGGCCAGATGATCGGCTGGTCCGGCAACACCGGCAACTCCACCGGCCCGCACCTGCACCTCGAGATCCACATCGGCGGTGTGGCGATCAACCCGTACGGCTGGCTGTCCGCGCGCGGCCTGCTCTGATCTCTCGACGAACAAACCCCATCGCCGTTCGGCGGTGGGGTTTGTTCGTTGTTCTCAGATCTTTTCGACCTTGCCGTACCGCAGCGCAAGACGCTTCACGCCGTAGTCACCGCCGAAGTCGATGTGTGCGATCGTACGATCCCCGCTGCCTTCGAGCCGGACAACGGTGCCCAACCCGAAGGAGTCGCTACTGACACGGTCACCTGCGTCGAGTGACGGAATCGGATGATTACCAGGGCTTTTCACACCCGGACGCGCGGCGAGACGGGCGACAGCAGGCGCGGATGACGGACGCATTCCGGTGGTCGCGACCCGCACCCAGTCGATGAGGTGACGCGGGATCTCGTCGAGGAACCGCGAGGGCGGGTTGTACTGCGGTGCACCCCAGGCGGACCGCACCTCCGCCCGCGAAATGTGCAATCTCTGTCTTGCTCGGGTGATGCCGACGTAGGCGAGCCGGCGTTCTTCCTCGAGTTCCTTCGGATCACCCAGAGCCCGCATATGCGGGAACGTGCCGTCCTCCATCCCGGTGAGAAACACGACCGGGAACTCCAGGCCCTTCGCGGTGTGCAGAGTCATCAGCGTGACGACGCCTTTGTCGTTCTCGTCACCCTTCGGGATCTCGTCGGCGTCGGCCACCAGCGAGACCTGCTCGAGGAAGTCCTCCAGCGACCCTTCGGGATAAGACTCGTCGAATTCCCTTGCGACTGCGACCAGTTCGGCGAGGTTCTCGATACGAGTCTCGTCCTGCGGGTCATGGCTGGCACGGAGTTCGGCGAGATAGCCGGACTTGTCGAGGATCACCTCGAGCAGGTCGCCGATGCCGTTGCCCTCGGTCTCGCGGGCCATCCGGAACTGTTCGAGGATCGAGGTGAAGTTCTCGATCGCGGCCACCGATCGGGTGGCGATGCCGGGGGCGTCCGCCGCTCGGCCGAGCGCGGCGATGAAAGTGATCCGTTCACGCTCGGCGAGCGCGGAGACGCAGCCTTCGGCACGGTCACCGATGCCGCGCTTGGGAGTGTTGAGGATGCGGCGCAGGTTAACCGTGTCGAGCGGATTGGAGACGACGCGCAGATAGGCGAGCGCGTCCTTGACCTCCTTGCGTTCGTAGAAGCGGGTGCCGCCGACGACCTTGTACGGCAGCCCGACGCGCACGAACACTTCTTCCAACGCACGTGACTGAGCGTTAGTGCGGTAGAACACGGCGACGTCACCCGGACGCACCCCATGGTCGTCACCGAGCGTGTCGATGGTGCGGGCCACGAAGGCCGCCTCGTCGTGTTCGGAGTCGGCGACGTAGCCGGTGATCATCGACCCGTCACCGGAGTCGGTCCAGAGGTTCTTCGGGCGGCGTCCTTCGTTCTTCTCAATGACCGCGTTGGCCGCCTGCAGGATGGTCTGCGTCGAGCGGTAGTTCTGCTCCAGCAAGATGGTGCGTGCGTCCGGGTAGTCCTGCTCGAACTCCACGATGTTGCGGATCGTCGCGCCGCGGAAGGCGTAGATCGACTGGTCGGCGTCACCGACGACACAGAGTTCGGCGGGCGGCACCTGACCGACGGCCGGATCGTCCGTACCGTGCCCGACCAACTCCTTCACCAGTTGGTACTGCGCGTGGTTGGTGTCCTGGTACTCATCGACCAGCACGTGCCGGAAACGGCGGTGGTAGTACTCGGCGACGTCCGGAAAGGCCTGCAGCACATGGACGGTGGTCATGATGAGGTCGTCGAAGTCGAGCGCGTTCGCCTGCCGCAGGCGGCGTTGGTACATCGTGTACGCCTCCGCGAGCATCCGCTCCTGATGCGTGCCCTCCCCCACCTGTCCGGCGTAGGTCTCCTCGTCGATCAACTCGTTCTTGAGGTTGCTCACCTGGTGGCTGAAGGAGCGCGGCGGGAAACGCTTGGGGTCGAGATCCATGTCGCGCATGACCATCGCCATCAGTCGCTGGCTGTCGGCCGCGTCGTAGATGGAGAAGGTCGACTTCAGACCGACCTTCGTCGCCTCGCGGCGCAAGATGCGCACGCACGCGGAGTGGAAGGTGGACACCCACATCATCTTGGCGGCCGGGCCGACCAGCGCCTCGACGCGTTCGCGCATCTCGGCGGCGGCCTTGTTGGTGAAGGTGATGGCGAGAATCTGACCGGGCTGGACGCCACGCGCACCCATCAGGTGCGCGATGCGGTGGGTGAGCACGCGTGTCTTGCCGGAGCCGGCACCGGCGACGATCAGCAACGGCGAGCCGTGGTGCAGCACGGCTTCCTTCTGCTGGGGGTTGAGTCCCTCGATCAGCGACTCGGGGTCACGCATGGTCGGACGGTTCGGCCGCTCCCGGGGTTGTTCGGGCGCGTCGTGGCCCAGGCTCGCCCAGGTGGGGACGCCGTGCTCGTCGACGTCCGTCGTCGCGCCGGAGGAACCGGGCGCGCGGTGCGGTGACGCCGAATCGGGGGTCAGGCCGGGCAGGGGAAGGTCGTCGAACAGGCTGCTCATCTCACCGTCCAGGGTATGTCGTGCCACCGACAACCCCGAAGTCTGCGCCGATCATCGCAAAAGTGTGCCCAGCACGCGCCGCCCTCACGACATCCCAAACCCCTCGGCGAAAGCGCCGGATAGCCTCGCCACCATGATCCGCCTGGTCGAACCGTCCGAAGCTCTCCGCGACTCATGGTTTAAGTCGATCGCCGAGTTCGGCGGCGATCATGTGCACGGCTACTCGATCTTCGGGTTCACCGCAGAGGAGCTCGCTGACCCCGACGGCTTCGGACGGTGGTTGGCACAGCAACGTCGTAACCTCACCGACCCACCGGAGGGTTTCGTCCCTGCCGCGCTGTACTGGATCGTCGATGACACCGACCCGGATCAGGTGCTGGGCTCGCTCAGCCTCCGCCTCTGCCTCAACGACTTCCTACTCGAGGAGGGTGGGCACATCGGCTATGGCGTGCGCCCGTCAGCGCGTCGGCGTGGGGTCGCGACTGCGGCACTCGCTGCCTCGCTCGGCACGGCGCGCGAGCACGGACTGGCCCGGGTGCTGGTGACCTGCGACGAGGACAACGAGGCTTCACGACGCACGATCGAGCGATGCGGCGGTGTGCTGGAGGACGTGCGCAAGGACAAGCGCCGCTACTGGATCTCGCTCTAGCCGAAAGTCCGCATGACTCGCGGGCCGACTCGCTGAGCGCGCGGACTTTCGTTCACAGGCGCGGCACGAGCCAAGCGGCCGTCATGGTCAGGCCCGCGAGCACGAAGCCGCAGATGATCGTGGTGACGAACCCGTCGAAGCCCGAACGGCGGGGTCGAACGACCTCGGGATGCATCAGTTCCCGCACCGCGTAGGCAGCGAACCCCAGTCCGAGTGGGACGCCCGCGATCCAGAACCAGTACCAGCGGGTGCCGCGCACCGGTCTCGGCCCGAAGACGATGAACGCCAAGGCGGCGAGTCCGAACGCCAGGCCCACCGTGCTCGCCGGCGTCCTGCGTTCGAGGCTGAACGATGAGTCCGGGCCGACCTGCTTGGTCAACCACTCGGTCACCGACCTGCGTTGCAGGTCGGAGGAGTAGGAGGTGTTGTGGTCGACCGAGCCGGCAACGTCCGGGACCTCGATCCAGTGCGGGTGGTTCGCTCGGTCGAGCCAGACGATCACAGCCCCAGGCCACCTCGCCGACAAGGGAATCGCCGAAGAAGCGTGCGCCCCTGATTGGATGATCCGGTGGAAATCGAGTCTTCGCTGCGCCATGAACTGATCACCCGCCAACGCCGGCACCGTGCCCCGTCGGTGTCGATTGCGCTGATCCGTGACGGTGAGGTCGTCTGGTCGGATGCCGCCGGGCATCCGACCGGACGCCGCGACTCCCCTACCGCGACCCCGCAGACGCCGTACCGGATCGGATCGATCACCAAGACCTTCGTCGCCGTCGCCGTCCTGCAATTGGTGCGAGACGGCGCAGTCGCCCTCGACGACCCGATCACCGACCACCTTCCGGAGCTGGACGAGTCCGTGCGGGGGGTCACCGTCGGGTCGCTGCTCAACCATTCCAGCGGACTCCATGCCGAGACGCAGGGGCCGTGGTGGGAACGCAGCGACGGGCTCACCTGGAAGCAACTGCTGCCCAGCGTGCGCCGGGCGCACCGTCCCGGAGCACGGTTCCACTACTCCAACGTCGGGTACGCGGTCGCCGGTGAACTCGTTGCCCGGCAACGAAAGTCGTGCTGGTTCGATGCCGTCCGAAACGGAATCCTCGACCCGCTCGAGCTGACCCGCACGACCTACGAACGACCGGACGACGCCGCACCCGGATGGGCGGTCCACCCGCACGCCGATCTGCTGCACGACGAACCCACACACGATTCCCGAGCGATGGCCCCTGCCGGCCAGTTGTGGTCGACCGTCGGCGATCTCGCGGCCTGGGCGCGGTTCCTCGCACGTGGTGACGAACGCGTTCTGCCCGACGACCTCCGCCTCGACATGCACGTCCCCGGCGTCGTCGACGACACACCGGGCGGACGCTGGTCGCGCGCCTACGGGCTCGGCCTGGACGTCTTCAACATCGACGGACGCCGGTTCATCGGCCACGGCGGTTCGATGCCCGGCTACCTTGCGGCGCTCCGCATCGACCCAGTGACCGGGGACGGCTTCGCCGTGCAGGCAAACACGACCGGCAACTTCGATCTCGACCTGGGTTACGACCTGCTCAAGCGGTTCGACGAGCTGAGTCCACGCGACGATAAGCCTTGGACCGCAACGGGATCCATCGAGTCACTCAACATCACGGGAACCTGGTTCTGGGGGCCGCGGGAGCATGTTGCAACGTTGCACGGCGGCGTCCTCGAACTTCGTCCGGTACGAGTCGGCCGCGGTTCCCGGTTCGCGATGAGGGACGGCGTTTGGGTCGGGCTGGAGGACTACTACGCCGGCGAGCGACTGCAGATGCACGTCGAGGATGGCGCGCAGTACCTCGATCTCGGCAGCTTCCGGTTCACCCGGACGCCGTACGACCCGGACGCCGACCTGCCCGGCGGCGCACACCCGGACGGCTGGCACTGAACGAAGTCTGAGCACCACCGGATGATCACGACGCTCGAGCACCTCCTGCTCGGGTACCTCCCCTTCTGGTCTCTTCTTCGACCTGCCCTGTGCACCGCGGGCGACCCTTCGTCGGAGCAGGGGTGGGATCACCTGATGACCATCGGCTACGGCGAGACGACGACGTACAGCGCGATCGCCCGCGCTCGGCAACCCGAACATGGCGCAGGCGGTCGGCCACAGTGTGGGGCACAACCCGATCAGCCTCGTCGTGCCGTGCCACCGGGTCGTCGGCTCGGAGATTCGCTGACCGGTTTCGCTGGCGGCCTCGACCGCAAGCGCTTCCTTCTCGACCTGGAGCAGTCGGCCGAGACGAAAGCCGAGCGCTTGTTCCGAGCGGCCTCGTCCGACTGCCGCGCCACGTGCACCCACAACTTCAGCGTCGGCTGGGAATGTGCCTTGAGCAACTACTCGATACTTGCGCTCACCTCTCGCTCCGGGGAAGCGATAAGTCGTCGCTTTGACATACTCCGCCAACACCACCTCGGTGCCCGGCCCTAGCTCTCGTAACGACTTCACCATCGATTTCGAGCTACAGGTCAACAACTCCACCTCGACGAACCCTCCCACGGACGGGTGGTCCAATGTCCCCGGCGGAACGTTCACCGTGACCGGCCTGTCGACATGGCGCACCGAGACCACGGATCCCAACTTTGGGATCTGCCAGTCGCAGGGCGTCGCCCCGGCGCAAGCCAAGGGCGCTGACGCGGCTACCGATTCCACCGACGGCAAAAGCCCTGAGACCCCAGTGGCGCCGACCGGTCACGGTGACTGACTTCGACCATCTGTACGTCTTTTGGGCGTGCCCGGCGTACAGACGACAGCCGGGTGTTCGCCCTGGTCGCACCGTCGGGCACGGGCAAAAGCACGGCGGCGGTCACCCATCGGGCGTTGCCTCTGACGCGATGGGGCGAAATACTCCGGGCGGTTCCCGTGCACGCCGTCGAGTACTCGGATGCGTCACAGTTATTCGACGTCATCGACGGACTGGCCGCGCAGTCGACCACGTCGTGGGGCACGATCGGTGGGAGGCAAAGCTCAGCCACGCGATCGGCCCAACCGGCGTACGACGCGCCAGCACCAGTGATGCAATCGGCGTCAACGGTCAGCGGTGCGTGCTTGCCGATGACGTCGTCCATCAGCTGGGGCCGGTTGCGTCCTACATCTGGGAGCATGCGACCGGTATCGAGCGCAGCCACCTCAAGGCCCTCATCGGCGGCGTCTTCGGCGCTGCTCCTGCTGGCAGGCTCCAGGTCGTCCTCGACCAGCTCACCGCCACCGGCCTTCTTCAGCCTGCACAGATTCGAGTCGGCCGAGACGAAAGCCGAGCGCTTGTTCTGAGCGCGGACTCAGCCGGCCGTCGAACGGTGCGCTACCGCGGGACCGGCGCTCACCTCGTCCGCCGTCAGTGGCCGCGCGAAACCCTCGGGCACCAACACGTCGTCGCGGGAGATGTCGTGCACGTCGCTGCGTCCGATCGCCATCATCGTCGACTCGATGCCACCGCGGATCACGTCGAGCACGTTCTCGACGCCCGCCTGACCGCCGGCGCTCAGCCCCCACAGGTAGGCACGGCCGATGAGCGTCGTCTTCGCACCGAGCGCGAGCGCCTTGACGACGTCGCTGCCGCGGCGCACACCGCCGTCGAGGGCGACGTCGATCTGGTCACCGACGGTCGCCGCGATCGCCTCCAACGACCGGATCGGGGCGGGCGTGCTGTCGAGGTTGTTGCCGCCGTGGTTCGACACCGAGATGCCGGTGACACCGGCATCGACCGCGCGCAGCGCGTCGTCGACCCGTCCGACACCCTTGAGCACGAAGGTGCCACCCCACTGCTGCACCATCCAGGCGATGTCGTCCCAGGTGGGCGGCGGCGTCTGCATCCATTCGTAGTAGGCCTCGAAGAAGCCGGGCGCCGGCTTGCCGGCCTCGGTCAGGTTTGGCGCGGACAACTCCGGCGGACGCCCGGTCCGGGCGAACTGTGCGAACCAGTTCGGCCGAAGCAGCGCTTCGGGCGCGCGCGTCACCATCGTCTTGAGGTCCATCGCCTGCGGGATGATCGGGCTGCCCCAGTCGCGCCCGTTGGAGAACGACCAGTCGGTCGTGGCGATGAGGCCGACGGCGCCGGCTGCGCGGGCCCGGTCCATCCGGCGCACCATCGAATCACGGTCGCCCATCCAGTACATCTGGAAGAAGGTCTGCGGGTTGGCGGCGACGACCTCCTCGATCGGCTTGCTGGCGAACGACGACAGACCCATCGCCACGCCGCGAGCGGCCGCGGCACGAGCCACCGCTACCTCACCGTCCGGGTGCACGGCTTGCACTCCGGTGGGCGAGATCATCACCGGCATCGACACCGACTGGCCGAAAATCTGGGTGGCGAGCTGGCGTTCGGCGGGTGCGCCGACGACATGCGGGGCGAACCCCAACTCGGAGAACGCAGCGAGGTTGTCGGCGTAGGTCACGCCCTTCTCGCTGCCGGCCAGCAACGCCTTGTAGACCGACTTCGGCAGTCGCTTCTTGGCGCGCTCCTGTGCGACGGCGACCGTCTCGAACCACTTGTGCTGACCCATCACGGGTCTCCCTTCTGTGTGTGCTGTCGTCGGAGCCCGGCCGGCAGCAGCGGGCCGAGGGTGTGTGATCGTGCGGCGCCCCACCAGACACCGGCGCCGTAGGCGAGGTCGTCGAGACGACGCGCGAGCAGGTGCCGGGGCAGGTCAAGGGTGCTGTGCGTACGGCGGTGGTCAGTCACCGCGTCGGTCACCGCGGCGATCGCCCACCACCACCGGACGCGGCGCGAGCAGGCCGCGCCGGCCACGGCCAGCGGCCAGTGGTGCCGGTTCAAGGAGGCGCCGAGTTGGGCGCCGGTGGCGGCCAGGCTCATCCCGGTCAGGGCCCAAGTTGCCGACGGGGCGCCGGCCTGGCGCAACCGACGTGAGGTGACCGCAAGCTGCGCGGCGACCGCGGTGGCGGCGAGCGCAGCGCCCGGACGTGTCAACGTGGCGGCTCCGAGCACCGCGGCGGTGGGCAGCGGCGCGAGCCGCAAGGGTGCTACACGGTCGCCGTGCCGCAGAGCCAGCGGCGCCGCGCCCGTGCCGTAGAAGGCCTTACGAGTCACCCACTCCCCCAACCGAATTCGGTGCTCGTGGCGCACCATCGCGGCTGGCTGGTAGCGCACGACCCAGCCGGCGCGATGCAGCCGCCAGACGAGGTCGACGTCTTCGGCTACGCGCATGTCGGCGTCGAAGCCGTCGCCGAGCGCATCGCGCCGGGCGAGCAGAGCCGCACTCGGCACGTAGGACAAGCGGGTGCCGGGCGCGACGCGTCCGGGGGTCTTGCCGAGGTCAAGGGAGGAGTGCACGTCTTCGTAACGAGCGACCCAGCCCGGTCGGTCGACTGGGAGGGCGAGCACCCGCGGGGCGACCAGCGCGACCGCCGGGTCGCGCAACTCGCGCGCAAGTGCAGCCAGACAGCCGGCGTCGGGTACGACGTCGGAGTCGAGAAACGCGACGTACGGCGTAACCGCCTGTCGCAGACCGGAATTACGGGCCGCCGATGGACCCTGGGAGACGTCGTGACGCACCAGTTGCGCGTCCCACTCCTGCGCGATCGTGCGCAGCGCGTCGGCATCGGTCGACCCGTCGTCGACCACGATGACCGCACCCACCGCGGGCAGCGCCGCGAGTAGGCGTACCAGCGCCGTCCGGCGATCGCGCACCGGGATCACGACGGTCACGTCGAGCGACTCGGTCAGCGCATCGTCGTCCCACATCGGGTCGGCCAAGCCGCGGTCGAGCAGGGCGCGCGCGAGCGTGGCACTGACCTTGTCGCTAACCAAGATCTCGTCGCGTCCGGCGAGCAGGTCGCGCGCCTTCGAGCGCAGTCGCACCATCGCGCCGCTGCGGGTGCAGAAGAGCACGTCGCCGCCGTGGCAACGGGTGACCGTCGAGGTGAGGCGCACCCGGGTGCCGACCGGCAGCGCGCACGTCGTCGGGCCGCTCATCGCATCCCCGCACTCGCGTCGAGCACCGAACCGTGCACGGCCGGTCCGAGGGTGCAGGCCGCATCGATGACGCCGGCGAGTTCGTCGGCGCTCAGCGGGCGACCGGTGGTCTGCCGCTGCGCGAGTTCGGCGACATCGCTGAGTCCGTAGAGCCCGGCTGTGGCGGTGAGCATGTCGGTGTCGGTCGATCCCGGCGAGACGCCGACCACGGTGACGCCGCGTCCGTGCAGGTCAGCGGCCAGCCCACGCACCAGCCCGACGACCGCGTGCTTGACGATGCAGTAGGCGCCGAGGTGCCACAGGCCCCGGTGACCGGCGGCGGAGGCGATCGCGCAGAAGGTCGGTTGCTGCCCTGCTTCGGCTGCGGCCAGCAGATGCGGCACGGTCGCGGCGGCGGTGTTCAAGACGCCGACCAGGTCGGTCTCCCAGAGCCGATCGAGCACGCCCGGGTCGGTCAGCCACAGGTCGTCGCCACCGTCGATGATGGCCGCCGCGGCCACGACGGCCACCAAAGGTCCGTGCTCGACGACCGCGTGATCGATTGCGTCGCGCAGCAACTCGGGTGAGCGCACGTCGACGACGGCGCCGATCGCCCGGCCCTGATGCGCGGCGACCACGGCATCGAGGTCGGCCTGAGTCGCCTGCACGGCGCCCGGCTCGCTGTCGCCGAGGCAGGCGTCGAGCGCCAGCACCGTCCAACCGCGTGCGACGAGTCGGGAGACGGTCGCGGCGCCCATGCCGCGAGCGGCTCCGGTGACGACGGCGAGGCTCATGCGACGGTCTCTGCTCTGGCCAACATGCCGTCGGCGTCGACGTGCACTGCCCGCAGCCGGCGCACGATCTCCTCGACGACACCGTCGAGCAGGCCCGCCCCTTCGGCGGCGCAGGCGCCGCGCGGGTCGCCGAGCACGCCCGTCGGTGACACCGCGCGCACGCCCTCGCGGCGCAACCGTTCGAGCACCTGCGGCAACGGATCGGTGCAGCCCGCGGTCGCGCGGTCCATTGCGACCTGGTCGGGCCGCAGCGCGAGCATCATGGCGGTCTCGGTGTGTCCGGCATGTGCATCGCGCCCGGCGGGGCCGCCGGGCACCCAGGCCACCGAGCGGCCCTCGGTGCGCAGCAGGCGCACGGCCGATCGTACGGCGTCGAGGTTGCCACCGTGCCCGTTGACCAGCACGGTGGCACCCGCCCAGCGCGACGCCGACCGCACCAGCTCGACCAACAGCAGGCGCAGCGCCTCGGTGCCTATCGAGATGGTGCCGGCGAAGTCTTCGTGCTCCCCGGACGAGCCGTAGTCGATGCCGGGAGCCACAACCACCCGCTCCCCCGACTCGCTGAGTCGCGCCGCCACCCGGGCGGCCACCGTCCGGGCCACCAGGCTGTCGGTGCCGCACGGCAGGTGCGGTCCGTGTTGTTCGGTCGACCCGACAGGCACCAACAACCAGGGGCGATCGAGCTGTTCGACGCGCGCCGAGCTGATCGCCTCGAGTCGCGGTGCCGGTCGGGTGCGGCTCACGGCGCCAGCAACTCCGACACCGGGTTCTCGTCGCACGCGCTGCGCGGCGGACGTCGGTTGATCGTCACCGGCACCGGTGCATTGCGCACCGGCCCCTTGTGCGAGTGGTCACCGGACGGCGCGGGGCGCTCATCGCCCGGGGTCCCGGCGTTGCCCCTGACGCATTCGGGGTCGGGGCCATCGAGGGGTAGGCCGGTGAAGAACTTCGCCGCCATGCAACCACCACGGCAGGTGTCGTAGGCGGAGCAGGACGCGCACGCGCCGCCGCCCGACGGCTCCCGCAGCTGCTTGAACAGCGGCGCCTGGGTCCAGACGGTGTCGAAGCCGCCTTCGCGCACGTTGCCCGCCTTGAAGCGGTCGTGGATCGCGAACGGGCACGCGTAGACGTCCCCGATCGGGTCGACCAGGCACACCACTCGTCCGGCACCGCACAGGTTGAGGCCCGGCAGCGCCTCGCCGTAGGCAGAGAGGTGAAAGAAGGAGTCGCCGGTGAGCACGTTCTCGCCATTGGCGACCAGCCAGTCGTACAGCTGGCGCTGCTGGTGCGGCAACGGGTGCAGCTCGTCCCAGACGTCGGCGCCGCGACCCGAGGGGCGCAGCCGGGTCAATCGCAACTGGGCGCCGTACTTGTCGGCGATCGCCTTGAACTCGTCGAGCTGGTCGATGTTCGTGCGGGTGCACACGACCGAGATCTTCATGTCCTTCATCCCGGCATCGGCCAGGTTCTGCAACGCCCGCATGCAGGCTTCGTAGGTGCCCGCGCCGCGGATCGGGTCGTTGACCTCGGCCGTGGCACCGTCGAGCGACAACTGCACGTCGATGTAGTTGGACGACGCGAGGTACTGCGCGCGCTCGGGGGTGATCCGAAAACCGTTGGTGGAGAACTTCACTCCTACCTGGTGGTCGACGGCGTACTGCACCAACTCCCAGAAGTCGCTGCGGATGGTGGGCTCACCGCCGCCGATGTTGACGTAGAAGATCTGCATCCGCTGGAAGGTGTCGATGAGTGCCTTGCACTCCTCGGTCGACAGCTCGCGCGGGTCGCGGCGTCCGCTGGAGGACAGGCAGTGCACGCACGACAGGTTGCACGCGTAGGTGAGCTCCCACGTCAAGCAGATCGGTGCGTCGAGGCCGTGTTCGAAACGGTCGACGAGACGTCCGACGGATTCTGTCGGTCGTTCGGCAAGTTGGGTCATGACTGGCTCCCTCGGCTGGTGAGCATCCCGCGGTCGGCGAGTTGGCGGAGTGCGGATTCGTACTGCGGCCACTGTTCTTCGGGCACCCCGGCCCCGGTCAGTGCCGCGGCAACGTCTTGGCTCTCGCGCAGCGACTCCACCACCCGAACCAGCCGGGGCGACTTCAAGAAGCTGAGCCGGCGAGAGGTGAAGTCGTACGCGAGGGCGCCGAACGGTTCGGGCCGCAAGGCAACCGACCCGCTCAGCGCCCATCGCTCGTGCAACATCAGTAGACGCCGCACATTCCGTCGATGGAGACGTCCTCCACAAGGCTGTCTTCGACAACCTCGGCGAGGTCGAGATCCTCGTTGCGGTCGATCTCCTCGTTCATGATGATCGCCTTCCGTTCGACTCGCCGCACCGGTCGGTGCGCCGTGATTCGACGCTAGAACCGCTTGTGCTGCAACCGAACCCGCGTACCGGACAGTTGCACCTACCCATTCGGGCAGGTCCCGGCGACCCACCTGTCCGACCGGTGAGGTGGGGCACTCCCCGGGCGGTCAGCGCACGACCCGACGACTGTGGCCAGTCTTCGCGTCCTCGTCTGTTCCGGCGCCCGCCGACGACCTAGCGTCCGAGCCGTTCACTGCCGACAAGGAGGTCGCCCATGCAGGTCGACGAGTTGCTCAAGCCGTTCCCGATCAAGGAATTCCACCCGTTCCCGCGGGCTCTCATGGGCCCAGGTGCCCACGAGATGATCGGGCCAGAAGCCCTCAAGATGGGTTTCAAGAAGACGTTGGTGATGACCTCGGGCCTGCGCGGCACCGACATCGTCCACAAGATCGTCGAGTCGCTGAAGTACCACGGCCTCGAGGTCGTCGTTTACGACAAGGTCGAGTCGAACCCCAAGGACTACAACGTCATGGACGCCGTGGCGCTGTACCAAGAGAACAAGTGCGACTCGTTCGTCTCCATCGGTGGCGGCTCGAGCCACGACGCCTGCAAGGGTGCCCGCATCTCGGTCGCTCACGACGGGCGCAGCGTCAACGAGTTCGAGGGCTTCAACATGTCCGAGAACCCGAACAACCCGCCGCACATCGCCGTGTCGACCACGGCCGGCACCGGTTCGGAAACCTCGTGGGCCTACGTCATTACCGACACCACGACCGACCCGAACAACCCGCACAAGTACGTCGCGTTCGACGACGCCAGTGTGGCTTCGCTGGCCGTCGACGATCCGGTGCTCTACTTCGACTGCCCGACCGACTACACCGCACAGTGCGGGTTCGACGTGCTCGCGCACGCCAGTGAGCCGTACGTGTCGCGCCTGGACTTCCAACCCTCGCTCGGCAACGCGCTGCACGCGATCAAGCTGACTGAGGAGAACCTGCGCGCAGCCACCTGGAACGGCCAGGACCTGCGCGGCCGCGAGGGCATGATGTACGCCCAGTACATCGCCGCCCAGGCGTTCAACTCCGGTGGCCTCGGCATCATCCACTCGATAAGCCACGCGGTCAGCGCGTTCTACGACACCCACCACGGACTCAACAACGCGATCGCGTTGCCCCGCGTCTGGGCGTTCAACATGTCGGCCAGCTACAAGAAGTTCGCCGATATCGCTCGCGCGATGAGCATCGACACGCACGGCATGACCGATGTGCAAGCGGCCGAGGCCGCGCTGGCCGCATCGATCCGGTTGCTACGCGATGTGGCCATCCCGGAGCGTTTCGTCGACGTCACGGCCGACAGCTACTCCAAGAACCGTCTCGGCACTGGCCCGACGAAGTACTACGAGAAGGCCAAGGTCATCAAGGGTGACAAGGCCGATGTCGAGCGCATCACCAACCACGTCCTCGGCGACGCTTGCACCCCCGGCAACCTGCGGGAGTGCACCTTCGAGACCGTTTCGCCGGTGGTCGACCACTGCATGAACGGCGAACTGGACGACCTGCTCGGCTAACCGTCCGCCCCCACTCTGTCGGGTCCGCGGCGATCATCCCGCGGACCCGACAGCCCCACCCGCTACCCGACCTGCATGGCCAAGGAGCAAACGTGACCGCCGTGAGCAGCAAGAGCACCGACCCCGACAGCACCGACAGCACCGACAGCACCGGGACCGACCTGCAGTTCGTTGACGTGCAGGACACCAAAGACCGATTGGACGCCGGCGGCTACCTCGCCGATGACGCACTCGCCACCACGGTGTTCTTGCAGACCCGACTAGACAAACCGCTGCTGATCGAGGGGCCGGCCGGTGTCGGCAAGACCCAGCTTGCGTCGTCCCTCGCGCAGGTCACCGGACGCCGGTTGCTGCGCCTGCAGTGCTACGAGGGTCAAGACGAGTCGAAGGCACTGTACGAGTGGGACTACGGCAAGCAACTGCTCTACACCCAGATCCTGCGCGAGAAGATCACCGAGCTCGTCGGTGACACCCGCACCATCGACGAGGCCGTCGACCGCATCGCCACCCACGACAGCGTGTTCTTCTCCGAACGCTTCCTGGCCCAACGTCCCTTGCTCGAAGCGGTGCTCTCCCCCGACCCCGTCGTGCTGCTCATCGACGAGGTCGACCGCGCCGACGAAGCCCTCGAGGCCGTGCTGCTGGAGTTGCTCGCGGAGTTCCAGATCTCGATCCCCGAGGTCGGCACGGTGCGGGCCAAGCACCAGCCCTACGTCATCCTCACCTCCAACAACACCCGTGACCTGTCGGCCGCGCTCAAGCGCCGCTGCCTTCACCTGTTCCTCGACTACCCCGACGCCGAACGCGAACTCGACATCATCCGCTCCAAGGACACCGGCCTCGATGACGCACTGGCCAGTCAGCTGGTCGAGGTGGTGCGCGGCCTGCGCGAGCTCGACCTACGGAAGGCACCGAGCATTTCCGAGACGATCGACTGGGCGCGCACACTGGCGGTGCTCGGCGCGTCCGAACTGTCGTCGAAGGTGCTGTCCGACACCTTGAACATCGTCGTGAAGTACGAGCGCGATGTCAGTGAGGCCCGCAAGGCGATCCCCCGGCTGGTCGACCCGAACGCCACGGTGCCCGAGGAGTTGCCCACCCACGGGCACGGACACGGACACGGGCATGGCCACGGGCACGGCGACCACGACCACTCGGATGGGGATCACGACCACGATCACTCTGCCTACGCGTCCGATCCGGACGGTTCCGCCGTGCGGGCGGCGAAGGACAAGCCGGGCCGCCACGGCAAGGGCATCTACGGCGAGCCGGGTCGTGACACCCGCCGCACGGCCCGCCGTCGGACCTTCTGATCGGGGCGCGCCGTGCAGGGTGCCATCCACCGGTTCGTCCGGTTGCTGCGGTTGTTCGGGATGCGGATCAGCGTCGCGGAGACCATCGACGCGCTGCAGGCAGCGACCCAACCGGGCATGCTGGGCGACCGCGAGCTGCTGGAGTCCGCGCTGCGCGTGACCCTGGTGAAAGACCGCCGCGACCTGGAGATCTTCCAGGACGTCTTCGCCGCGTTCTTCGGTCTGCGCGCGGTCGTGGCCGCGCCGGAAGAGCACGGCCACGCGCACGACGACCTGAGCGACAGCGGCGATCTTCACCAGTTCACCCTCGGTGAAGACCCCGGCGACAGCCCGCAACAGGGCCACTCGCACGGTGCGCCCGACGACATCCGCGACTACTTCCGCCGCGAGGACCTCGCCCAGTCGTACAACCTGCACCAGGAGGCCAACAAGCTCGACATGGCCTCGGCGACCGACGAGATCGTGTTGTCGAACGACCAGAGCGACCCGCGCGGCGAGGCCGCCCGGGTGCAGCTGACGACCCGGCGGCTGCAGAACCCGGGGTTGCCCGGCAGGCTGACCGACCGCGCCGGGCTGGAGGTCGACGCTCAACTCAGCGTCGCCCAGGAGATGGCGCTACTCGGCTGGCTCGCCGAGAGCGACCTGCCCGACGAGGGTCCGGCCGACGACTCCGACCTGAGGGCACTGCGCGAGCAGCTCGCGCCGCTGCTCGCCGGCTTGCCCGAGCGGCTGCGCGAACACCTCGAACGCTTACTGGCCGCCGCCCCCGAAATCGAGGAGCGCGCCCAGGACGCGGCCCGCGCCGAACTCTTGCACGAGCAGGAGCGAGCCGAGATCGAGGACCACCTGCGCCGCCTCATCCGCGGGTTGCACGGTGCGCCGCGGGCGCGCCGCCGCACCAGCGCGGCGGGCACCGTCGACGCCGCCCGCACCATGCGGCACAACATGAAGTACGACGGCGTTCCGTTCCGGCCGATCACCGTCGCGAAGACGCACGACCGCCCACGTCTGCTGCTGCTGGCCGATGTGTCGCTGTCGGTGCGCGCGACCTCGGCCTTCACCCTGCAGGTGGTGCAGAGCCTGCAATCGCTGGTGAGCTCGGTGCGCACCTTCGGCTTCGTTGCCGACATCGCCGAGGTCACCGACCTGTTCGCCGAACATCGCCTCGACCGTGCTCTGGAACTCGTCATGGCCGGCCCGGACGGCGGTGGACCGATCGATGTCGACGCCGACTCCGACTACGGCTCGGTCTTCGAGACCTTCCTGGAGGACTACGGCTCAGCGCTCAACCACCGCACCACGGTCGTCATGCTCGGAGACGGACGCGGCAACGGGCACGACCCCGGCCTGCGCGCCTTCGAGGAGATCTCCCGGCGTGCTCGCAGCACGTTGTGGCTTACGCCCGAGCCGAGGTTCTCTTGGCGCCTCGGACGCTGCGACCTGCCGCTCTACGCGGAGTACTGCGACCGGGTGCAGGTCGTGCGCGGACTCGGCGGCCTGGAGGACCTCTCCCATCGCATCCACACCCCGGCGTGAGGGCGCGATGGACACCTCGCAGGACATCTTGTCCCCACTGCGCTCGGCGCCGGGCGGGGTCTACCGCGACGACTGCGTCACGGTGATCCGCGGCCCGGCTCCGCCCGGCCGAGAGATCGCGCACACCTCGCACTTCACGGTGCACGCCGGTGAGCCCTTGGCGATCACCCACCAGCTGAGCGTCGACGATCTCGACGAGGATCTGACCGGCTTGCTGCGCACCGAGCTGTTCGAACCGGGCTGGGTGCGTGGCCCCGAGTTGTTCGAGCGGTTGTTCACCGGCATCGTGTTGACCTGCGCCGACGACCCACTGGCTGCGTGGGAAGCGTTCTACCGCAACACGATTCGTCAGGAGTCGACTCCTGGTGCACGACCTGGTGGCGCGATCGAGGAATTCCGGCCGGTGCACGACCACGCCGTCGAACTCGTGCTCGGCGACTCGGTGCACGAACTCGGCAGCTGCTTCGGATTTCTCGCCCTGCGGCTGGCCGCGCAGGGGCTGGACGTGACCGCGTCCGACCTCAGCGTGGGCACCATGCAGTTACTCGGTGCGGTCGCTCCCCGGCTCGGCGCACGGGTCGCCACCGTGGTGGCCGACGCGGGGCATGTGCCGGCCGCCGATCGCAGCGTCGACACCGTGCTCGCGGTGCACCTGTTGGAACACATCGACACCGAGCACGGGCGCCGGGTGCTCGACGAAGCGGTGCGGCTGGCCGACCGCCGAGTGATCGTCGGGGTGCCCTACGAAGACGTCGCCGACGAGACCTTCGGGCATGTGCGCACGATCGGCCCAGCCGACCTCGCCGAGCTCGGTGCGCAGACCGGCCTGTGCTTCGAGGTGCACGAGCACCACGGTGGCTGGCTCGTCATCGACCGCTGAATCCCGCTGCGTTCCGGCGCCTTTCGCTGGTCGTCAGATCACGCCGAGCTTGCTCGCGGCGTAGACCGCTTCGGCGCGCCGGGAGACACCGAGCTTGTGCAGGATGTTGGCGACGTGAAACTTCGCGGTCGCCTCGGAGATGAAAAGCATCTGGCCGATCGCTTTGTTGGAGTGCCCGTGGGCCAGCAGCGCGAGCACTTCGAGTTCTCGTTTGGTCATCTTGCTGGTGTCCTCGACGGCCGGCGCGGTCACGCCGCGCACCATCGCCGCTGCGCTACGCGGATCGAACGCGCTGCCGCCTCGGTGCACGTCGCGGATCGCCTTGATGAGGCCGGACGTGTCGACGTCCTTGACCACGTATCCGCGGGCCCCCGCGCGCACCGCGGCGAGCACGAGTTGGTCGTCCACAAAGGTGCTGAACACCAGCACGGCAAGCCCGGGATGGGCCGCGATCAGGTCGCTGCACAGGTCGATGCCGTCGGCGTCCTGCTGGGTGGTGAGTTTGAGATCGAGCACAACGACCGCCGGGTCGGTGTGCCGCACGACGGCGAGCGCCTCGCGCGCGTCCGATGCCTCTGCGACCACCGACAGGTCGTCCTCGCGTTCGAGGATCGCGCGCAGGCCCTGCCGCACGACCGCATGGTCGTCGACGAGCACGACGGTGATCGTGCGCTCGCCGGTCGTCGGCGTCAGTCCGTTCATCACTGTTCCTTCCCTACGGGGCCGGCCGCCCTCGGCGTCATGATCACTGGCAGCGGCACGCGGAACTCGATCCGCACCCCTCCCAGGCGCGCGCGACGCACATTCATTGCTCCGCCCAGGCGTTCTGCCCGTTCCGCCATGTTCGCCAGGCCGCGATGGCGTCCGTCGCCGGGTGTGCGGCGCGCGAGACGGAGGTGACGGCGCAGACGCGCCGGGTCACCGTCGCCGTCGTCGGCGACGATCAATCGCAATTCGCCTGTGCGATACACCAATCGGACGTAGGCACGGGTCGCCTGAGCGTGCACGGTGACGTTGAACAACGCTTCGCCGACCGCGCGCACCAGGTCGTGTCGTGCCTGCTCGGGCACCTCCACCTCGACGCCCTCCACCCGGAAGCGCAAGGTCAGCGGCCCGATGTGCTGCAAGACGAGCGCTTCGAGCAGTTCGGCCAACGACTGCACCCGGTCGCTGTGAGGCTGACGCAGGGCAAAGATCGCCTGCCGCAGCTGCTCGACCGCGTGACCGGCGACGTCGCGGGTGCCCGCCAGACGTTCGCCAAGAGTGTCGCCGCCCGGCAACGCGGCCGCGTCACCACGAGCGATCTCCAGGGCCATTCCCACTGAGAGCACCTGCTGGGTGACGGTGTCGTGCAACTCGCGCGCGATCCGCTGACGCTCCTCCTCCACCAACTCGCGCTGCGCGGCAACTTGCAGTCGGTGTTCTGCGTGGCGCAACGCGGTGTCTCGTTCGTTGAGGTCGCGTCGCTGCGCCTCGGTTTCGGCGTTGAGGCGTTGCGCCCGTCGGTGCAGCAGCAGTCCGGCTTGGAACTGCTCGGACGTGTGCAGCGAAACCGCCGCCTGGTTGGCGAGGATGCGCAGCACAGCGATGTCGGCGTCGGCCGGCTCCTCCGGCAGCCGATGTCGGGCCGACAACGTGCCGACGACGCGACCCTCGAGCATCATCGGAGCGCGGACGCATTGGGCCCGGTCGCCGGGCACGGCACCACCGCGCACCGCCCCGACCTCGCGGCGCACCTCCAGCGGAAGGCCGTACTCCTCGATCACGACGTCGCCGTCGCGCGGCGCCATGAGCACCCGCGGACGGGCGCCGGGGAACTCTCCCCCGCCGATCAGCAGCAGGGCCCAGTCGGCGTCGAGGTGGCTGCGCGCGGCCTCGACGACCTCCTGCAGCAACTCACGCGGGCCCTCGACAGTGCGCACGACCGCCTGGGAGATCGCGTCCATCGCCCGAAGCGTGCCGTGCAGCCGTTCGTCGGACCGCACGTATTCGCGGTAGTAGGAACGCTTGCCCGACCGGATGCCGGTGAGTGAATCGAGTTCGTTGATCACAACGCAGCCTCGAACAACGCCTCGATCTGCTCCTGCGACGCCGGGCGCGGGTTGGTCGTCAGGCAGGCGTCTTGCAAGGTGGTGCGGGCCAGGGTCGGGATGTTCTGCGCGCTCACGCCGAGCCCGGCAAGCCCGGTCGGCACGCCGAGGTCACGACCGAGTTCTTCGACGCAGGTGGCGAGGAACTCTGCGGCCTGCGCGCCGTCGCGCGCATCGGGCAAGCCCGCCGCCCGCGCGAGCTGCACGAACCGGTGGCACGGCGCGTTGAAGCGAATTACGTGCGGCAGCAGCACTCCGTTGATGACGCCGTGCGGTGCGTCGAGTAGGCCGCCGACCTGGTGACTCATCGCGTGGGTCGCGCCGAGGATCGCGTTGCTGAACGCAAGTCCGGCGTTCAGGCTCGCCTGTGCCATGCCGGCACCCGACTCGGTGTCGATGGGCTGCCGAACCATCGACCGCAGGTGGGTGCAGACCCCTTCGACCGCGGCGAGCGCATGCAGGTCGGCGATCGGGTTGTGCGCCAGCGAGACGTATGCCTCGATGCCGTGGGTAAGGGCGTCGAGCCCGGTCGCGGCGGTCAGCCAGGCCGGCATGGTGACCAGCAGGTCGGGGTCGGTGATCGACACCTCAGGCACCAGCGTCCGGCCCATGATCGTCACCTTCACCGAGCGTTTGGTGTCGGTGACGATGCAGAACTGCGAGACGTCCGCACCGGTGCCGGCCGTCGTCGGGATCATCAGCGTCGGCGGGAGCGGGTGCGCCATCTGATCGACGCCGATGAAGTCGAGGATGTCGCCGCCGTTGCCCGCGACGACTGCGACACCCTTCGCGGCGTCCATCACCGAGCCGCCACCGATGCCGACGATGACGTCGGCGCCGCGGCTGCGGTAGTGCTCGTAGGCTGCCCGAACCTCGTGGTCCTTGGGGTTCTGGCTGACCGCACTCCAGACCTGCGGGTCGAGCCCGGCGGCGCGCAACAGGTCGATCAACCGGTCGGCCCAGCCCGCCTCGACGATGCCGGGATCGGTGACGACGAACGGTCGGCGGGCGCCCAGACGTCCCGCCGCGAACCCCGCTTCGTCGATGGAACCGGGGCCGAAGACAACTTCCGGGGCCTGGAACTTCGACAGGCCCCGCTGCGTGCCGGCCACCCGATTCACAGCAGTCCGAGACCGCGCAGTTCGTCTTCGTCGAACATTCGCGACCGGATGAGGAAGCGCACTCCTTCGGGCGCCTCGAGCGAGAACCCGCTGCCGCGTCCCGGCACGACGTCGACTGTGAGGTGAGTGTGCTTCCAGTACTCGTACTGCGAGGAGCTCATGTAGAACGGGACCGGTTCGGCGACGCCGGGCAGCTGCACCCGCTGCAGCAGCACGTCGACGTCGCCGATCATGAAGTCGCCGACCGGGTAACACATGGGGGCGCTGCCGTCGCAGCATCCGCCGGACTGGTGGAACATCACCGGTCCGTTGCGATCGACCAGTTTCGCCACGAGTTGTGCGGCCGCGTCGGTGAACGCGACGCAGTCGACATCGTTCACCGCCTTGGCAACCTTCGATTCGGTGCTCATCCGGTTTCCTTCTCCTTGAGGTGCGGGCATGCGTCCGAGGACGGGATGGCCCCGGTAGCAGGCGCGAGGCCTGCTACCGGGGCATCAGGGCGGGTCGTCGGCTCAGAAGAATCCGAGCGCGTCCGGGGAGTAGGACACGAGCAGGTTCTTGGTCTGCTGGTAGTGATCGAGCATCATCTTGTGGTTCTCGCGGCCGATGCCGGACTGCTTGTATCCACCGAACGCGGCGTGGGCCGGGTACTGGTGGTAGCAGTTGGTCCAGACGCGTCCGGCTTTGATGCCGCGGCCCATCCGGTAAGCCTGCGCGCCGTCGCGCGACCACACGCCGGCACCCAAGCCGTACAGGGTGTCGTTGGCGGTCTTCAGCGCGTCGGCCTCCTCGTCGAAGCTGGTGACCGAGACGACCGGCCCGAAGATCTCCTCCTGGAAGATCCGCATGGAGTTGTCGCCCTCGAACACGGTCGGCTGCACGTAGTAGCCGCCGTCGAGATCGCCCCCGAGCGAGGCGACGTCGCCGCCGGTGAGCACCTTCGCGCCCTCCTGCTTGCCGATGTCGAGGTAGCTCTTGATCTTCTCGAGCTGGTCGTTGGACGCCTGCGCACCCATCGTGGTCTCGGTGTCGAGCGGGTTGCCCATCTTGATCTTCTCGACGCGAGCAACAGCGTCCTTCATGAAGTCGCTGTAGATCGAACTCTGGACGAGCGCGCGCGAGGGACAGGTGCAGATCTCGCCCTGGTTGAGGGCGAACATCGCGAAGCCCTCCTGCGCCTTGTCGTAGAACGCGTCGTTCTGCGAGGCGACGCTGTCGAAGAAGATGTTCGGCGACTTGCCACCGAGCTCCAGGGTCACCGGGATGATGTTCTGGCTGGCGTACTGCATGATCAACCGGCCGGTCGTGGTTTCGCCGGTGAAGGCGATCTTGGCGATGCGCGGGCTGGAGGCCAGCGGCTTGCCGGCCTCGGTGCCGAACCCGTTGACGATGTTGAGCACGCCCGGGGGAAGCAGGGGACCGATGAGTTCGGCGAGCTTGAGGATCGACCACGGGGTCTGCTCGGCCGGCTTCAACACGACCGCGTTGCCGGCGGCGAGCGCCGGGGCAAGCTTCCACACCGCCATCAGGATCGGGAAGTTCCACGGGATGATCTGGCCGACGACGCCCAGCGGCTCGTGGAAGTGGTAGGCGATCGTGTTCTCGTCGATCTCGCTGATGCTGCCCTCCTGGCCGCGCAGCGCACCGGCGAAGTAGCGGAAGTGGTCGATCGCGAGCGGGATGTCGGCGGCGAGCGTCTCGCGCACGGCCTTGCCGTTGTCCCAGGACTCGATGACCGCGATGTCCTCGAGGTTCGCCTCCATGACGTCGGCGATCTTCAGCAGAATGTTGGAGCGGTCGGTGGCGGACGTGCGTCCCCACGAGTCGGCCGCGTTGTGGGCCGCGTCGAGCGCAGCTTCGATGTCCTCGGCGGTGCCTCGACCCACCTGGGTGAACACCTGGCCGGTCTGCGGGGCGTAGTTGTCGAAGTACTCGCCCTTCTTGGGCGGGACGAACTCGCCGCCGATGTAGTGGCCGTATCGGTCCTCGACCTTGATCTTCGAACCGGACGTGCCGGGGCGCTCGAACACGGGCATCGCTGTCTCCCATCGTCGTTGTTGGTGCGATGATTGTGACGCTAATCACGTCGACGTTGCATCGACGTTGCAACATCTGCGCCGCCTTCGTCGGGCGGTCCGATCAGCGGAACGCGGGCATCCCGCCGGCGGTAGCGGTCGGTCAGGCCAGACGTTGGAGGTGCGCCTGCGCCACCGAGCGCATCGGTGACCCGATCGGTAGCAAGCCGGCGAGGGCGGCCCACGCCTCGTGGTCGTCAGCTCCCCAAGGGTGCCGCGTCCACGACATCAGCAGGTCGCTGCGTCCGCTCGACCGCACCGCGGCTGCGAGCGCCGCATGCACCCGCTCGCGCAGTTCGACGACGCCCGGTGCGTCCGAGCGCGGCAGCAACGGGCCGCGGTATCGCTGCACCGCTCCGGCGACGTCGCCCTGCTCCAACAGGTCGAGCACGACCGACCAGTCGCTGTGCACCGGCATGAGCAGTCGATAGGGCCGGGAGGCGAACAGGTCGTCGCCGAGCATCGTCCGCAGCCGTTGCAGTTCGGCCCGCACGGTCGATCGACCCGACTCGAACTCGTAGAGGCCGCAGGCGATCTCATCGCCCGACATGCCGTCGGGGCGGCCGGCCAGCAGGGTGACGATCTCGCTGTGGCGTGGGCTCAAAGCGACCGTGCGCTCGCCGACCGACACCACGGCCGAGTCGACCCCGAGCCCGCTGAGACGCACCCCGGTGGTGGCCGGCGAACCGATGCGGTGCAACTCCATCTCGGCCAATCGGGCCGCGGCACGCAGCATCGCCATCGTCTGCGGGACGACGATGTGGTCTGCGCCGGTGACGTCGACGGCACCGATGACCCCGCCGCTGCGCGGGTCGCGGATCGGCACTGCAACGCACGACCACCGGTGCACCGACTCCAGGAAATGTTCCTGCTGGCGGACGACGACCGGCTCACCGAGCGCGATCGCGGTGCCGGGCGCGTTCGTGCCGACCACCCGCTCGTCCCAGGAGGCACCCTCTGCGAAACCGATCCGCTGCGCCTTGTCGAGCGCGTTGTTGCTCCCACGAACGAACAGCAACTGACCGTTCTCGTCGGCCACGGCCAACAGCGCATCGCAGTCGACGATCGCCTGTTCGAGCACGTCGTGCAGCACCGGCATCGCGCGCCACAGCGGATGCGCGCGGCGATAGTCCTCGAGCGAGCCGCCACTGAGCACCAGCGGTGCCTGCTCCTCGTTCGCGCGAACGCCGGCGTCGAGCGAACGGCGCCATGAGTCGGCGACCACCGGGCGGACGAAGGACATACCCCAGTAGACAACGCAACGGGTCCAAACGAAAGCGGTTCCGACGATTCAGACCGACTCACATCCGAGGCTGCTCCAGGGTCCACACGTCATGAAGCACTGTGTAATGGAGTCCGTCATCGGGTAGCTGACGATCGTCGCGGACGATGACTCGATCGTCAGCATCTACTACCCCGGCCACTGGGGCCTGGATCGCAAGCGTTTCCTGCTTGATCTGGAAGAACCCCGTGAGGTGAAGGAAGAGCGTCTGTTCTAGCGCTCGTTCATCTGCTCGATCGCGCGCTCGTACTCCGCCTCGACCATCTGCACGACGCTCGGCCACGACTCCTTCGGTAGCACCGACGTGTTGTGCGCGATCATCTTCTCCCGCATCGAGACGTCGGTGAGGAGCCGGACGAGCGCGTCCGACATACCGGCGTCGTCGCCCGCGAGTAGGCCATTGACGCGATGCTCCACGAACTCCGACACCCCGCTCTTGCGCGGCGCCACGATCGGGAGCCCGGTGGTCCGTGCCTCGAGCGCCGCGATACCGAAGGCCTCGAGCTCCGCCGGCGCGATGTAGATGTCGGAGAGGCGATACCGCTCCTGCACCTGCATCCGCGTCATTCGTCCGGGCGCGCTGAACCAGTTCTGCGCACGCAGGCGCCTCACTTTGCTCTCGACCTTTCCGCGCAGCGGTCCGTCCCCCAGTACCTCGAGCCGAACGTCGACGTCCGGCACCTGACGGCGTGCCTCGTGCACGATGTCGAGCAGTTCGAGGGGGCGCTTGCGACCCATCAGACGCATCGCCGACACGATGCGTACCGGCTCGTCCGGACTCTTGGGCCTACGCGGCAACGGTGCCCACTGCTGGGTGTCGATGCCGTTGGGCAGGATCGCGACCTTGTGCTGCAGCCCGGCCAGCGACATCACCGGCGCCGCCGCGACACCGGAGACCGCAGACAGCGCGGCACCCGATTTGGCCCACCGCGCGACATAACCCGCCAGGCGGATCGGCGCCTCCATCCGGGCGTGCAGCGAGTGCCAGGTGACGGCGGTCGGCAGATCCAGGTCGAGCGCGACCCGGGCGCAGTCCATCGAGAACGGCGCAACGACCCCCATATGGACGTGGGCCACATCGAACTGTCCCGCACGCAGCAGACGACGCAACGTCGGCGGGGCGAGCGGGTTGATCGGCAGGCCGTGCGGCATCGGAATCGCCAAGCGGTGCACAGGGATACCGTCGATGATCTCGAGTTCGTTGCGTCGCTGGCCCGGCTCGCGGGTGGCGGTGAAGGCGACAACCTCGTGCCCGGCGCGGGTGAGGTGACGGGCCAGATCGTGTACTTGGACCTCGATACCGCCCAGCCTGGGCAGGTAGCAGTCCGACAACAGGGCCACCTTCACGGGCGTAAGCATGTCATGCGCGAGAATGTCCGCGATGTCGCACACACTGGTGACGTTCCACGCACACCCTGACGATGAAGCCCTGCTCACAAGCGGCACGATGGCCAAGGCCGCCGCCGCAGGGCACCGGGTGGTGCTCGTGACAGCGACCGACGGGGGGCTCGGTTTGGCGGCAGGTGAATATCGGGACGACGGCGGGCTCGGCGCGCGCCGGCTCGCCGAACTCCGGCGCAGCGCGGACGCACTCGGGGTGGCCCGTGTCGTCCACCTCGGTTACGCCGATTCGGGGATGGAAGGCCGAGCTCCTGACAACGGGTTCGTCACCGCGTCCGCGGACGAGGCCGCCGGACGGCTGGCCGAGGTGCTCGACGAGGAGGACGCCGACGTCCTGACCAGCTACGACTCGGGCGGCGGATACGGCCACCGCGACCACGTTCGGGTGCACGAGGTCGGTGCGCTCGCCGCCGAGATGGCGGGCACGAAACGGGTGCTGGAGGCGACCGTTCCGCGCGACCTTCTGGTCGGCGCTCTCAAAGCTGTGTCGAAGGTCTACACCTTCCCGGACGCGTTCGACATCGAGGTCTACGAGCGGGCGTTCACCGCCCGCAGGAACATCACCCATCGAATCGACGTGCACCGTCACATCGCCGCCAAGCGCGCCGCGATGGCAGCGCACGCGTCCCAGGCAACCGCGGACGACGGCGACCGCACGCTCGCGGCGTTCCTTCGCATTCCGCGCCCGGTCTACGACCTGGTGTTCGGTCGCGAATGGTTCGTCGACCCGGCCCACGAGGGCCCGGTCGCCCGGGACGTCTTCGCGGGGCTCGCATGACCGAACCCGACATGGAACTCGCGCAGGACACCATCGATGTCCAGCCCGAGATGCCCAAGTTCACCTGGAAGAGCGCGGTCAACGCGCTGCTCGGGATGGGGCTGGCAGCCGCCCTCATCATCTGGGGGCTGCCCTGGCTGGCCAAGACCACCTGGACGGAGATCGGAGTTCGGCTGCAGACGGTCGGTCTGCTCCCCTCGCTCGGATTCGCCGCGCTCATGCTGGCCGGCCTGTGGATCTACACCTTCACGCTCACCGCGTCCTGGCCGGGAATCACTCATACGCGGGCCGCGATCGTCAACGTCACCGGCTCTGCCGTCGCCAACACGATGCCCGGCGGCGGTGCGACGGCGCTCGCCGCCAGTTGGGTGATCCTACGGTCGTGGGGATTCAAACGACGGGCCATCTCCACCGGTCTCATCGTCAGCGGCGTGTGGAACGTCCTGGCGCGGATCGCCTTGCCGCTCATCGGGATCGTGCTGGTTTCCCGCAACAAGCACGACCTCCCACCGGCGGTGAGCAACGGCGCCTGGTGGGGCGGGGTCGCCGGCCTGCTGCTCCTGGTCGGCTTCATCGTCGCGCTCACCAGCCCGGTCCGTACCCGAAAGCTCGGCTCCTGGCTGGACCGCCGAGTCAGCCCGCTCATCGCTCGGGTGCGCAAAGGTCGCCAACCGCGCCTCGAGCACCTGCTCGTCGACCAACAGTCGCGGATGTCCGCCCTCACCCGGCGTGGTTGGTTCCCGATGACGCTCGGGGTGGTCGGACAACTGCTGATCTGGTTCGTGCTCTTCTGGCAGATCATGCGGGCGGTCGGTGTGGACCTGCCGGTGACCGACCTGTTTGCCGCGTACGCCATCGGTAGCCTGCTGCGCGCCGTCGGCATCACCCCGGGGGGTCTGGGCGTGGCCGAGGCCGGCATCATCCTGGTGCTGGGTAGTTGGGGCGCCGACCACACCTCCGCCGCGGCCGGCGCGCTGCTCTACGCGATCTTCACCAACGTGGCCGAGATCCCGCTCGGCGCACTGGGTTGGCTCGCCTGGTGGATGGGACCCAAGGCCGCGCATGCGGCCGAGGACGACTGAGGCTCAGGCGAGTTCGCGGTCAGCCAGCCACGCGACCAGCGTGACGGAGCCGGCGCAGACGATCACCATGCCGAGGAGGACGGCCAGCGCTGCAACCTGTTCGATCCCCTGGCCGCCGAGCACAAAACCGAGTGCGAAGAAGGCCAGGCACGACACGAGGACCGCCACGCCGAGCATCTTCAGGTAGTCCCCCGTCGGGCGCGAATGTGCGGGTCGGGCCCCGCGTTGGACGAGCGTTGCGACCAGGACGGCGAGGGCGGCCCAACCGAGGCAGACTGCCGCCGCCGCGGCGATGTCGGACGGACGGTGCCAGCGTCCGGCGATCGTGCCGACTCCGATCGTGCTGGCCACGATCGCGCCGACGACTGTCACGACAGGGCGCCAACCGCGCGATGACACAAGGACGGCGCCGATGGCCCACAACATCGCCGCCGTCGTGTGACCGCTCGGCAATGAGTTCGGCAGGCTGCCGACGCGTTCGAACACTCCGTGCTTGAGCACCTGCGTAGTCGCCGTGGCACCCAGAACTGACAGCACGGTAGCTGCAGCGACTGCGTGACGATCACGTCGGATCGCGACGAAGGTCGTCACCGCCAGGATCGCGATGACGGTGACCGGTGACACGGTGCCACTCCACGCGTTGATCCGGTCGAACGCCTCGGGTGGGCCCCCCAGGAAACTCATCAACCGGTTGTCCAGACGGGCACCGGCGAGATTGTGCAGGAACACCTTCACCAGGACGGCACCGGTCAGCGCTGATCCGAGCATCGCTGCGAGCAGCACGAACACTGCCGAAGCAGGTGGCTGCGTCGAGCGGGACGAGGTCCGGCGAAGGTTCTGGGTGCGGTCGATCGTGGACATCACCGTGCTCAACGCACGATGCCGACAAATTGCTCCGCCAGATCGCTCACACCTGGCCGGACGAGAACCCCCCTGCTCGCCTGGCCCAGGCGTAGCGTTCTCTGGCACCACCCCTCACACCCGTCACATCAGTAGGAAGCGAGACGGCCATGAGCGAACACGGCCCGGTTTCGGACGAGGAATCGATCTACGACGACTCCGACACCGCAAGTGGCAAGAGCGCCGTCCGGATCGCGTCCGTCGCGGCGCTCGGCGGATTCCTGTTCGGCTACGACAGCGCGGTCATCAACGGTGCAGTCTCCGCGATCGAGAAGAAGTTCGAGGTCGGTTCCGCCTCCCTCGGATTCGCGGTCGCGTCCGCCCTGCTCGGTGCCGCGGCGGGTGCTGTGTACGCAGGACGCCTGGCGGACAAGGTCGGGCGCCTGTCGGTCATGAAGCTCGCCGCCATTCTGTTCTTCATCAGCGCGATCGGCACCGGTTTCGCCCAGAGTCTGTGGATGGTCGTGTTGTTCCGCATCGTCGGCGGTCTCGGCGTCGGTGCGGCCTCGGTGATTGCGCCTGCCTACATCGCCGAGATCGCTCCCGCAGCTATCCGTGGGCGACTCGGGTCCCTGCAGCAACTCGCGATCGTCACCGGCATCTTCACCTCGCTGCTGGTCGACTACCTACTCGCCGCTGCTGCAGGATCGTCACACGACGAGCTCTGGCTCGGGCTGGAGGCCTGGCGTTGGATGTTCCTCGCGATGGCCGTCCCCGCGGTGATCTACGGACTGTTGTCGACCACCATCCCTGAGTCGCCGCGTTACCTGATCGCCACCCACAAGATCCCCGAAGCTCGCAAGGTGCTCTCCACCTTGCTCGGTCAGCGCAACCTCGAGGTGAAGATCGACCGGATCCAGCGGTCGCTGCACCGCGAGGACAAGCCGTCGATGGCCGACCTCAAGGGACCCGCGCTCGGACTCATGCCGATCGTCTGGATCGGCATCGGATTGTCGGTCTTCCAGCAGTTCGTCGGCATCAACGTGATCTTCTACTACTCCAACGTGCTTTGGGAGGCCGTCGGATTCAGCGAGCAGGACTCGTTCAAGATCACCGTCATCACCTCGGTCGTCAACATCGTCACCACGCTCATCGCAATCGCCACCGTCGACAAGGTCGGGCGTAAACCGTTGCTGCTCATCGGTTCTGCCGGAATGGCCGTCTCACTGTCGGTGATGGCGTTCGTGTTCCAGACCGCGAAGGTCGTCACCGTCGACGGCGAGGCCACCCCACAGTTGAGCGACGCGCAGGGCATCACCGCCCTCGTCGCGGCCAACGTGTTCGTGGTCGCGTTCGGCATGTCCTGGGGACCCATCGTCTGGGTGCTTCTCGGCGAGACCTTCCCCAACCGGATGCGCGCCGCTGCGCTCGCCCTGGCCGCCGGCGCCCAGTGGGTCGCCAACTGGGTCGTCACCGTCAGCTTCCCGTCGCTGCGTGACGTGTCGCTCGGCATCACGTACGGCATCTACGCAGTGTTCGCGGTGCTGTCGTTCATCTTCGTCAAGAAGTGGGTGCGCGAGACCAAGGGCATGGAACTGGAGGACATGGCCGACTGATCTCGATCGGCCCCGATAACGACCGGATCCCTTGACTACAGCCGTGGTCAAGGGATCCGGTCGTTATTGCGGCCGTTGTCAGAGAGTCACTCCCATTCAATGGTTCCCGGCGGCTTGCTCGTGACGTCCAGGACGACGCGGTTGACCTCGGACACCTCGTTGGTGATGCGGTTCGAGATCTTGGCGAGCACGTCGTAGGGCACCCGCGTCCAGTCGGCGGTCATCGCGTCCTCGGACGACACCGGGCGCAGCACGATCGGGTGACCGTAGGTTCGTCCGTCGCCCTGCACACCCACCGAGCGGACGTCGGCGAGTAACACCACCGGGCACTGCCAGATGTCGCGGTCGAGCCCGGCGGCGGTGAGTTCCTCGCGGGCGATCTTGTCGGCAGCGCGCAGGATGTCCAGTCGCTCGGCCGTGACCTCACCGACGATTCGGATACCGAGGCCGGGGCCCGGGAACGGCTGGCGCCAGACGATGTCCTCGGGCACGCCGAGTTCGAGGCCGACCTTGCGCACCTCGTCCTTGAACAGCGAGCGCAATGGTTCGACCAGCTTGAACTGGATGTCGTCGGGCAAGCCGCCGACGTTGTGGTGCGACTTGATGTTCGCAGCGCCCGTGCCCCCACCGGATTCGACGACGTCCGGGTAGAGCGTGCCCTGCACCAGCCACTTGACCGGGTGTTCCTCGTCGCCACGGTCCGCCACGATGTCGCGGGCGGCCTGCTCGAACACGCGGATGAACTCGCGTCCGATGATTTTGCGCTTCTCCTCCGGGTCGCTGACTCCGGCGAGCGCCTCGAGGTAGCGGTCCTTCGCATCGATCACGACCAGGTCGACCCCTGTCGCGGCGACGAAGTCCTTCTCCACCTGCTCGGCCTCGCCATCACGCAGCAGACCGTGGTCGACGAACACGCAGGTCAACTGATCGCCGACGGCCTTCTGGACGAGGGCTGCCGCCACGGACGAGTCGACGCCGCCGGAGAGAGCGCAGATCGCGCGGTCTTCACCGATTTTCTCCTTCACCTCGGCGGCGAGTTCCTCGACCATCGCGTCCGGGGTCCAGTCGGCTTCGAGACCGGCGCCACGCCACAGGAAGTTCTCCATCACGCGCTGACCGAAGGTGGTGTGCATGACTTCCGGGTGCCATTGCACGCCGTAGAGCTTGCGGTCGTCGTCCTCGAACGCAGCGACCTCGGCACCCGGCGTGGTCGCGGTGACGCGGACACCGTCCGGCGCCTTGGACGCCGAGTCGCCGTGGCTCATCCACACCGACTGCTCGCTGGGCTGACCGTTGAACAAGGTGGAGGACGTGTCGGTGATCGAGGCCTCGGTGGCGCCGTACTCACGCAGTCCGGTGTGTTCGACCGTGCCACCCATCGCGTTGACCATCGCCTGGAAGCCGTAACAGATACCGAGCACCGGCACGCCGCCGTCCAACAGGGCGGGTTCGAGCGAGGGCGCACCTTCGGCGTAGACCGACGACGGGCCGCCGGAGAGCACGATCGCGGCCGGCTCCTTGGCGAGCATCTCGGCCGCGCTCATCGTGTGCGGGACGACCTCGCTGTAGAGGTTGGCCTCGCGCACCCGGCGTGCGATGAGCTGGGCGTATTGGGCGCCGAAGTCGACGACGAGGACGGGGTGTTCCTGAAGCGGAGCGGTCACCGCCCGAGTCTATCGAGCGGGGTGCCCCGCCCCGGCCAGCTGCCCCTGCACCTCACGAGTGACCTTCTTCTCCAGCCAGAACGACAGCAGTGGCACGAACGCGGTGAGGATGTATCCGACCATGCGCCCCATGTGCCAGCGCAGCTTGCTGCCGAGGTTGTAGGTGGCGGCGACGAAACCCATGAACAGCAGCCCGTGCACCGGCGACCACCACGCCAGGGCGTCGTTGTCCATCCCGTACTTGAGCACCATCTCCACCACCAACACGATCAGCGCGACTCCGGCGATCAGCGCGGTGATGCGGAAGAAGGTCAGGGCGCTGCGGACTCGCTGAGGGTCCTCGATCGGGTACTGCTCAGACATTGCTCTCCTCGACGGCGGTCGGTTCATTGTCGGTGGACGTCGGGCGGCGGCGACGCTCGGGTGGTCCGTACACGTCGTCGCGCAACATCCGCCAGAAGACGTAGATGGCGAAGATCGCGAAGACCCACCACTGGAAGGCGTACATCAGGTTCACGAACCGGAACCCGTGCGTCGGGTTCGGCGGGGGTGGCGGGACGCGGGTGATCGAGTCGTCCGTCGCATTCGGCTTCTCCTCGAGCGCGAACAGGAAGGCGTTGTAGAGGTCTCCGCCCCACTCGTTGAGCTTGGCCGGAAGGTCGATCGAACCCGATTGTCCCGCTGGATACGTTCCGACAGAGGGAGATTCACCCGGCGCCATACCGCCGGTCACCGTCACATCGTTGCGCGTCGGCTTCGAGGCGGCGGCCGGGGAGGTCACGAATCCCCGCAGGATCACCAGTCGGGCGCCCGTCGTCCGCTGAATCATGGGCGTCACGACCCAGTAGCCGGACTGCCCGTCGAGGCGGCGGTCTGCGACCAGGAACTGTTTGTCGGGTTCGTAACGGCCCTGTGCGGTGACGCGGCGGGACGACTCGATCGCAGGAAACGTCTCGTGCGGTTTCAGCAGCTCGGTGATCGGGACCACCGGCTTGGTCGGAGCCTTGGCGACCTCCTGGTTGGTGCCGCGATCCTTGGCCACGTTGAGCTGCCACAGGCCGGCGAAACCCATGCCGCCGACGACCACTGCGAGCAGGATCAGCAACGCGATCCAGCGCAGGGTGAACAGTCGACGCAGCACCTGGCCAGCCTAAGCCGCTACACCTGTAGTCAGACGGGACGGGTGGTCGGCAGGCCGAGGTCGACGCCGGGGACTCGAGCGGCAGGCACGTCGAGGCGACGATAGGGCTCGCCCTGCGCCGGGCGCTCGTCCCGCTCCCCCATCGCCGGCCAGCAGGCCATCGCCCGTTCGGCCTGGGCGGTGATCGTCAGCGAGGGGTTCACACCCAGGTTGGCCGAGATGGCTGAGCCGTCGACGACGTGCAGATCAGGGTGTCCCCAGACGCGGTGGTAGGGGTCGAGGACGCCGCGCTCCGGTGAATCGGAGATCACGACCCCGCCCAGGAAGTGGGCGGTCAGCGGGATGCCGAAGATCTCGCCCCACGTGCCGCCGGGAAGCGCCTTCTCCTTGGCGACCACCTGCAGTCGATCAGCCATGGCGCGAATCGCCCTGTGCCCCTGCGGAATCCACTTCGGGTTGGGCTGACCGTGACCCTGGCGGCTGGTCAGGCGAACCTTGCCGAAGCGGCGCCGTCCGGAGACCGTGATCGAATTGTCGATCGTCTGCATGACCAGCGCGATGATGGTGCGCTCCGACCACCTCGGTCCGGCTGCGATGCGAAGCGCCGACATCGGCTGCTTGGCGAACTGCCCGGCAAAGTCCTTGGCCTTCCCCAGCGGTCCGTTGTCGCCGTTCACCAACAACGAGGTGAGCAGACCCATCGCGTTCGAACCCGCGCCGTAACGGACGTTCTCGACATGGGTGGTGTCGTCGACGTGGAACGAGGTGGTGATCGCGACGCCCTTGGACAGGTCCATGTCTGCGGGGACCTTCGCGGTCGCCGCGCCGCCGAGGGCTTCGGAGTTGGTGCGAGTGAGCAGACCGAGGCACTCGGACAGCTGCGGCAGACGTCCCGATGCCTTCAACCCGTGCAGCAGTGTCTGGGTACCCCAGGTGCCGGCGGCCAGGACGACCTGTCCCGCGGTCACGCTGCGACGATCCTTGGACAGCCACGCGCCGGACCGCTCGGTGGTGACCCGAAAACCACCCTCGGGCAACGCTTCCAGATCGACGACGGTCCGCAACGCCTCGAACTCGACGCCGCGCCGTTCGGCCAGCGCGATGTAGTTCTTCATCAAGGTGTTCTTCGCGCCGACGCGACAGCCGACCATGCAGTTGCCGCACTCGGTGCACCCGGTGCGCGCAGGCCCCTCACCGCCGAAATAGGGGTCGTCGACGGTCTTTCCCGACTCACCGAAGAACACCCCGACCGGCGTCTTGCGGAAGGAGTCGGCGACCCCGAGGTCGCTCGCGACGTCCCGCATCAGTTGCTCCACCGGGCCGTCGCACGGGTTCTCCTCGACGACGCCGAGCATCCGTTTCGCCGTCTCGTAGTGCGGGGAGAGTTCCTCGTCCCAGTCGGTGATGTTCGCCCACTGCGCGTCCTTGAAGAACGGAGCCGTGGGCTTGTACAGCGTGTTCGCATAGTTGAGCGACCCACCGCCCACTCCGGCCCCGGCCAGGATCATCACGTCAGGCAGTTTGTGGATCCGCTGCACACCGAAGCACTTCAGCGCAGGCGCCCACAGGTAACGGCGCGCGTCCCACGAGGTCTTGGCGAACTCGTCGTCCTCGAACCGGCGGCCGGCCTCGAAGACGTGGACGGCGTAGCCCTTCTCGGCCAGGCGTAGCGCGGCGACCGACCCGCCGAACCCCGATCCCACCACCACGACGTCGTAGTCGTGCAGGTGCTCCTCGACGCTCATGACAGACCCGCCTTCTTCATCACCTTCAGGCCGGAGGTCATCATCCGGGCCCACGCCTTCTGCGACATGCCCTTCGGAATCACGAATCCCGGACCGTGCTGCACGGTGACGTTCTGGCTCTCGGTGTACTTCTGGATGCCCTCGGCGCCGTGCCGGCGACCGATACCGGACTGCTTCATGCCACCCATCGGCGCGCCGTTGCTCCCCCAGGCCGCGACATAACCCTCGTTGACATTGACTGTGCCGCAACGGATCTGATTCGCAATACGGCGACCGCGCGCCGTGTCCCGCGTCCACACCGACGCGTTGAGTCCGTACTCGGAATCGTTGGCCTTCGCGACTGCGGCGGCGTCGTCGGCGACCCGGTACACCGAGACGACCGGACCGAACGTCTCCGTGCGGCAGACGTCCATCTCCTCGGTGACGCCGTCGAGCACGGTCGGTTCGTAGAAGTACGGACCGAGATCTGGGCGCGCCTTGCCACCGGTGAGCACCTTCGCTCCTGCCGCGACCGCATCGTCGACGTGCGCGCTGACCCGCTCGAGCTGATCGGCGGAGATCAACGAACCCATGTCGATGCCCCACTCCAGCTGCGGCCCGAGCTTCATGTCCGCCACCATGGGCACGAACACCGCGAGGAAGTCGTCGGCGATCTCCTCGTGCAGGATGAGCCGCTCCACCGAGATGCACAGCTGACCGGCCGAGGAGAACATCGCGCGCACTGCGCATTCGGCGGCGAGTTCGAGGTTCGCGTCCTGCGCGATGTACATCGGGTTCTTGCCACCCAGTTCGAGGGACGCACCCACCAACCGTTCGCCGGCGGCCGCGGCGACCTTGCGACCGGTCGCCGTCGAGCCGGTGAACATGACGTAATCGGCGCGCTCCAACACCGCGTTACCGATGGTCGGGCCGTCACCGAGGACGACCTGCAGGAGCCCCTCCGGCAGGCCGGCGCGGTCGATGAGTTCCACCGCACTCAGCGCGGTCAGCGCACTCTTGTTGTCCGGACGCAGGACGACCGCGTTGCCCGCCAGCAGTGCCGGCAGGACGTCGGTGATCGACATCGACAGCGGGTAGTTCCAGGGCGCGACGACACCGACGACGCCCTTGGGGTGGCGCAGTTCGCGAGCTTGGCTGAGCATCGGCAGTGCGCCGAGACGACGCTTGGTGGCCAGATACGACGGGCCCTTGCGCGCGTAGTGCCGGCTCACACCCGCCACGTCCAGCACCTCGTCGAACGCGTGGCGGCGCGATTTTCCCGACTCGAGCTGGATCAGGTCGAGCAACTCGGCCTGGTTGTCCAGGACGAGGTCGTGCAATTCCAGCAGGAACCTGGCCCGCTGTTGCACCGACACCGCTGCCCACCGCGGCTGCACCGACCGCGCGGTGCGGTAGGCGATGTCTACGTCGTCCACCGAACTCTGCGGGATCGTGCCCAAGACCCCGCCTGTCATCGGCGTGACGCAGTCGAACGTCGCGGCTCCCGGGGAGGTCAGCGCCCGACGCGCGAGGCGGGCAGCCAGGCCAGGTGCAATGACGTGCGGCGGACGGCTCTGCTCCCGACCCGCCGGATCCTGCCCGGAGGGGTGCGTCGAGTCGTGCGTGGAGTTCAGCAGGTCGGTCATTACTCCACAGTAGAACGCATCGCCGCCAACGTCACCCCAACGCAGAGACCCGTCCAACGAACACCGAAAGTCCGAAGGAATCCGACGTCAACCGGGCGGATCTGCTGACCTTCGCCGGGATGGTCAGCTCTTCTGATGCGGGGCGACGATGACCTCGACCCGCTGGAATTCCTTGAGTTCGAGGTAGCCCGTCGTGGCCATCGCGCGCTTCAGCGCACCGATGACATTGGTCGTGCCGTCGGCGCCGAGACCAGGGCCGACGAGGATCTCCTCGAGTGATCCGACCGAGCCGACCTCGACCCGCTCGCCACGCGGCAGTTCGGAGTGGTGCGCCTCGGAGCCCCAGTGGAAACCGCGTCCCGGTGCCTCGGTGGCTCGCGCCAGGGCGGCGCCGAGCATCACCGCGTCCGCACCGCAGGCGATGGCCTTGACGATGTCGCCGCTGGTGCCCATACCCCCGTCGGCGATGACGTGGACGTAGCGGCCGCCGGTCTCGTCCATGTAGTCGCGACGAGCGGCGGCGACGTCGGCCACGGCGGACGCCAGCGGCACCTGGATTCCGAGCGTCTGCCGGGTGGTATGTGCTGCTCCGCCACCGAAGCCGACCAGGACGCCGGCCGCACCGGTACGCATCAGGTGCAGCGATGCCGTGTAGGTGGCGACCCCACCGACGATCACCGGCACGTCGAGTTCGTAGATGAATCGCTTGAGGTTCAGCGGCTCGGACCGACCCGAAACGTGCTCGGCCGAGACTGTGGTGCCGCGAATGACGAACAGGTCGACGCCGGCGTCGACGACAGCCTTCCAGAACTCCTGGGTGCGCTGCGGCGACAACGCGCCGGCGACGGTGCAGCCGGAGTCGCGAATCTGCTTCAGCCGCAGCCGGATCAGGTCCTCGCGGATCGGCTCTTCATAAATCTCGCGCATCCGGGCGGTCGCGTGGGCCGGCTCGAGCGCAGCGATCTCGGCGAGCAACGGTTCGGGTGACTCATACCGGGTCCACAGACCTTCGAGGTCGAGCACCGGCAGACCGCCGAGCTTGCCGAACGCGATGGCGGAGTCGGGCGACATCACAGAGTCCATCGGCGCGGCCATGACCGGCAGGTCGAAGTGATAGGCGTCGATCTGCCAGCCGACGTTCACCTCGCGCGGGTCACGGGTCCGACGCGAGGGCACCACCGCGATGTCGTCGAAGGAGTACGCGCGACGCCCGCGCTTGCCACGTCCGATCTCGATCTCAGTCACCCGGCGAGCCTATCGGTGCGCCAAGGACACAGACGCTGCGGGAAGCGGCCGCAGTGGCGACCGGTTTCCTGGACTACGGGCGTAGTCAGCGTCCGGCGTAGTTCGGTGCCTCGACGATGCCCTGCACGTCGTGCGGGTGTGATTCCTTGAGCCCGGCCGAGGTGATGCGCACGAAGCGCCCCTTCTCCTGCAGTTCCGGGATCGTGTTCGCGCCGACGTAGAACATCGACTGGTGCAAACCGCCCACCAGTTGGTGGACCACGGAGCCGAGCGGTCCTCGGTAGGGAACCCGCCCCTCGATGCCCTCGGGCACGAGCTCGTCGTCGGAGGCGACGTCGGCCTGGAAGTAGCGGTCCTTGGAGAACGATTTCTTGCCGCGCGAGGCCATCGCGCCGAGGGAGCCCATGCCGCGATAGGTCTTGAACTGCTTGCCGTTCAGCAGGATCACCTCGCCGGGCGACTCCTCGCAGCCGGCAATCAGCGAACCGATCATGACCGAGGACGCGCCCGCGACCAACGCCTTGGCGATGTCGCCGGAGTACTGCAGACCACCGTCACCGATCACCGGCACACCCGCCGGCTTGCAGGCCAGGGACGCCTCGTAGATCGCGGTCACCTGCGGTACGCCGACACCGGCGACCACGCGCGTGGTGCAGATCGAACCCGGCCCGACGCCGACCTTCACCGCGTCGACACCGGCGTCGACGAGTGCCTGCGCTCCGGCGCGGGTGGCCACGTTGCCGCCGATGATCTGAACGTGTTTGGTGGCCGGGTCGGACTTCAGCTTGCGGATCATGTCGAGCATCAGGCTGGCGTGACCGTTCGCGACATCGGGCACGAGCACATCGACACCGGCCTCGACCAGACGGGTCGCGCGCTCCCAGGCGTCACCGAAGTAGCCGACGGCGGCGGCCACCAGCAGCCGTCCCTGGTCGTCCTTGGAGGCGTCGGGGAACTGCTCAGACTTCACGAAGTCCTTCACGGTGATCAGGCCGACGAGTTTGCCCTCGTCGTCGATCAGCGGCAGACGCTCCCGCTTGTGCTGACGCAGCAACAAGGTGGCGTCCTCGCGGGTGATGCCGACCGGTCCCGTGACCAGCGGCATCGGCGTCATCATCTCGTGCACCTTGGCGGTCGCCCACTCCGCGAGCGGGGTGAACCGCAGGTCGCGGTTGGTGATGATGCCGATCAGCGTGTTGTCTGGGTCGACGACCGGAAGACCGGAGACGCGATAGCGACCACAGATCTGGTCGAGTTCCTCGAGCGTGGCGTCGGGACCGATCGTGACCGGGTTGGAGATGATCCCGGTCTGGGTGCGCTTGACCAGATCGACCTGCTCGGCCTGGTCCTCGATCGACAAATTGCGGTGCAGCACACCGATGCCGCCCTGGCGCGCCATCGCGATCGCCATCCGCGACTCGGTCACGGTGTCCATCGCCGCCGAGATCAGCGGCATGCGCAGTTTCAGATCACGGGTGAGGCGGGAGGTGGTGTCGACCTCGGAGGGGATCACATCGGTCTCCCCTGGCAACAACAGCACGTCGTCGTAGGTCAGGCCCAGTTGGCCGAAGATCGCAGGAACATCGCTCACAGTCGGCTTACCAGACGTCATTGTGCAAGTCTACGAAGCCGACGGAGCCGACGCGACGAGGGTGGTCATTGACTGGTGGCGGTGAAGGTCTCGTTCGCCAACGACTCCGAGGCGTCGTCCGGGGTCACGACGGACCTCTCGCTCGCGGTCGCGGTACGGGCACGCGGAGACGGCTGCGGCGGCGTCGGAAGTGTGGGACGCGCGGTCGGGCGCCCGCGCCGACCGTCGGTCGACGTGGACGTCGGCGTGCTCGTTGCTGTCGACGTGGGCGTGCTTGTCGCGGTGGACGTAGAGGTCGGACGCGTCGTCTTGGTGGTCTTCGTCGAGTTCGTCGTCGACGGACTCGAGGTCGTCGGACTGCTGGTCGAGGTGGACGTCGAGGTGGACGTCGAGGTGGACGTCGAGGTGGACGTCGATGTGGACGACGGCGTCGAAGTGAAGGTCGGGACGCTGGTCGACGTCGGAACGGAAGTGCCGGTGGGAGGCAGCACCGGACGCGTCGCGCGCGTGGACGTGGGACGTTGCTGACTCGTCGAACCTACCGAAGTCGTGGACTGCTTCCACTGCGTGTCGGTCCAGACCCACTGCGTACTGGAGGCTCGCGGTACCGAGGTCGGGTCATCGCTCGTTGCCGACTGCGTCTGCGTCGTCGTACCAGAGTGCTCGTGGGCGCGGTCGTCGGACCTGGTGTCCGACTGTGTTGTGCTGGAAGATGATTCGGCAGGTACGCCGGTCGCCTCGGCCGTGCGGGGCAAGTGGTCGGCGCCGACGAGTCCCCGGGTGACCGTGCCGAGTTCACGGAACACCGGAACCGAAGTGCCGGTGAACGCAGCAGACACCGAACTCACCGACAGGGCCGCAACCGCAATGCCGGAGACCGACGCGACACGACGCATGTTGGGGCCCGCGCCGTGACGTCCGCGAAGGAGCCCATGGCGCGAATAACGGCCGACAACCGGTTCGGGCCTGCTGGGGAGGTGATCGATCGCCTCGACCCACTCCGAGAGCAGCGCGATCGCTTCGTCGTTCGACGCCTCCGGGCCTCGGCGACCGCCGAGGGCGTCCAGCCACTCGTCGTCGCGACGGATGTCGTCCAGGCGCGGCGTCACTGCTGATCCTTCGTGTCGGTCATGATCTTGCGCAGACGGGCAAGCGCTCGGTGCTGCGCGACGCGGACGGCGCCGGGAGTCATGTCAAGAGCGGCGGCGGTTTCTTCGGCAGACATGCCCACGGCAACCCGAAGCGTGAGGATCTCGCGCTGTTGTTCGTTCAGCTGGTCGAGGTAGGCATGCACCTGCGCCGATCGGTCGGCCTCGAGCGCGTGCTCCTCGGGGGTCAGTCGCGCGTCGGTCTGCTCGGGAAGATCATCGCTGGGCACTGCACCACGCAGCACGCCGCGCTGGGCGTCGACCACCTTGTGGGAAGCGATGCGATAGACGAATGCCTCGAACGGGGCGCCTTGGTCGACGTATCGAGGCAGCGCCGTCAACACGGCCACACACACCTCCTGAGCAACGTCTGCCGCGGCGTCCGAGGTCGCGGAGAAACGGCCGAGCCGGGCTCGGGCGTAGCGCAACGCGATCTCGTGGACGCCTGCCATCAAAGCGGCTGCCGCAGCATCGCTTCCTGCACGAGCCTCAGCAGCCAGGTCCCGCAGGGGGATCTGCGCTTCCGATGGGGACATCGTGCGAGCGGCCCAGTTTGTTACAGGTCGGTGGGCAGCGTTTGGCGATCCGCTCATCCTGCCTTCCCGGGTCCTCGTCGTCGGTTCCTGAACCCCGTCCCGGCCGAATTCCTGGACAGATGACCAAGGGGCGCACTCACCAGAGTAGGCATCCACCTGCCGTGCTCGTCAAATGCCGGTTGACCTGCCGATGCCGGAATGCGAAGCGCCCCGGTCCGTGAGGAACCGGGGCGCTTGCCTGGATGGACCGCCTCAGTGAGCGTGTCCGTGGCCTGCGGCCGCGGGCTCTTCCTCTTCCGGCTTCTCCACCACGAGCGTGTCGGTGGTGAGCACCATCGACGCGATGGACGCCGCGTTGCGCAGCGCGGAACGGGTGACCTTGACCGGGTCGATGACGCCGGCCTTGATCAGGTCGCCGTACTCGCCGGTGGCGGCGTTGAGGCCGCTGCCCAGCGGCTGCTCACCGACCTTCGACACCGCAACATAACCCTCGAGGCCCGCGTTCTCGGCGATCCAGCGCAGCGGCTCGGCGGCCGCCTTGCGGACGATGTTCGCGCCCGTGGCCTCGTCGCCCTCGAGCTGCAGGGAGTCGAGCGCCGAGACGGCGTGGATGAGCGCCGAGCCACCACCGGCGACAATGCCCTCCTCGATCGCCGCACGGGTGGCGGAGATCGCGTCCTCGATGCGGTGCTTCTTCTCCTTCAGCTCCACCTCGGTGTGGGCGCCGACCTTGATGACGCAGACGCCGCCGGCCAGCTTGGCGAGACGCTCCTGGAGCTTCTCGCGGTCCCAGTCGGAGTCGGTGCGCTCGATCTCGGCCTTCAGCTCCTTCACGCGACCGTCGACGTCGGCGGTGTCGCCCTGGCCGTCGATGATCGTGGTGGAGTCCTTGGTGACCACGACGCGGCGGGCCTGGCCCAGCACGTCCAGGTCAGCCTGGTCGAGCTTGAGGCCGACCTCCTCGGCGATGACCTGACCACCGGTGAGGATGGCCATGTCCTGCAGCATCGCCTTGCGACGGTCACCGAAACCGGGGGCCTTGACCGCGACGACGTTGAAGGTGCCGCGGATCTTGTTGACCACCAGGGTCGACAGCGCTTCGCCGTCGATGTCCTCGGCAATGATCACCAGCGGCTTGCCCGACTGGACGACCTTCTCCAGCACCGGCAGGACGTCGGCGATCGCCGAGATCTTGCCCTGGTTGATCAGGATGTAGGCGTCCTCGAGGACGGCCTCCATCCGCTCCGGATCGGTCACGAAGTAGGGCGAGATGTAGCCCTTGTCGAACTGCATGCCCTCGGTGAAGTCGAGCTCGGTCACCGCCGTCGAGGACTCCTCGACCGTGATGACACCGTCCTTGCCGACCTTGTCGAACGCGTCGGCGATGAGGCCACCGATCGTGGTGTCCTGCGCGGACAGGGATGCGACCTGAGCGATCTCTTCCTTGCCGTCGACCTCGCGGGCATTGGACAGCAACTGGTCGTTGACGGCCTCGACGGCCTTGTCCATGCCGCGCTTCAGACCGGACGGCGAGGCGCCGGCGGCCACGTTGCGCAGACCCTCCTTGACCATCGCCTGGGCGAGGACGGTCGCGGTGGTGGTGCCGTCACCGGCGATGTCGTTGGTCTTGGTGGCGACCTCCTTGGCGAGCTGCGCGCCGAGGTTCTCGTAGGGGTCGTCCAGCTCGACCTCACGGGCGATGGTGACGCCGTCGTTGGTGATGGTCGGGGCGCCCCACTTCTTGTCGATGACGACGTTGCGGCCCTTGGGGCCGAGCGTCACCTTGACGGCGTTGGCGAGTGCGTCAACACCGCGCTCGAGCGACTTACGCGCGTCGTCGTTGAACTCCAGGGTCTTTGCCATGGTGATGGAAGTCCTTGTCTTTCAGTCTCTTTCGAGAGGTCCTGGGTGGACCGGGGAATGTGCGACGCCCCGGATCGCGGCCCGCAGAGGGCGGCGAGCCGGGGCGCCTTGAATGCTCGTGAGGCCGATCAGCGCTCGACGATGGCGAGCACGTCGCGCGCCGAGAGGATCAGCAGCTCCTGGCCGCCGTACTTCACCTCGGTGCCGCCGTACTTGGAGTAGATGACCTTGTCGCCGACCTTGATGTCCATAGGGACACGCTCGTCACCGTCCTCGTTGAAGCGGCCGGGGCCGACAGCGACGACCTCGCCCTCCTGGGGCTTCTCCTTGGCGGTGTCCGGGATGACCAGACCGGAAGCGGTGGTCTGCTCGGCCTCGACGGCCTTGACCACGATGCGGTCCTCGAGCGGCTTGATGTTCACCACAGCGGATCCTTTCTACGTTGTACCCACCGCGTCGTGCGGCGGAAGTTTGCCCTGTGACTCACCGGCTCCCGGGCTCCGGTCGCCGTCGCGGGGGTCGACCTGAGCCTTTGCGGAGCCGGCACTGTCACAGGCTGAGTGCCACTGGCGAATCTAGCACTCGCATACGTCGAGTGCTAACTGCCGTCCGACACTCTTCATTCCGTTCGGGCGGGCAGGATGGGGACATGCGATTCGGACCCGCGCCGACCCACACCATCGCCCATCTGAGCGACCCGCACCTGCTCGCGGACGGGCGCCGGCTGCACGGGGTGATCGACGTGATCGACAACCTGCGCCGCACCCTGGACCAAGTGGTTCGCACCGGTCGGTCCATCGACGCGATGGTGTTCACCGGCGACCTCGCCGACCTCGGCGAACCGGACGCATATCGCGCACTGCGTGAGATCGTCGAGCCCGCGGCTAAGGAGTTGTCCTGCACGGTCATCTGGGTCATGGGCAACCACGACGAACGTGCGCCGTACGCCCGCGGGCTCTTCGATCTCGCGGTGGACGACGAGCCGCAGGATCGCGTGTACGACCTGCGCGGGCTTCGGGTGATCGCGCTGGACAGCACGGTGACCGGCTACCACCACGGTGCGATCGACGACGACCAGATCGCCTGGCTGGCAGACCGGCTGAGTACGCCCAGTCAGTACGCCACCTTGCTCGCGCTGCATCACCCGCCACTGGTCTCGGCTGTCGACCTGATGAATGTCATCGGCCTCGACAACCAGGACGCCTTCGCATCGGTGCTGCGTGGCAGCGATGTCCGGGCGATCCTGGCCGGGCACCTGCACCACAGCTGTCACGGCACGTTCGCGGGCATCCCGGTCTCGGTGGCGGCCGCGTCCTGCTACTCCCTGGACGGCGGGGCGCCGAACGGAGCGCTGGTCGGGGTCGACGGGCGTCAAGGCTTCGACCTGGTCGACATACATCCGCACGGGCTGGTGCACACTCACATTCCGCTCGGCTCTCCCCCGGTGGTCAGCGGGTTCTCGCCGCAGGTGCAGGACGCGCTGGCCGCGCTCTCGCCGGCGGAGCGCCGCGAGGCCTTCTCCAGCAAGTCCTCCACCTGGACGCCGTCCTGATGGATGCCTTTCTCGTCGAGCGAATCCTGTCGGACGACGGCCGTTCGCTGCTCGACTCGCTGCCTTCGTACGACCCTGCTTCGGTGATGGCGTTGACGACGCGACTGCGCGCACAGGGCCACGATCCCGAACTCGTCAGTGCCGTGCTAACACAGTCGGCGCTGCGACACAGGGCGGTGGAGAAGTTCGGACCCGACGCCGCGCGGATGTTCTTCACTCCCGACGGACTCGAGCAGGCCACCCGTCCGCGCATCGCCGACGGGCACGCGGCCCGCTTCGCAGCCGCGGGCGTGAACCACGTGTACGACCTCGGTTGCGGAATCGGCTCGGACGCACGGGCATTCGCTCGCGCCGGACTTGCCGTGCACGCATTCGACCTGGACCCTGCGACTGCGGCGATCGCACGCGCGAACCTGCCCGGCGGTACGACGGTGTCGGTCGAGGACGTCACGACCGCCGACGTCCCCTCACACGTGGGTGTCTGGCTCGATCCGGCGCGGCGCACCTCGGGCGTTGCCGACATCACCGGCCGGACCAGGCGCACCTTCCGGCTGGAGGATCTCCTGCCGTCCTGGAATTTCGTCACCGCTCTGGGGGCCTCCGGACGAGCGGTGGGCGCCAAGCTCAGTCCTTCCTTCCCACGCTCGGCACTCCCCGACGGAGCGTCGGCGCAGTGGACCTCCCTCGGTGGCGAGGTGCTGGAGTGCTGCGTCTGGTTCGGCCCTGTCGCCGACGACTCGCGGTTCACGGCTCGCGTCCTCACTGCAACGGACGACGTCGTGATTCGCAGCGAGCACATCGCCGCAGAGACCGACAGCGTCGACGGCCTGGCAGCCTTCCTCTACGAAGCTGACCGGGCGGTCGTGCGTGCAGGGGTGACCGGCGCGCTCGCCGACGCAGTGGACGGCACCGAACTGGCCCCCGGCCTCGGCCACGTCACCGGTGACGTGCGTGTCGATGTTCCGTACGCCCGGCGCTACCGCGTCCGGCAGGCGGTGCCGTTCAACATCAAGAACCTACGAGCATGGTTGCGTTCCAACGACATCGGGCGAGTCACGGTGAAGAAGCGCGGTGTGAGGTTCGACGATGCCCGCTTCGTACGCGACCTCAAGCTCAAGGGCGACGCGAGTGCCCTCATCCTGGTGACCAGGTTGGCGCAATCCCAGATCGTCCTCGTGCTCGAGCCGGACGATTCCGACGAACCGGACCCTCGCCCGTAGCCTGAGCGCGATGATCAGAACCGTCTCCGTCCTCACCGTCAGCGCTCTCGCCCTATCGGCGTGCAGCGGCGACCCCGGCGGCCCGTCCGCCGGGACGACGTCGCCGGGAACCGCCGCGGTGACACCCACGACCTCTCTTTCGTCCGGCACGTCCTCGGTCGAACCGACGCCGAAGCCTTCGTCGACGACGTCACCGGGTGCATCCTGCGTGGACGGCCTGCTGCGATCTATGTCGCCGGCACAGCGCGCCGGCCAACTGGTGATGGTCGGGCTGGACGCGAGCATGTCCGCCGAGTCACTCGACACGATGATCAAGGACCATCACATCGGCAACATGTTCTTCATCGGCGGCTGGCGCACGACCTCTCGAGTGAAAAGCACCTCCGATCACGTTCAAGCACAAGCGAATTCGTCGTCGCCGAAGAGTGTCGGGTTTTTGATCGCCGCCGACCAGGAGGGCGGCCAGGTTCAGCAGTTGAAGGGTGACGGCTTCTCTGCGCTCCCGTCGGCGCTGCGCCAGGGCACGATGTCGTCTGCGGACCGAGCCGCCGTCGCACGAACGATCGTCCGCGAACTGAAGGCGGTGGGCGTCAACGTCGACCTCGCCCCGGTCGCCGACACCGTGCCGCCGGCGAACCCGCGCTCCAACGAACCGATCGGACGCTGGGGTCGCCAATACGGGAACAACCCCGCGAAGGCCGGCTCCGCTGTCGCCGAGGTGGTGCGGACGATGCAGGCGGGCGGCTTGCAGAGCACGCTCAAACACTTCCCCGGCCTCGGTCGGATCACCGGCAACACGGACTTCACCGCCGACGGCATCGTCGACGACCAGACCTCGGCTGACGACGAATACCTGCGCCCCTTCCGCGACGGGATTGCCGCCGGTGCCCCGTTCGTCATGGTGTCGTCGGCCTACTACTCGAGGATGGACGCCGAGAACCAGGCGATCTACTCGCCGAAGATCATCGACGGCGTGTTGCGCAGACAGCTCGGCTTCGGGGGAGTCGTAATGAGCGATGACCTGAATGCCGTTGCGGTACGTGATCTTCCGGCCGGTGAACGCGTGGTCAAGATGGTGCGCGCGGGCGGCGATGTGGCGCTCACCGGACTCGCGTCCGCGGCGCCGCTCATGGCGAGGGCACTGACCGCCGAAGCCGCGAAGGACCCTGTTTTCCGGGCGAAGCTGAACGCGTCGGTGAAACGGGTACTGATGGCCAAGACCGCGATGGGCCTGACGTCCTGCTCGGGGCGCGAGTAGTCCGGAGTCAGACCGAGACCGTGCTGACCGGCAGGCTCGAGTCCGTGCCGAGGTCGAGGCTCGACGGCGTGAGTCCGCGAGCGACGACCTGGGCCCCGAGCGCTGCGACCATCGCCCCGTTGTCGGTGCACAGCCGGATCCGCGGGACGCGCAGGCTGATTCCGGCTGCGGCACAACGCTCTTCGGCCATCGTCCGCAACTGGGTGTTCGCGGTGACTCCTCCGCCGATCTGCAGATCCTTGATGCCGTGGTGCTCGCACGCGTCGATCGCCTTGCGAGTGAGCACGTCAGCCACGGCCGCCGAAAAGCTCGCGGCGACGTCGGCGAGCGGCACGTCCAGACCGTCGCGTTCGCGCTCCTGCACCCAGCGCACGACCGCGGTCTTCAGGCCCGAGAACGAGAAATCGAAACGATGCTTCTCCATGTCGCGCGCCGACGTGAGACCCCGCGGGAAACGGATGGCGGTCGGATCCCCTTGCTGCGCAAGCCGATCCAGGTGCGGTCCTCCCGGATAGGGCACACCGAGCACCCGCGCCACCTTGTCGTACGCCTCGCCGGCGGCGTCGTCGATCGTCCGGCCCAGCGAAGTCACGTCGGACGCGATGTCGCGCACGATCAGCAGATCGGTGTGCCCGCCGGAGACCAGCAGGGCCATCGTCGGCTCCGGCAACGGGCCGTGGTCGAGCACGTCGGCGCAGACGTGTGCACACAGGTGGTTCACCCCGTACAGCGGCTTGTCGAGCGCCCATGCGACCGCCTTTGCCGCCGAAACCCCGACCATGAGCGCACCGGCGAGACCGGGTCCTGCAGTCACGGCCACCGCGTCGACGTCTGCGAGGGTGAGTCCGGCATCGTCGCATGCTCGCTCGATGGTCGGGATGATCGCTTCGAGGTGTGCCCGACTGGCGACCTCGGGCACCACCCCGCCGAAACGGACGTGTTCGTCGACACTGCTGGCGAGGGAGTCGCCGAGCAACGTGGTGCCGCGTACGAGCGCAACTCCGGTCTCGTCGCAGGAGCTCTCGATCCCGAGAACGACAGGCTCACTCATCGTCTGCCTCCAGCAGCGCTCGCATGATGATCGCGTCGACACCGTCCGGCTGGTAGTAGCCGCGGCGCACGCTGATCTGCTCGAAACCGTTGCGGTCGTACAGCTTTCGCGCGGCAACGTTGTCGGCGCGGACCTCGAGCATCAGTGCCTCGGCGCCGGACGACACAGCCTCGGCGCGCATCCAGTCCAACAGTTCTTGCGACAGCCCGGAGCGACGTCCCCGGGGTCGGACGGCGATCGTCATCACGTCGGCGACATCGCCGGGACAGTCGACTCCCGCATACCCGACCACCCCCTCGTCGTCCTGCGCGATCAGGTAGCGACGCTGAGGACGACCGGCGAGCTCGGACCACCAGGTGGTCTCGCTCCACGCCTCGTGCCCGAAAAGCTCCCGGTCGATCCTGGTGAGTTCGGGGATGTCGCTCCAGTGCATCTCGCGCGTGATCATGGCCGGCGCCGTTGTCCGGCAAGTGAGGTGAGCGCCGACTTCTGGCCGGCCGACGGGACGGCGTCCGGCTGCCGCAGATACAGGGGTTGCAACGGCAGCAGCTCCCCGCCGTCGCGCAGACGGGACCCGACCAGCAGGCCCAGGTGAGCGGCACTCACGTCGGCCGGCTCCATCGCCGAGGCGAACACTTCGGGATAGAGCCTCGCTCCCCGGCCGGCCGCCGGCAGCACTCGAACCTCATCGGGGAGGCCTGCCGGTTTGTGCACCTGCGGCTCGCTCTCGCGTTCACCGCGCAGGTACCGCGCCCAGTAGACCTCCTTGCGACGTGCGTCGGTGGCGACGACGAACTCCTCCACGTCGCTCGTCGCGACTTGATGCGCGATGGCGTCGAGGCTGCAGACCCCGTGGGCCGGGACACCGAGAACATACGAGAGCGTGGCCGCCGTGGTGATTCCCACCCGCAGACCGGTGAACGGACCGGGCCCGACGCCGACAGCGAGCGCCGTGACGTTCGCCCGGGTGACCCCGACCCCGTCGAACAGGTCACGAACGAGCGGCATCAGGATCTCGGTGTGGCGGCGCGCGTCGACGACGGTCTGCTCCGCGACGACCTCTGCACCGGACACCAGGGCGACGGTGACCGCCGAGGTCGAGGTGTCCAACGCCAGCAGCAGCCCACTCATGACGCGACCTGCGCAGCAACCGATTCGAAGCGAGCGCCGTTGGGTCGCAACCGAATCGATCGGACCTCCGTCGACGTGTCCACATCGATGACCAGTTCCAGACGCTTTTGGGACAGTTCCTCGGCCAGACCGGCACCCCACTCGATGACCGTCACCGCCTCGTCCAGTTCGGAGTCGAGGTCAAGGTCATCCAGTTCGAGAGAGCCATCCAGGCGATACGCATCCACGTGCACCAACTCCGGACCGCCGACGAGCGAAGGATGGACGCGGGCGATCACGAAGGTGGGGGAAGTGATCGGTCCACGCACACCGAGTCCCTCGGCGATTGCCTGGGTCAACGTGGTCTTGCCCGCACCGAGGCCGCCGGTCAGCACGACGACGTCGCCGGCACGCAGCAGCGCGCCAAGACGACGGCCCCAGGTCTGGGTCGCTTCACGATCGGGCAGCGTCACAGGCGGAAGGCTCATCGGGCCGCCTTCTGCTTCTTCTCCAGCACACCCTTGCGCCTCGGCCGTAGGTCGGTGACGGTGCGCGGCACCGTGGAACGGCGCTTGCTGGGTGGTTCGACGACGGCGCGGGAGGCACGTTCGGCGAGCGCGACGATCTCGGTGTTGACGATCTCCGGGTGCTCCAAGGGGAGCATGTGGCCGGAGTTCTCGACGACGATGTACTCGGCGTGCGGCATCTTCGCGACCATGACATCGGCGTGGGCACGCGGGACGATGCGGTCCTGCTGACCGTGGATCACCAAGGTCTCGATGCCGTCGAACTCGGCCAACACGTCGGTGCGTTCGTGGTCGACGAGGGTCGGCATGAAAGCGGAGATGACCGACATCGGGGTCTCGAAGATCATGTCGGCGGTGTAACGCACGACGGCCATCGGTACGTCCGAACCGAACGAATACCGATGCACGAGATAGCTTTCCACGTCCTTGCCGAGTTCGAGGACGCGTTCGACGGTGCTCTGCCTTGCGGACAGCCGGGCGACGGTGCCGGGACCGAGGCGGTGCACGGCGGCGCCGACCTGCTTGCCGAGGCCGAAGTCGAGCGTGCTCAGCGCTCCCGAGCTCGTGCACACGAAGCCGGCACCGACCACGCGTTCGCGGATGATCTCCGGGAACTGTTCGGCCATCGCCATCATCGCCATGCCACCCATCGAGTGGCCCATGAGGATGAGTGGCCCGTCGGGGGCGGCTTCTGTGATCACCGCGTGCAGGTCACGTCCCAGCTGGGCGATCGTGTAGGACGACTCCTCGCCTTGTTCGGACAGGCCGTGGCCTCGGTGATCCCAGAGCACCACCCGAAATCCGGCTTCTCGCAACGCTTTTCGCTGGAAGTGCCACACACCGTGGTGCTGGGTGTAACCGTGCGACAGCACGACGGTGGGTCGCTCGCCGATTTTCGCGCCGACCGGGTCGTCGATCTCCACGTGCAGCGGCACGGCGTCGCTGATCACGACGTCCTCGTGGTCGGGTATGTCGTCGTAGTCGACTTCGAGACCGAGTTCGATCGCGGTGCGGCGAGCCTTCAGCAGCCGATCGGCCGCGACTCCCGCGGCCGTGGCAGCACCGGCAGCCAGGATGCCGACGCCGAGACCGAGCAGTCCACCGTCACTCGCCATGGTGCCCACCTCCGACGTACACCCGCGGCAGGCGCGAGCTCATCCGGGCGACGATCTCGTAGCTGATCGTGTCGTTGGCATCGGCCCAGTCCTGCGCCGTCGGGACGCCGAGTTCGCCGTCACCGAACAGGACGACTTCGTCCCCGGCACTCACCTGCGCGTCGCCGACGTCTACGACGAACTGGTCCATGCAGACGCGTCCGGAGATCGTGTAGCTCGAGCCACCGATCTGTACCGGTGCCCTGTTCGAACCCGACCGTGGGACGCCGTCCACGTATCCGATCGGCACGTCGACCACCGTCGTCTCGTGATCGGGCGCATAGGTGTGTGCGTAGCTGACCCCCTGACCGGCCGGAATCCGTTTCACCACAGTCGCATTCGCGCTGACGGTCATGGCTGCACGCAGTCCGTAGTCAGCTGGTCGGCCGAGGTCGGGCACCGGCGACAGACCGTAGACCGCCAGCCCCGGACGCACCATGTCCCAGGCCGCCTGCGGCGTCGTCAGTGTCGCGGCGGAGTTCGACATGTGACGCACCTCGAGGTCGAACCCGGCACGTTCGCAGTCACGGACAGCGTCCGCGAACTTCTCCTGCTGCTGCAGCACGGTGGGGTGAGTGGGCGCATCGGCGAACGCGAAGTGAGTGAAGACGCCGACGACCTTCACAGCGCCCTCGGCGACATACGGACCGGCGGCCGCGACCAGCGCGTCCCAGTCGGCGCCGTAGGCTCCGTTGCGGGCGAGGCCGGTGTCGACCTTGCACTGCACCCGCGCTGTCCGCCCGACCCGGCGCGCCGCTTCGACGACCGCGTCGAGTTCCCAGACCGCCGGCACCCCGATGTCGATGCCGGACACGATGGCCCGGTCGAAGTCGGTCCCCGGCGCGTGTAACCAGGAAAGCACCGGCTCCTCGACGCCGGCTGCACGCAGTTCGAAGGCTTCGTCCATCTGGGCCACGCCGAGCCAACTCGCTCCCCCGGCCACCGCTGCCCGGGCGGACGGGACCAGCCCGTGCCCGTACGCGTCGCCCTTGACGACGGCCATCACCTCGGCATCGCCGGCGAAGCCCTTCAGGGTGCGGACGTTGGCGGCGATGGCGTCGAGATCGATCGTGACGCGGGCGGGCGCACCGCCGGACAGGGATGAGGACATAGCGCTCCCATCATCCCACCCGTGGTCAGCGTTCGGACGCTTGCCGCCGGCGAGGCCGGTCACAGAAACTCGGCGACGGCCCGACCCGCGCAGCGAGCCACGTCGAGGGCACGGACGGGCCCTCCCGGGTTGGCCAGGTGAGCGGCGCGGCCGTGCAGCAACACTCCGAGGGCACCCGCTTCGGTCACGCCGAGCCCGGAGGCGACCAGTGCGCCGATCATTCCGGCCAGGACATCTCCCGAGCCCGCCGTGGCCAGCCAGGCCGGTCCGTCGGTCTGGCTGACGAGCGGCCCTCGCGTCGAGGACGGCGGCACGATCAGCGTGGTCGCACCCTTGAGCAGGACGTGCGCGCCGAGCGCGTCTGCCACCACTCGGGCACCCGGCACTCCTTGAGTGTGCTCCAGCCCCAGCCGCTGCGCCAGACGCTTCAACTCGCCGGCATGAGGAGTGAGCAGTGTCGGTGCGGAGCGAGGTTCGTCGAGCAGGTCGAGGGCACCTGCGTCGAGCACGATCGGAAGGATGTCGTCCAGGAGTTCATCGACCAACTCCGGCGCTCCCCCGTGACCGTCCCAACCCGAGCCGAGCAGCCAGGCCTGAACGCGTCCGGGCCCGCTGACGATCTCCGGGACGCTTCCCAACACCAGGTCGGTCGCGCGACGCGGGCCGATGTAACGCACCATCCCGACACCGGTGGTGACGGCCGCAGTCACGCCCAGGACGGCGGCGCCAGGGTAGGACTCGCTGCCGGTCATCACACCCAGGACGCCGCGCGAGTACTTGTCGTCGAACGCACCGGGGGTCGGCCAGAGCCGGGTTGCGTCGCTCGCTTCGTAACGGACTACGGCGGGCGAATCCGGTTCGGGCACGCCGATGTCCACCACGGTCAACTGTCCGCACGCTGCTTCACCGGCAGGCAGGAGATGGCACGGCTTCAACAGGCTGAAGGTCACCGTCTCGTCCGCGTACAGGCAGTCGGCGGCCACCACGCCGGACGGATCGACACCCGACGGCAGGTCGACCGCGATGACGTAGGCATCGTTCGCGAAGAGGTCGGGCAGGTTCTCCAAGTGCTTGGGCAGGCCCGGCGACGCACCGATCCCGACGATCCCGTCGATCACCAGGTTGGCTTCGGCAAGTGCCTCGGCGGCAGCTGCGGGCACCTTTCCCGACCGCCACTCGATCGGCACCACACCTTCCGCCGTCGCTGCAGCGAGCGCCTCCTCGTGGGTGCGCGATCCGACCAACAGCGCGACGACGTTCAGGTCGAGCCGGGCCAGGTGGGCTGCGGCGTACAGCGCGTCTCCCCCGTTGTCGCCCGACCCGGCCAGCACGACCACCCTGCCGTCCTCGTCCGACCGGGCGCGAGCAACCTCTGCCAGGCCGAGCGCCGCGCGCTGCATCAACTCGCCGGGCTCGAGCTCCCTCTTGACGGCCTCCTCGGCCGCACGGACGTCGTCGATGCTGAATGCGCGGATCACTGTGTCCCCCAGTCGAATTCGTTCGGTAAATCGGACGGTGACTCATATGGCGAGGGCAGGTCGTGCGACGGCGACGACCCTTCGGCCACCACCATCGCAGTGACGAAGTCGCCGTCGTGGGAGATCGACAGATGGAACCGCTCGACGCCGAGTGCGCGGGCGCGGGCCGCGACCGTACCGGTCACGTGGAACCAGGGTTGCCCGACATCGGTCTTGTGCACCTCCGCGTCGGTCCACGCCAGGTCGCCGGGAGCGCCGAGCGCCTTCGCGATCGCCTCTTTGGCGGCGAACCTGCCCGCCACGGAGGACGGCGAACCCGCCTGTTCACGGTCGGTGAACAGGCGGGTCGCGAGTGCGGGCGTCCGCTCGAGCGTCGCGGTGAACCGGCTGACGACCACCAGGTCGACGCCGACTCCGACGATCGCCATCAGCGGGACCTCGTGCGACGCAGGATCACTCGACGGTGACGGACTTGGCCAGGTTGCGCGGCTGGTCGACGTCCAAACCCTTCGCGGTCGACAGCTCGAGGGCGAAGACCTGCAACGGGACGACGGTGAGCAGCGGCTGCAGCAGCGGCGAGGTGTGCGGCACGCGGATGACCTCGTCGGCGAACGGGACGACGGCCTCGTCGCCCTCCTGCGCGATCACCAGGGTGCGAGCGCCGCGGGCGCGGATCTCCTGGATGTTCGAGACGACCTTTCCGTGCAGTCCGTGCGGGGTGTCCGGCCCGGGCACCACGATGAAGACCGGCTGGCCGGCGTCGATCAGCGCGATCGGTCCGTGCTTGAGCTCACCGGCGGCGAACCCCTCGGCGTGGATGTACGCGAGCTCCTTGAGCTTGAGCGCGCCCTCCATCGCCACCGGGAAACCGACCTGACGACCCAGGAAGAGCACCGAGCGGGTGTCGGCCATGAAGCGGGCGATCTCGCGGACGCGGTCCATCGTGCCGAGCAGTTCCTCGATCTTGCCCGGCACTTCCTGCAGTTCGGCGAGCACCGCCTTGGCGTCCTCGGCGTAAGTGCCGCCACGCAGCTGCGCGAGGTAGAGACCGAGGATGTAGCAGGCGGTGATCTGTGCCAGGAACGCCTTGGTCGAGGCAACCGCGATCTCCGGGCCGGCGTGGGTGTAGAGCACGGCGTCCGACTCGCGCGGGATCGTCGAACCGTGGGTGTTGCAGATGCTGATCGTGCGAGCACCCAACTCGCTGGCGTGCTTGACCGCCATCAGGGTGTCCATGGTCTCGCCGGACTGGCTGATCGACACCACCAGCGTGCGCTCGTTGACGATCGGATCGCAATAACGGAACTCGTGGGCGAGCGCGACCTCGACCGGGATGCGGGCCCAGTGCTCGATCGCGTACTTGGCGACCATGCCGGCATACGCGGCGGTGCCACAGGCGACGATCGTAATGCGGTCGACGGCCTCGAGTTCGTCCTCGCTGATGCGAAGTTCGTCGAGCACGAGCGAGCCGTCGTCACCGGTGCGGCCGAGCAGGGTGTCGCCGACGGCGTGAGGCTGCTCGTTGATCTCCTTCTCCATGAAGGTGTCGTAGCCGCCCTTCTCGGCGGCAGCGGCGTCCCAGGTGACCTCGAAACGCTTGCCCTCGGCGGGACTGCCGTCGAAGTTGATGACCTTCACCTCGTCCGGGGTGATGGTGGCGATCTGGTCCTGCTCCATCTCCATCGCCTGCCTGGTGTGACCGATGAATGCGGCGACGTCGGAGCCGAGGAAGTTCTCGCCCTCACCCAGGCCGACGACGAGCGGGCTGTTGCGGCGAGCTCCGACGACCACGCCGGGCTGGTCGGCGTGCACCGCCAGCAACGTGAAAGCACCCTCGAGGCGCTGGACGACGCGGCGCATCGACTCGGTGAGATCACCGTCGAACTCGCGAGCGAGCAACTGAGCCACGACCTCGGTGTCGGTCTCGCTGGCGAACTCGATGCCGTCGGCCAACAACTCGTTCTTGAGGCTGTGGAAGTTCTCGATGATGCCGTTGTGGATGAGCGCGAACTTGCCGTCGGTACCTCCGCGGTGAGGGTGGGCGTTCTCGTCGGTCGGGCCGCCGTGCGTCGCCCACCGGGTGTGCCCGATCGCGGTGCGGGAGGCGTCCATCGGGTGCGCCTCGATCTCGGCGATCAGGTTGGCGAGCTTGCCGGAGCGCTTGCGCACCTCGACCTCGTCACCGCTGACCAGCGCGACGCCCGCAGAGTCGTACCCTCGGTACTCCAGCCGGGCCAACCCCTCCATGACGACGTCAAGGGCCTTCTGGTCGTCGCTCTTGCCGACGTATCCGACGATTCCACACATGGTCGACAGCCTAGAGCCTCCGCCCGAGTGGCCTGTCCAGGTGCGGTATCCGACACAATGTCGGACGTGTCACGTCCGACAATTTCGGCAGAGTCGCCGTATCTGGAGTTCAGTCGCGCTCAATGGGCCCGGCTGCGCGACCAGCACCCGATGAGTCTCGGCCTGAACGACGTCCGCCGACTGCGTGGCGCCGGCGAGCGGATCGATCTCGCCGAGGTCGAAGAGGTCTACCTGCCCCTGTCGCGACTGCTCAACTTCTACGTCGGTGCCACAGCGGGCCTGCATCGGGTCACCTCCGACTTCCTCGGCGAACGTCCGGAGAAGACTCCGTTCATCATCGGCGTCGCCGGATCGGTCGCGGTCGGGAAGTCGACGACGGCGCGCATCCTGCGCGAGTTGCTGGCCCGGTGGGAGGGCACGCCACGGGTCGAACTCATCACCACGGACGGCTTCCTGTTCCCCAACGCCGAACTGCAACGGCGCGGCATCCTCAACCGCAAGGGTTTCCCGGAGTCGTACGACCGCCGGTCACTGGTGCGCTTCGTGGCGGAGGTGAAGTCGGGCAAGCAGGAGGTCTCGGCGCCCGTGTACTCACACCTGACCTACGACATCGTCGAGGGCGAACGAGTCGTCGTGCGCCAACCCGACGTGCTGATCGTCGAAGGACTCAACGTCCTGCAGCCCTCCCAGGCCATCGCCGGACGCCGCAACACGCTCAACGTGTCGGACTACTTCGACTTCTCGGTGTACGTCGACGCGAGGGAGAGCGACATCCGTCGCTGGTACGTCGACCGCTTCCTCGGACTGCGTCAGACCGCGTTCGCCGATCCGGACTCCTACTTCCACCGGTACGCATCACTCACCGACGAGCAGGCGGTCGACCGGGCGAACCAGATCTGGGAAGAGATCAACCTGCCGAACCTGGTGGAGAACGTCGCGCCGACCAGGAGCCGGGCAACGCTCGTCCTCAGCAAGGGTGGCGACCACGGCGTGAGCCGGGTCAGCCTGCGCAAGCTCTAACGCCGCTGGGCCCGCGCGGACTGCTCGTCCTGCGCATCGAACTCGGTGCCGTAGCTGTCGTTCTCGGAATCGAGATAGCGGTCATCGTCCTCGTCGTCGCCGAACTCGACGTGGTCGAGAAGCTCCTCGTCGGCTTCGAACTCCTCGTCGTCGACAGCCGGGTTGGTCCGACGGTGACGCACCCAGAGCACCATGAAGATCGCGGCGAAGACGGCGAGCACGATCGCGGCGCCGAGCAGGCCGCCGAAGATGCTGAACAGCAGACGGGATGCACCGGTCGCCGGGGTGCCGCCGCTCTCCTCGTTCTCGAAGGTGGGGGCCGACGAGTTCCCCCAGGCAGCACCAACCACACCGGCCAGTACGGCCAGCACGAACCCGATCACCCAGTACAGCGCTGTCAGCGCGCGATTTCCCACCATGACTCCCCCAACATACCGACCCGACCCGCGCCCTTTTCACCGATTGCGGGAACCCTGTGAAAGGACGCGGGACGGCACCGATCGGTGCCGCCCCGCGTTCGCGCCGAGATCAGACGTCGGCCTGTTCCAGCAGATCGGTGACCAGTGCGGCGATCGGGCTGCGCTCGGAGCGGGTCAGCGTGACGTGTCCGAACAACGGGTGCCCCTTGAGCTTCTCGATCACGGCGGCGATGCCGTCGTGTCGCCCGACCCGCAGGTTGTCGCGTTGCGCGACGTCGTGGGTGAGGACGACCCGCGAGTTCTGCCCCACTCGCGAAAGCACGGTGAGCAGCACATTGCGCTCGAGCGACTGTGCCTCGTCGACGATCACGAACGCGTCGTGCAGCGACCGCCCGCGAATGTGCGTCAGCGGCAGCACCTCGAGCAGCTCGCGGTCCATGACCTCCTCGACGACCTCGCGCGAGACCACCGCGCTGAGCGTGTCGAAGACGGCCTGCGCCCAGGGCCCCATCTTCTCGTTCTCGGTACCTGGCAGGTAGCCGAGCTCCTGGCCGCCGACGGCGTACAGCGGACGGAACACGATCACCTTGCGGTGCTGGCGACGCTCCATGACGGCTTCGAGTCCGGCGCACAGGGCCAGTGCAGACTTTCCGGTGCCGGCGCGTCCGCCGAGGCTGACGATGCCGACGTCGGGGTCGAGCAACAGGTCGAGCGCGATGCGCTGTTCGGCCGACCGACCGTGCAGGCCGAACGCGTTCCGATCGCCTCGGACGAGACGGACGCTCTTGTCGGCCATGACGCGCCCGAGCGCGCTGCCGCGCGGCCCGAGCATGACCACGCCTGTGTTGCAAGGCAATTCGGCGGCGGCGGGCGATTCGAGGCGGGACTCGTCGTACAGGGAGTCCATCTCCTCGGCGGTGATGTCGAGTTCGCTGATGCCGGTCCATCCGCTGTCCGGAGCAAGCTCCGCGCGGTACTCCTCGGCGTTGAGTCCGACCGCGGACGCCTTCACGCGCATCGGAAGGTCCTTGCTCACGACCGTCACCCCGCACCCCTCGTTCGCCAGGTTGCGGGCGACCGCCAGGATGCGGGTGTCGTTGTCTCCCAAGCGAAATCCGGCCGGCAACGAGTTCGGATCGGTGTGATTGAGCTCGACGCGCAAGGTGCCGCCGTCACCGATCGGCACCGGCGAGTGCAGGCTGCCGTGCTGGACGCGCAGGTCGTCCAGCATGCGCAGCGCGGAGCGGGCGAAGTAGCCGAGTTCCGGGTGATGCCGTTTGCCCTCGAGCTCACTGATCACCACGACCGGGAGCACCACTTCGTGTTCGGCGAAACGCGTCATCGCGCGTGGATCCGACAGGAGCACCGACGTATCGAGCACGTACGTGCGGGGGCTGTCCAGTTCAACGGTCATGCCGACTCCTCTTGCGCGCGATCTCTCGCGGCTACTCGCGGATGGTGTGCCGGTTGCCGGCCCGAGTGAGGACCGGGACCGGCCCTCTCATCCGCAGCGTGGGTCGCTGCATGAAGTGGGCCTCCCGAACGGCGAACGGGCGTTCGTCGTGATTGGAATCTACGACCAGGCCCGGCACGGAATCGCGCCCATTCGACCGGCGTGTTGCGGATTCACCGACTGTTCAAGCGCCGGAGTCGTCCCGTTCGCCACACCAGTCCCAAAGGCCCCATCTGGGGGTGCGGGCCTGCGTCAGCACGGGACGTGGCCGGCAACGGGAACCCCTGCCGACCCCGTCCCGTTCGAAGCCCGTCCGAAAACCGGCACCACCAGCGGACGATGAGTCGACGGTCACTTACCCATCCGGCGGTCACGGGTGGCGTAATCGCGCAACGCGCGAAGGAAGTCGACGCGACGGAAGTCGGGCCAGTAGGCCTCACAGAAGTAGAACTCGGAGTACGCGCTCTGCCAGAGCAGGAAGCCGCCCAAGCGCTGTTCGCCGGAGGTGCGGATCACCAGATCGGGATCGGGCTGCCCCTTGGTGTAGAGGTGTTCGGCGATGTGCTCGACGTCGAGGATCTCGGCGAGTTGCTCGATGGAGGTGCCATCGGCCGCGTGTGCCCGTAGCAGGGAGCGGACCGCTTCGGCGATCTCCTGGCGTCCGCCGTACCCGACCGCGATGTTGACGATCAGTCCGTCGACGTCCGCGGTCTGTTCGGACGCCTCGCGCAGCACCTCCTGGGTGTGTTCGGGGAGCATCGCCAGGGCGCCCACCGGGTTGATCTTCCACTGCTCGCGACCGGCGAGCTCGCAGACCACGCCTTCGATGATGCCGACGAGCGGCTCGAGTTCTTCGGTGGGTCGGTTCAGGTTGTCGGTCGACAACAACCAGAGGGTGACGACCTCGATGCCCATCTCCTCGCACCAACCGAGGAAGGGGGCGATGTTGTCGGCACCGGCCTTGTGCCCCGAGGCGGTGTCGGTGCCGCGGGCCTTGGCCCAGCGCCGATTGCCGTCGAGCATCACGCCGACGTGCCGCGGCAGGTTCTCCGTCGGCAACGAACGGGCCAGTTGGCGCTCGTACGCGCCGTAGACGAGGTCACTCGGTCCGCGCATCGCGGTCTGCTCCTTCGTCATGCCTCTGGGTCACCACCTAGCCAACGATATGCCCGTGGGAGGTTCGGACCACCGCGACCGGTTCCGGCGCGCCGCCCTACGATCTGATCATGAGCCAGATCGGGCAGCGCGTGGAGGAATTCGGCGAGGACGCCGCCCGCATGTTGCGCATGGTGAAGCCGAAGCTTCGCGGCTGGTTGCACACCGGCATGTTCCCGCTTGCGATGATCGCCGGGTTGCTCCTGGTCGTGATCACCCCGACGCTGAGCGGACGAGTCGGCGCGGCGGTGTTCACGATGACCGCCGGTCTGCTGTTCGGTGTGTCGGCGGTATATCACCGCGGCAATTGGTCACCGGCGTACGAGGGATTCCTCAAGCGCTTCGACCACGCCAACATCTTCCTGATCATCGCCGGCACCTACACGCCCTTCGCGCTCACGCTTCTACCCCGTGACGAAGGCACACAACTGCTGATCATCGTGTGGGGCGGCGCGATCGGCGGGGTGTTGTTCCGGGTGTTCTGGGTGAGCGCCCCGCGCTGGTTGTACGTGCCGATCTACGTCGCGCTCGGCTGGGTGGCGATCTTCTACTTCGGTCCGCTGTACCGCGCCGGCGGTCCGCTGATCATCTCGCTCATCGCGTTGGGCGGACTGCTGTACACGGCCGGTGCGGTCGTGTACGGATTCAAGCGTCCAGACCCGTCACCGCGCTGGTTCGGCTTCCACGAGATCTTTCACGCGCTGACCCTGCTGGCGTTCAGCGCGCATTACACGGCCGTGCTGCTCGCGGTGCTCAAGCTGCCACAGACCAACGCCTGAGGTCAGGCTGCCGGGCCGTTCTTCGACGGGTCCGTCGGCTCGTCCGTGGCCGGGTCGGCACCCTCACGCCTGCGGCTGGTCAGGTCGCCGGCTTCGTAGCGCACCCGGCGCATCCGCTTGTTCATGCTGCGGAACAGGAACCAGCAAGCCAGACCGAGGAAGAACAGGACCAGGAATCCCGGCAACCCGGCGGTGACATTGCTCGCGGCTTCTTCGGCGCGCATCAGGACAGCTTCCGTTCGCGGACCTCGTCGACGACCGGCTCCGCCGGCGGGTTCAGGGCGAGTTCGTCGGCAGCCTGCACGTCGTCCGGGAGGTCTGCGAACAGGTCCTCTTCGTGCAGTTCCTCGGCCGGCTTGACGTAGGAGATGGCGAGCTCGAACTCCTCGGTCGGCCAGATCGTGGCTTGCTCGGCAGCCGAGAGTGCGAAGAACGACCCGTCCGGGTCGATCTGCGTGGCGTGCGCGAGGAGCGCTCGTTCGCGGTGTTCGAAGAAGCCGGACGCATCGACGCGGGTCGTGACCCGGACGGGGTCGCGGTCCTCCCAGCGGGCCAGCCAGTCGGTGAAGGGCGATTCCTTGCCGAGGCCCAGCAAGCCTTCGTGCATCGCAGTCAGCTTCTCGCGGGAGAATCCACGGTCGTAGTACAACTTCAGCGGCTGCCATGCAGGGCCGGCGTGCGGGAACTGCTCGGCGTCACCGGCGGCCTTGAACGCCGCCATCGAGACGTCGTGGCACATGATGTGGTCGGGGTGCGGGTAGCCGCCGTTCTCGTCATACGTCGTCATCACGTGCGGACGGAACTCGCGGATCACCCGGACAAGCGCCTCGATGGTGACCTCCAACGGCTCGAGCGCGAAGCAACCGTCCGGCAGCGGAGGCAGCGGATCGCCTTCCGGCAGACCGGAGTCGACAAAACCGAGCCAGGTGTGCTCGATGCCGAGCACCTCCTGGGCAGCCGCCATCTCGCGACGCCGGACCTCGGGCAGGTTGCGCTTGATCTCGGGGTCGTCCTGCAGTCGGGGATTGAGGACGTCCCCACGCTCGCCCCCGGTGCAGGTGGCGACCATGACGCGGTAGCCGTCGGCGACGTACTTGGCCATCGTCGCGGAGCCCTTGCTCGACTCGTCGTCAGGGTGCGCGTGCACCGCCAGGAGTCGCAACTGCTCTGTCACTCGTTCCACCTCGTCCTCAACGTTGTTGAACCGCCGCATATTCTCTCATTCCATGACCGACCTTCCGGACCACCCGGTCTCCTCGCGCCGCGACCTGTCGGCGGACGAGGAGGAGGAGCGCTCGTCGACCGGTTTCCGCCCGGGTGGCACCAAGCGCTGGTGGATCGCCGCAGGCGTCCTGATCACCCTCGCCGCACTGACCGCCACCTGGTTCGGCATCTCCGCCACCCGGGGCATCTCGTGGGGACAAGCCGGTGTGAAGGTCGTGAACGACCGGCAGGTCGACGTCACGTTCGACGTCGTCGACCAAGGTGACCGGCCGGTGCGCTGCACCCTGGTCGCGTACGACGTCAAACACGCGACGGTCGGTCGGGTGAGCGTCGAGCTGCCGCCGAGCTCGCACTCCAGCACCCGCTACACCCGATCGGTCCGCACCGTCACACAGGCTGTGACCGGCGAGGTGACACACTGTGAACTGCGCTGAGAACGCCGCCGAGCGCCACTCACATTTGCCCGATCGGTGTGACATTCGACATCGCTGGGCGTAACATCGTGCTTTCACGAATCCGAAGGTCTGGGCCCCGCTGCTGAGAGCGAGCCGCCCAGACCTCGACTTTTAACAAGCTTGGCGGGACCGTCCTGCCACAAGGGAGATGACCGTGACCAGCACTGCCGACGCTTCGGCGACCTTCCTCACCCAGGAGGCGTACGACCGCTTGAAGGCCGAGCGAGACCACCTCCTTGGTGAAGGTCGCATCGAGATCGCAAAGCGCATCGAAGAAGCCCGCCTCGAAGGCGATCTGAAGGAGAACGGTGGCTACCACGCCGCCAAGGAGGAGCAGGGCAAGATGGAGGCCCGCATCCACCAGCTCGAAACCCTTCTGCGCAACGCGGTCGTCGGCGAGAAGCCGGCGGACGACGGCATCGTCGAGCCCGGCATGGTCGTCACCGTCGAGATGTTCGGCGAGAAGGAGACCTTCCTGCTCGGCAACCGCGAGATCGGTGGCGACACCGACCTCGACGTTTACTCCGAGAAGTCGCCGCTTGGCGCCGCCCTGCTGAACAAATCCAAGGGCGACGAGGCCGAGTACGAGACCCCCGCGGGCAAGACCGTCAAGGTCAAGATCCTGGACGCCACCCCCTACGACGGCTGACTCCGGCGCACACGAGCGGCCCCGCACTCCATCGGAGTGCGGGGCCGCTCGCTCGTTCTCGCGAGGTCTACTTGGCGACGGCCTTCTTGTACGCGCGGGTCGAGAGCGGAATGAAGATCGCCAGCAACACCAGGGCCCAGATCGCCGAGTACAGCACCGGGTGTTCGAGTGCCCAGGTGTAGCGGGTGGCCTTCTCGACCGCTGCCGGATCTTGTCCGCCGGAGAGGGCATACAGGTTGCCGAAGCCTTCGCGAGCGGCCTGGGTGATCGTCGAGACCGGGTTCCAGCCGGCGAACGCCTTCAACGCCGACGGCATGTTCTCGCTCGGTACGAAGGTGTTGGCGATGAAGGTGACGGGGAAGATCACCATGAACGAGGCGTTGTTGACGACCTCGGGCGAGCGCACCTTCAGCCCGATGAACGCGAACAGCCAGGACAATCCGAAGGCGAACAGCAGCATCAGCAGGTAGGCGACGGCCGCGTCCAGGAAGCTGCCGCGGATGCGCCACCCGATCAGCAGACCGGTCAGCGACATCACGATCAGCACCAGGACGTTGTTGAGCACGTCGACGAAGGTGCGGCCGAACAGCACCGCGCTCGGGTGCATCGGCAGCGTGCGGAACCGGTCGATCACGCCCTTCTGCATGTCCTCGGCCATCATGAACCCGGTGATCGTGGCGCCGAAGATGATCGTCTGGGTGAAGATGCCGGCCATCATGAACTCGCGATAGCCACCCTGTACCGCGGCGCCGGACCCGGCGAGCGAACCGAAGACGTAACCGAACAGCAGCACGAACATGATCGGCTGCAACGTGGTGAACACGATGAGGTCGGGCACCCGCTTGATCTTCAGCAGGTTGCGTTTGGCGATCGTCAGCGAGTCGTTGAGGAAGGCGGTCATCGGACGTTCTCCTTGACCGGCTCGTCCGTCCCGTCGGCGTCCTCGGCCGGACGGCCGGTCAGTGACAAGAAGGCGTCGTCGAGCGTCGGTCGGCGAATACCGATGTCCTGCACGGAGATTCCTTCTTCGTCGAGTTGGCGGACCGCTGCGAGCAGCGACTGCGTGCCACCGTTGACCGGGACCGTCACCCGGCGACCGTTCTGGTCGGTCTTCGCCTGTCCGTCACCGATGTGGTCCAGGACCCGGAGCGCGTCCTCGACCCTGTCGGGTTCGGTCACGGTGATCTCCAATCGCTCGCCGCCCACTTGAGACTTCAAGTCGTCGGCGGTGCCCTCGGCGATGATGCGGCCGTGGTCGATCACGACGATGTTGTCGGCCAGCCGGTCGGCTTCTTCGAGGTACTGGGTGGTGAGCAGCACCGAGGTGCCTTCCCCCACCAACGTGACGATGACGTCCCACATGTCACCGCGACTGCGTGGGTCGAGACCGGTGGTCGGCTCGTCGAGAAAAATCACCGGAGGCCGGGCCACCAGCGCGCCGGCGAGGTCGAGCCGTCGGCGCATTCCGCCGGAGTACGTCTTCGCGGGACGGTCGGACGCGTCGTCGAGCCGGAACTGTGACAACAACTCCCGCGCCCGAGCCTTCGCCTCCGACTTTCGCAGGTGGTACAGCCGACCGACCATCTCGAGGTTCTCGTAGCCGGTGAGGTATTCGTCGACGGCGGCGTACTGACCCGAGACACCGATCTTGCGGCGGACCTCCTGCGCCTGGGTGGCCACGTCGGCTCCGCCGACCTGGGCGCGGCCCTCGTCGATCGGGATCAACGTGGTGAGCATTCGCACGGTGGTGGTCTTGCCCGCTCCGTTGGGGCCGAGGACGCCGAGCACGCTGCCCTGCGGCACCCGCAGCGAGACACCGTCGACCGCCTTCACGTCCTTGAAGTGTTTGGCCAGGCCTTCGGCCTCTACCGCTAGTGACATGTCGCATACTCTGCCACCTGGTACCGACAGCATCACCGTGCCCCGCCAGGTCTTGACCGAGTCTTGAACCTCGACTCAAGCAGCGAGCGCCGCGGTCAACACCAGGACGGCGCAAACGACGAGCAACGCGCCCCAGAGCAGACGGGTCTGGCCCGGCCGATCCGGCAACACCGGTGGATTCTCCGCGCGGGGTTTGGCGTACGGCGAGTCGAGCTCCGGACGAGGCGGCGCCGCCTGATCGAAGGGCGCACCGTCACGAGCACGTTCCCAACGCCTGATCATCATGACCTGGCGACGGTGCTCGCTCCACGTCCTACGGTCCCGCCCGGCCGCGACGAACAAGGCCAGCGCGGCGCCGGCAAGCACCGCCGCGACGAGAAACAGGATCATCCGCTGATCACGGTCAGCGCAGCGCCTGGTCGAGGTCGGCGATCAGGTCGTCGACGTCCTCGATGCCCACGGACAGTCGGATGAGGTCGCCGGGCACTTCCAACTCGGTGCCCTTGACACTTGCGTGCGTCATGCGTGCCGGGTGCTCGATCAGCGACTCGACCCCGCCCAGTGATTCGCCGAGCGTCCAGATCTTCGTCCGTCCGATGGCGTCGACGGCGTTCTGTTCGCCACCCTCGAGCTGGAAGCTGATCATGCCGCCGAACCGCTTCATCTGCCTGGCCGCGATGTCGTGGCCGGGGTGGCTGTCGAGGCCCGGGTAGTGGATGTGGGTGACGTCCTCGCGGGTCTGCAGGTAGTCGACGATCTTCTCGGCGTTGGTGCAGTGCTGTTCCATTCGCACGGCGAGTGTCTTCAAGCCGCGCAGCACCAGCCAGGAGTCCATCGGTCCTGCCACCGCTCCGAGCGAGTTCTGATGGAAGGCAACCTTTTCGGCGAGCTCGTCCTGACCCTTGCCGACGATCAATGCGCCGCCGACGACGTCGCTGTGACCGCCGGCGTACTTGGTCGTGGAGTGCATCACGACGTCCGCGCCAAGCGCGAGCGGCTGCTGCAGGTAGGAGGAGGCGAAGGTGTTGTCGACGACCAGCAGTGCACCTGCTTCGTGGGCGACCTGCGCAACGGCCGCGATGTCGGCGATGCCCATCATCGGGTTGGTCGGGGTCTCGATCCAGATCAACTTGGTGACGCCCGGACGGATCTCGCCACGGATCGCGTCCGCCTGACCCACCTTGGCGAGCGAGTAGTCGACGCCCCACCGCTTGACCACCTTGTCGACGAGGCGGAAGGTGCCGCCGTATGCGTCGGTCGGGATGATCATGTGGTCACCGGGCTGCAGCACGGCCCGCATCAGGGTGTCCTCGGCGGCCAACCCCGAGGCGAACGCGAAGCCGCGCGAGCCGCCCTCGATCGCGGCGAGACAGGTCTCGAGCGCGGTGCGGGTCGGGTTGGCGGAGCGGGAGTACTCGTACCCCTCGCGGAAGCCGCCCACACCGTCCTGCTTGTAGGTGGACGTCTGGTAGATCGCCGGGGTGACGGCGCCGGTGCGGGGGTCGGGTTCCGAACCGGCGTGGATGGCGCGGGTGGAGAAGCCGTGCTGCTCGTTGGTCATGGTCCCAACCCTACGACCGCGATGGATGACATTCCGAGTCCTCCTGGCGTACCGTCACACCCAGGAGGGGCATCGGGCCTCCGCCTCGGGCAAGGGGGGTCAGACCATGTTCTGGATCATCGTTCTTTCGGTCATAGCCGTCGTCCTCATCGGCGCGGCCGTCTACGACCGGGTCAACTCCGACAACAACTGGAAGTCCCGCGGCCACCTGCGTCAGAATCTCCGTAGGGGCCCCCGCATCGACGGCGACCGTGACGGCGCACGGCTGGCGTCGGCCCACATGCACAAGGTGTATCAGAACAACACATTCGGCGGCTCCGGCTCGGGCGGCCACGGCGTGTGATCGACACATGAGCACAAACAGCGGGCGGCCCGTTCGGGACCGCCCGCTGTTCTTGCGTCCGGCGCGTCTCACAGCGCCGCGTGCAGCGCCTTCCAGTCGATGCCCTTCGGCGCACGGTCGACGATCGTCTGCAGCAGGCCGAGGCGGGCGGCCTTGAGCGCCTCGTCGTCGGCCATCACCAGGATCTCGTCGAAGAAGGTGTTCGCCGGGTCGACGATCGCCTTCGCATCGGCGAGCCAATCGACGAGGCCGTCGCCCGCGTGGTCGGGCAGGGCGTCGACCCGGTCGGCGAGCGCCTTCTCGGTGTCCTCGACGAGCACGGACCGGTCGTAGGCACCGGTGGTGCCGGCCGGCACGATCCGGGTGATGCGCTGGGTCACCTCGACCAGGGGCGCGAACCCGTCGGTCGCACGCACGGCCTCGATGTCCTTGAGCGCGAGCTCCGCCTTGCCGGGGGCGTCCGCGAGCGGTGCGACGGCGTCGACCAGCCCGGCCGAGATGCCCTCGTCGCGCAACTGCTGGTGGAAGCGTCCTTCGACGAATTCCTGTGCTGCAGCGACCGATTCGTCACTGACGTCGACACCCTGGGTGCGCAGACGGGCAGCCGCGGCAGCGAGGCCGGCGCTGATCGTGATCGCACCGACGCCGTCGACTCCGCGCAGGATGCTCGCAACACCGAGTGCCGCACGACGCAACGCGAACGGGTCGGACGATCCGGTCGGCTTGGCGCCGATCGCGAACATGGCGGTGAGCAGGTCGAACCGGTCGGCGAGCGCCAGCAACGCTCCCGGCACCGAGGTGGGCAGCGGGCCGCCGGTGGTGCGCGGCAACTCCATCTCCCACAGCGCCGAGGCGACCTCGGGGGTCTCCCCCGCCTTCGCGGCGTACTCCTTGGCCATGAAGCCGGCAAGCGACGACAGCTCGACGACCATCTGCGACGAAAGGTCGAACTTCGCGAGTTCGCCTGCCCGGGAAAGCGTTTCGCGGCCCGAGGCGTCCAGGTCGATCGTCTCGGCGAGCGCCGCCGCGACGTCCTTGATGCGGTCGGAACGGTCGGCCATCGAGCCGAGGCGGTCTTCGAAGGTGAGCTTGGAGATGCCCGCGCGCAGTTCGGTGAGGTCGACCTGCAGGTCGGCGTCGTAGAAGAACGCCGCGTCTTCGTAGCGGGCCCGCAGCACCGACTCGTTACCGCCGCGCACCACGTCGTCGTCGCAGTCGCCGTTCGCCATCGTGATGAAGTACGGCATCAGGGCGCCCGACGCGTCCCGCACCGGCAGGTAGCGTTGGTGCTTGCGCATAACGGTGGTGAGGATCTGCTCGGGCACCCGCAGGTAGCGCTCCTCGAACCCACCGAGGATGCCGTGGGGCTGCTCGACCAGGTTGGTGATCTCGTCGACGAGCGCCCACTCGGCCTCGAAATCGACTGTGCCGCCGACAGATTCAGCAAGCCGGGTGGCCTGCTCGACGACCGACGCACGCCGGGCCTCCGGGTCGAGCACGATGCCCTTGTCGCCCAGCAGCGTGGTGAGTTCGGCAGCCGACGCGACAGGCACCAACGCATTGGGGTCGGTGCGGTGCACGTAGGTGGTGCGGCCGGTGCGCAGCTGCGAGATCTGTGCGGGCACCAGGTCGGCGCCCCACAGCGCGACGAGCCAACGCACCGGACGGCTGTAGGTGAGCTCCGGGTCGCTCCAGCGCATGTTCTTGTCGGCGCGCAGCGAGCCGACGACCGCCTCGACGATGCCGCCCAGCACCTCCAGCACGTCACGTCCGGGCTGCTGCACCTTCACCGCGACGTGCTCGGCGCCGTCGAACTCCGCGCGCACCAGGTCGGCGACGTCGACCTTCTGGCCACGCGCGAAGCCCTCGCAGGCCTTGGTCGGGTTGCCGTCTGCATCGAACGCGGCGGCGACCTTCGGGCCCTTGCGCAGGGTCTCGGCGTCGGGCTCGTGCGCCGACACCGAGGCGACGGTGGCGACGATGCGGCGCGGGGTGCCGACGACGGTGATGTCGCCGTACTCCAGGCGCGAGGCCGCGAGACCGTCGGTGACACCGGTGCGCACCTGCTCGATCGCCTGGCCGACGACGTGCGGCGGGAGTTCCTCGACGCCGACCTCGAACGCGAAGGTCTGCGGCTGGTCGGAGCTGACTTTCGCCGCCGACGTCTCGCCCTCGCTCGGCGGCATGACTGCCTGGCCGATGACCATCTGCGGGGCCTCACCCTTCAGCAACGGGTGGCCGAGTTCGGCGCGGCGGTCGGTCCACAGGGCGCCGGCCTCGCGGGCGAGCTTGCGCATCAGCGAGAAGGAGCGGGCGCGCTCGGTGGTCGAGACGGCGCCGCGGCTGTCGAGCACGTTGAACGCGTGCGAGCTCTTGAGCACGTACGTCCATGCCGGAACCGGCAGGCGCTCGTCGATCATCCGCTGCGCCTCGGAGGTGAAGTGGCCGAACAACTCGCGGTTCGTCGCCACGTCGGCGGTGTCGAGGTAGTAGCGCGACATCTCGTACTCGTTCTGCCCGAACGCCTCGCCGTAGGTGATGCCCGGCGCGTACTGCATGTCCTTGAAGTGGGATACGCCCTGCAACGCCATCATGATGCGCTCGATGCCGTAGGTCAGCTCGACACTGACCGGTTCGAGGTTCTGGCCCACCACCTGCTGGAAGTAGGTGAACTGGGTGACCTCCATGCCGTCCAGCCAGACCTCCCACCCCAGGCCCCAGGCGCCGATGGCCGGCTGCTGCCAGTTGTCTTCGACGAAGCGGACGTCGTGCGCGTCCAGGTCGATGCCGAGTGCACGCAGCGATTCCAGGTAGAGCTCCTGCGGGTTGCCGGGGTCGGGTTTGAGGATCACCTGGAACTGGGTGTGCGTCTGCAGTCGGTTGGGGTTCTCGCCGTATCGGCTGTCGTCGGGGCGCACGGACGGCTCGACGTACGCCACCCGCCAGGGCTCCGGTCCGAGGACCCGCATGACGGTAGCCGGGTTCATGGTGCCCGCCCCGACCTCGGTGTTGTACGGCTGGACGACCATGCAGCCACGGTCGGTCCAGAACTTCTGCAGCGTCAGGAGGGCTTCTTGAACGGTCAGCACCGCCCAAGGTTATCGAGAGTTTCCGGCGTCCCCGACCACCACCGAGTGAGATCGAGTTCCCACACCTGCAGAACGCCCTGCCGCTCGTACCCGAGGTCGGCGTTGACGGCCAGCATGTGCCGGTTATCGTCGGCGTTCCACGTGCGGACGCGGCTCACTCGCGGCAGTTCGTCCATCAGCGCGAGTGCCGCAGCAGCCTTGAGCCGCAGACCGAGTCCATGGCCCCGAGCTTCACGCAGGACCAGGGTGTCCTGCTGGTAGGCCAGTGTCGGGGTCTCGCGCGGCGCTTCAACCTGGGTGAAACCGGCCATCTCCTCGCCCTCGAAGGCGACCGCGACGACGACGTGGCGCTGCGCTTGCTTGGTCGCCCAGTCGAGGTTCTCGCGCACTCGCTCCGGCGTCCAGGCCTCTTCCTCCGTGGTCATGTCACCCTGTGGGGCGTCGGTGCTCATCCGCTGTTCGAGAATCGCAAGGCCCGGCAACCATTCGTCCGGGACGTCGTCGACGCGCCACTCGACCCGGAACGCGGCAGCATCCTCGATCCCCTCACCGGCCGCCAGCCCGGCCAGCCGATCACGGTCGGCAGGCAGCGGCATCGCGCTGCGGAATAGGGTCTGGACATTGCTGAATCCGAACCGCTCGGCGAAAGCGGGGCCGACAGAGACTTCTGCGTCCGTCGGGGTTTCGGTGTCGACCTGCACGGTCGTGCGTCCGGCCTCGCCGATCCGTCGCAGCACGTCCTGCGCCAGAGCCATGCCGACACCCTTCTTGCGGTGATCGGGATCGACATGCAGCATCAACAATGCAAGGTGTTTGTTGTCATGGGCCGGCATCGCCACGGCCGCCATGCCGATCACCGCGTCGCCCTCGACGGCGGCGAGGTCGATGAAGGTGTGTTGGGTACCGCGGCGTCGCCCCCGCACCTCACCCAGGCTCCAACCGGAGTGTTCACTGCCCCAGACAGCCTCCCCGCTGCGGGTCTGGACGTCGATCCAGTGCTGAGCCTGCTCGCCGGCGCCGAACAGGTCGATCTCACGCACCTCGAAAGTCATGGGTCGATCCTTTCCCGGGTCCGCCAGCAGGCACAACCGAGTATTGCGAAACTGCGGACAGGAAGTTCGACGCTCAACTACTCTTGAACAGCGGGTCTGACGGCCCGCTCCGAAGAAGACGGTGACGATCCGCACCGGGCGCGGCACCGCGTCCGCCACGAACCAGTACTTCGGCAAGACGACCCAGTACGTGTGGAACAACACCGGCGACACTGCTCGCCTGGTGAACTCCCGTGGTGCAGTGACGCACCGCTGCACCTACACCAAGGCGCTCTCCGGGATGAAGTACTGCTGAAGCGACAGCGCGCTCGAACGAACCGCCCGGGAAGGTTCCCGGGCGGTTCGTCGTTGTGTCGGACATGATCTTCGGTTTCGGACGCCCCGCCACCATGGTCACCGCCGAACACGCACTGCCCGGCCGTGACAGCGAACTTCCGGGAATCCCGGAGACACACGAGGTGCTCGGCACGCCTCTTCGTGGCCCCTGGCCCGACGGCACGCAGGTGCTGTACGTGGCGATGGGATGTTTCTGGGGAGCCGAACGGATCTTCTGGAAACTGCCGGGCGTGGTGACGACGGCCGCCGGTTACATGGGCGGCTTCACGAAGCACCCGACGTACGAGGAGACCTGCACCGGACGCACCGGGCACACCGAAGCCGTGCTGGTCGCCTACGACCCCGCACAGACTTCACCCGAACTGTTGCTCAAGGAATTCTGGGAGAATCACGACCCCACCACCGCCAACCGCCAGGGCAACGACGTCGGTACGCAATACCGATCGGCGATCTACTGGACGACGCCCGAGCAGCAGGAAGCCGCCGAGGCGACTCGCGACAGCTTCCAGACAGTGTTGAGCGACAACGGATTCGGCGAGATCAGCACCGAAGTGCGCAGTGCCGAGGACGCCGGCCCGTTCTACTACGCAGAGGGCTACCACCAGCAGTACCTGCACAAGAACCCCGGCGGATACTGCAATCACGGACCCAACGGCATGACCTGCCCAGTGGGCATCGTGCGTCAGGACCAGTTGCCCGCACAGTCCGATGTACTCCCGCCGGACGGACATCCGACCCACTGAAGTCGCGAAGAACAGGGTAGATCTGCCCATTCCCTTTGACGGGCTCTAGGAGCATCCTGGAACCGGCGCGGTATTCCCGCTCCGAATTCTCAAGGGGAGGCACCATGAAGAAGAAGTTCGGCATTGCTGCTTCGGCAGTCGCACTGGCGGCCACGGCCGCCATCTCACCCATCGGCGCAGACAACGCGCAGGCCACCGCCTGCACTGCACCGTGGGGCTCGCTGGCGAAGACCTCTTCGCCCATGACCACACGCCCGGTCACAGGGGTCCGGGTCGGTCAACACGGATGCTTCGAGCGGATGGTCATCGACCTGGGCCGCGGATCCGGCAACACCGGCTACGACGTCCGTTACGTCAGCAAGGCGGTCGTCGACCCGAGCGGCCAGGTGCTGCGCCTGCGGGGTGGCGCCGTCCTGCAGGTCATCGCGAAGGCACCGGCGTACACCACGTCCGGCGTTCCCACTTACCGCCCGGCGAACCGTATGGAAGTGGCCAACGTCGCCGGTTGGTACAACTTCAAGCAGATCGCCTACGGGTCCTCCTTCGAGGGCCAGACGCAGTTCTTCATCGGACTGCGCGGACGCCTGCCGATGAAGGTGTTCGTGCTCAACGACACGGACGGTGGCCAGCGACTGGTGATCGACGTCGTCAACAGTTGGTGAGCCGCTGAAGCAACTCCAAATGCACGAGGGAACGCCGCAAACGGCGTTCCCTCGTGATTTGCCGTTCCCTGACGCCAGCTGGAATGGCCCATTTGGCAACCCGTGGGGTGGCACCTGGTCGAAGAACGGACCCGAAGAATCGACTGCCGCGGATCCTGAGCAGCATCCGCCCGGCAGCAAGCTGAGGCTTTGCTCAGCGGCGCCGCGAAGTGCCGCGCGTTAGGCTCGTGGAATGAAGATGAGCGACGCCCTGGAGAAGGCATTCAACGACCAGATCACCCTCGAGTTCGAAGCATCGATCGTCTACCGCCAGCTCGCGATCGAGATGGACGAGATGGATCTTCCCGGTATGGCAGCGTGGCTGCGCCACCAGGCCGATGAGGAGATCGTGCACGCGAACAAGTTCATCGACCACGTCGCCGACCGCGACAACGACGCGAAGATCGGCACCATCCCCGCACCGCAGGTGCAGGTGCAGACGGTGCTGGACGCGTTCGAGGCCGCGCTGAAGCACGAGCAGCGCGTCTCCGATTCGATCCGCGACCTGTACCGGGCGGCCGAGAAGGAGGGCGACCTCGACTCCCGCCCGCTGCTCAACTGGTTCCTCAACGAGCAGATCGAGGAAGAGGCGACGGTCAGCGAGATCGTCGGACGAGTGAAGCTGATCAATGACGACGGTCCGGGACTGCTGCGCCTGGATGAGGAACTCGGCAAGCGCCCGACCGAGTCCACCGAGGCCTGATCGCACATACGAAAGGCGCCGTTCCCGGATCCGGGGACGGCGCCTTTGCGTTGGGCTCAGCGCGACGATCAGTCACCTTGGCAGCGGTCAGCGCCTTGGTCAGTTCGGCGCGGGCCTGCGCTTCGGTGCTTGGTCTGCGAGGAGGTGAGCGGCGGCTGGCTCGACCATGGGAAGTCGATCCAATGATCGGTGTACTTCCACACATAGTCGCAGTTGACGATCGTGCGCGATTTCTCGTAGATGCACGCGATCTTGGACTCGGCCACGTGGTCGGCGACGAACTCCTGCACCAGCTTCAGCGTCTTGCCGGTGTCGGCCACGTCATCGACGACAAGCACCTTCATCCCTGACAGATCCACCGCCGCAGGTGTGGGCGGCAGCATGATCGGCACGTCCAGTCGCTGATCGACGCCGGTGTAGAACTCGACGTTCACCACCGACACGTTCTTGATGTCCAACGCGTACCCGAGGGCGCCGCCGAACGGCAGACCGCCACGCGCGATCGACAGGACGAGGTCCGGTTCGAAGCCGGAATCGACCACATTCTGGGCGACCTCGCGCACCGCACGCCCGAAGTCTTCGTAGGTCAGCACTTCCCGCTCAGCAGCCATGTGTAGATCCTGCCGCATGCCGTCCCGAACGTGTGCACCGGCCACTTGCATATATCGAACATGTGTTCGATGCTTGATGGATGACCACGACCCTTCCGGATCGACTGGAGACGATCGCTGCCCTACGCAGCGAACTGCACCGCGCACAGCCGGCCGGACAGTCGCTGCCCACCCATTCCGCCCTGACCGAACTGGTCGGGCCGGGACTACGAGTGGGCACCGTTCACTGCATCACCAACTCGACAAGCCTGGGCATCGCTTTGATGGCCGGCGCATCCGCCGCCGGATCATGGTGCGCCACAGTCGGTTTCCCGGATCTGGGCCTGGAGTGTGCGGACGAGTGGGGCGTCGACCTGGAACGTCTTGCCCTCATCCCACAAGTACGACCCGAGCAATGGCTCGACACCGTCTGCGCGCTGATCGAGGCGATCGACGTTGTCCTCGCCCGCCCTGCTCCACCCCTCGCACCCGGGTTGCGCAATCGACTGCTCGCCCGCCTGCGCCACCGGGGCGCGACCCTGCTTGTTGCCGGCGCTTGGCCGCAGGCGACCAGCACCTTCGAGGTGACCGCCGATCGTTGGCACGGGCTCGAACACGGCCATGGCCACCTGGTGAGTCGCGAGTTGACGATCTCGTGCACCCGCGGCCACCGCACCACGAGCGCCACCGTCCAGTGGCCACCACCGCACCGTCGGTGAGATCTTCCGCGACATGAGAAGTGGCCCCGGGAGAACCCCGGGGCCACTTCATGCGATCACGACAGCTCAGTGGTTGTCGCGGCCGTCCTTCAGGTCGCGAGCCTTGTCCTTCGCCTTGTCGGCAAGGCCGCGGTTGTCGTCGCGGTCACCGTCGACACCACGACGGCCGTCCTCGTCGACGACGACTTCCTCACGGCCGACCTCGGCGTCGACGCGGCGCTCGTCCTGGACCTTGTTGGTCTGCAGTCCGACGCGCTCCTTGTCGACGACCTCCTTGTCGACCACCGGACGCTCCTCGGAGAGGGTCACCGACACCTCGTCGTCGCCGAGCTTGCCGCCACGGCTGCCGTCGCCATCGGTGATCGGCTCACGGACGACCTCGAACTCCTCGCGCTCGACCGGCACGGTGACGGTCTTCTGCTCGGTGACGACGTGCTTGCGCAAGCGGACGCGGCCGGTCTCGACACGCTCCTTGCCGACCTTGAGCTCCTCCTCGCGGCGGACGACCGAGTTGTCGTCGCCGTCGAAGCCACGTCGGTCGCGGTCGCCGGTGTCGGGACGGTCGAGGTCACGGTCGACATCTCCGCCACGGCCGGCAACTTCACCAGCAGCACCGGCAACACCCAGGCCGTCACGGTCGCGGTCGCCGTCATTGCCGATGCGGCCGTCATCCACACCGCCGGCGCGGCCACCGTCGAGCTGGTAGTAGCGGTAGATCTCGTCCTGCTCCTGCTCGGACAGGTGACCGTCGGCGTCGACGTTCGGCGCGTCCTTGATGAAGTCCTTGGTGTACGGGACACGCAGGTCGTCACCGTCGTTCTGCGCCATGTCCAGCGGAACGAAGGTCTCGTTGTTGCCGAAAAGCCCGGTCTTCACCGTCACGAAGGTGGGGCGGTCGGTCTCGTCGTCCAGGTAGACCTGGCCGATGGAACCGACCTTGTCACCGTCCTGGTCGACAACGTTCTGGCCGTGCAGCCGATTGATGTCAAGCGTCATGAACTACAACCCCTTCAAGAGATGTTGGTTGAGACTTCCTGCTCTCCCAAGACTGTTCGCTGAACAGTCACATCTCATTTGTGTCATGCCTGAGGACGAAGTGGGGGCTTGCGGAGCGACAGATTTTCTGATTGATGTCCCACCTGCCCGCGACTCACCGCGCTTGCCTAGTTCGTACACATGTTCGATACTCGATGGATGACCGCGTCCATCCCACTCAGCACACGCCCCGCGCGTGCGCTGGTCGTGTGGTGCCCGAACTGGTCGATCGAGGCGGTACGCCGCTCGATGGGAAGCGCCGCCCCGTCGGCCTTCGCACTGGTTCGGGCCGGCCGGCTCGTCGCGGTCTGCGAGACCGCGGCCCAGGAAGCCGTGACCGTCGGCCTACGGGTCCGAGAAGCGCAGGTACGGTGTCCGAATCTTGTTGTCCTGCAACATGACCCGGCACTCGACGAGCGACACTTCGCGCCGGTTCTACGTGCGGTGGAGAAGCTCGTTCCCCACATGCAGGTGCTGCGTCCAGGCACAATCGCGATGCGTATCGCCGGTGCTTCGCGTTTCTACGGCAGCGAGGACGCCGTGGTGGAGAGCCTGTTCGACCAACTGAGCGACACCGACGTCCCCGACGCCCGGATCGCAGTCGCCGAAGGACTCTTCGCAGCAGAGCAGGCCGCGTACGCGACGACACCCGAACGCCCGTTCGTCAACCTGTCCGCCGACGACACCCACCGCTTCCTACGCACCCTGCCGGTCGAGGCCGTCGCGCAGGAGGTCGATCAACTTGACCTGGCAAAAACTCTGCGCCGCATCGGTATTCGCAACCTCGGCGCGTTCGCTCGACTGCCTCGACAACAGGTTCATGCACGCTTCGGCGAGGGTGGCCTGCGCGCCCACCGACTCGCGAGCGGGCAGGACGCTCCTTTGTTGCGCACATCCCCGGTGCCCACCGATCTTTCGGTACGTGCGGTCTGCGACCCACCGGCCACCGACACCACCACCATCACCCACTGGGTACGCGTTCACTGCGAGCAATTGACCGAGCGCCTGCGCCGTGCCGGACAGGTCTGTCACGAGATCCGTGTCGAACTGCGCACCGAGGCAGGAGTGGTACACGAACGCCGGTGGCGGCACACCTGGCCCTTCGGAGTCGACGACATGGTCGAGCGGGTCCGGTGGCAACTAGACGACTTCGACGCCGAACAGCAGACCCGGTTCGACGCAATCAGCTCCGTGGCCGTCGCCGCCGAATCTCCCACGGCTGCAAGCGAACACGCTCAAGGCCTCTGGGGAGAACGCCCCGACCGACACATCGTCCATGCACTCACCTCGCTGCAGCACGAACTCGGTCACTCGGGCGTGTGCAGTGCGACGTTGGTCGGCGGACGGTTGCTGCACGAGCGACAGGCGATCCGTCCGTGGGGTGATGCCGCTCCGGCCCAAGCCCGGCTGGAGCAACCCTGGCCGGGCACCGTCCCGGGCCCGGCACCGGCCACCGTCTTCCGACGAGCCCGCCCCGCAGAGGTGAGCACGGACGACGGCGAGGCGGTCGGGGTCGATTCGCGCGGCAACCTTTCCCGTCCGCCGACCCACTGGCGGCCGGCCCATGATCGGTCTCCCCGGCGCCGGATCGTCGCATGGAACGGACCCTGGCCGCTGCGTCAGCATTGGTGGCAAAAACCGTTGCAGGTCAATCGTTTTCAGATCATCGACGACGCATCCCAGGCGTGGTTGCTGATCGCCGCACCGAACGGCTGGTGGATCGAGGCTCGCTATGACTGACCTACGCAGGTTGTGGTGGTGAGGGATGGGATGGAACAACCCGCCGATCCCGTGGTCGCAACTGGAGCAGGCCCTCTCTCACGGCGTCCGCCCGCAGGTGCGGCAGGAGTTGGTCGCCGACGGTGGTGACGGGCCGGCGTTCTCCCGCAAACGTGCCAAGTTCACTCCGGCCAGGATCGACCGCCCCGACGTCGTCGTGCCCTACGCCGAACTGCATGCCCACTCGCACTACAGCTTCCTGGACGGTGCCTCCTCGCCCGAGGATCTCGTCACCGAGGCGGTGGCGCTCGGGCTGCACGGGCTCGCACTCACCGACCACGACGGGCTGTACGGCATCGTCCGGCTCGCCGAAGCTGCCGAGAGTTACGGCGACCTGATCACGATGTACGGAGCCGAGCTGTCGTTCGGATTGAGCGCACCGCAGAACGGCAACGCCGATCCGGAAGGACATCACCTCGTCCTGATCGCCGATGGCGTGGAGGGGTACCGGAAGTTGGCCACCGCCCTCACCGACGGTCACCTACACCCGGAGGCGGAGAAGGGGCGCCCGGTGCACGACCTCGCCCGCATCGCGAGCATCACCTCCGGGTCAAGTTTTGTGCTGACCGGATGCCGCAAAGGCCTTGTCCGGCAAGCACTTTCGCGAGGTGATGAAGGCGCTGCCATGAGCGAACTCGAGCGTCTGGCCGAACTCTTCGGTCACGATCGCGTTCTGGTCGAACTCACCGATCACGGTGATCCGAGTGACGGTCCACGCAATGACCGACTGGCCGATCTGGCTCGCCGGTGCCGACTCGACGTCGTGGCGACCAACGCCGTCCACTACGCCTCACCGGAGAACTACCCGCTCGCAACAGCCGTCGCGGCCGTTCGCGCACGGCGCAGTCTCGACGATCTCGACGGCTGGTTACCCGCGTCCGACCAGGCTCACCTGCGCAGCGGGGGCGAGATGCAGCGACGGTTCGGTCGGTTCCCCGGTGCGATCGAGCGCACCGTCGAGATCGCCGACCAGTCCGGCTTCCGGCTCCGTGCAGCGACCCCACGTCTGCCGAAGCAGGACGTACCGGCCGGACACACGTCGATGAGCTACCTGAGACAACTGGTCGAAACCGCTGCGGCACAAAAGTTCTCGCCGATGTCGGCCGAGGTGCGCCAGCGGCTCGACAAGGAACTCGACGTCATCGAGGCCAAGGACTTCCCCGGCTACTTCCTGATCGTCCACGACATCGTCACCTTCGCCCGTGGCGAAGGCATCCTGTGCCAGGGCCGCGGGTCGGCGGCCGCGTCCCTGGTCTGTTACGTGCTGGGCATCACGGTGATCGACCCGATCTTCTACCGGCTGCCGTTCGAACGCTTCCTGTCCGAACTACGCGAAGAAGCACCCGACATCGACATCGATTTCGATTCCGGACGACGCGAGGAGGTGATCCAGTACGTCTACAGGCGTTATGGCCGACGCAATGCGGCGCAGGTGGCCAATGTCGTCACCTATCGTCCGAAGAACGCCGTCCGCGACATGGCAAAAGCTTTGGGGCACAGTCAAGGTCAGCAGGACGCATGGTCCAAGCAGGTCGAACGGTGGGGCGCCGACATCAGTAGTGCCGACCACGACATCCCCCTACCGGTAATCGGTCTGGCGCAACAGGTGCTGACCTTCCCGCGGCACCTGGGCATCCACTCCGGTGGCATGGTGCTCACCGAGCGACCGGTGGGTGAGGTGTGCCCGATCGAACCGGCCCGGATGGAGAACCGCACCGTCCTGCAGTGGGACAAGGACGACTGCGCGTGGATGGGACTGGTGAAGTTCGACCTGCTCGGCCTGGGCATGCTGGCCGCGCTGCAGTACACCTTCGATCTCGTGCAGGAGCACCTGGGCGAGCAGTGGCACATCGAGACGCTGCCGAAGGGTGAACGCGGGGTCTACGACATGCTCGCCCGAGCCGACTCCATCGGCGTCTTCCAGGTCGAGAGCCGCGCTCAGATGGGCACCCTTCCCCGCCTGAAGCCCCGCTGCTTCTACGACCTCGCGGTCGAGATCGCGCTCATCCGTCCCGGCCCGATCCAGGGCGGCGCCGTCCACCCTTACATCCGCAGGCGCACCGGCGAGGACGAGATCACCTACCCACATCCGTTGGTGAAGGACGTGCTCGAACGCACCCTCGGCGTCCCGTTGTTCCAGGAGCAACTGATGCAGATGGCGGTCAGCGTCGGCGGCTGCTCCCCCGCCGACGCCGACTTGCTGCGCCGGGCGATGGGTTCCAAGCGCGGGGTGGAACGGATCGACGCCCTGCGGACCCGGCTCTATGAAGGTATGTATGCCAACGGCATCAGTCCCGAAGTGGCCGACGAGATCTACAACAAGATCGAGGCGTTCGCCAACTTCGGGTTCGCCGAGTCACACGCGCTCAGTTTCGCGGTGCTGGTCTATGCCAGTTCCTGGCTGAAACTGCACTACCCCGCCGCCTTCCTCGCCGCCCTGCTGCGCGCGCAACCGATGGGCTTCTACGCACCGCAGACTCTCGTCGGTGACGCCCGCCGCCACGGTGTGCAGGTGCGTCCGCCGCATCTGCACCGCTCCGATGTGTACGCCGGACTCGAACCGATCGACGACTCCATCACCTCCCCCGCCTCCCCCTCCGGACTCCCCGACTGTCTGTGCGACCACAGCGAGGACGACATCGGACTGTTCGACCCGAGCCGGCCCGACGACACCGCCGAGCACCGGCGTGATGCCCCGTTCGCCGTACGGCTCGGGTTCGACGAGATCAAGAACCTCGGCGAGGCAGCCGCCGAACGCATCGTCGCCGCCAGGCAGAAGGACGGCGAGTTCACCGATCTGGCCGATCTGTCCCGCCGGGCGGTGCTGGACGCCGACCAACTGGAGGCTCTGGCGCTCAGCGGCGCGCTCGATTGCATCGCCGGCTCGCGGCGTGATGCCCTGTGGCGGTCCGCGGAGGCGGCGACCGTCCGCGAGGGCCAGTTGGAGTTCACCGTGCCCTACCAACCACCGCTGCTCCCCTTGCTCACTCCGGGCGAGATCCTGCAGCACGATCTGCAATCGACCGGCATCAGCCCGAACGATCACCCGATCCGGCACAACCGGGAGGCGTTGAGCGCCAGAGGAGTTCGACCGATCGAGTCCTGCCGGACGGTCGAGTCCGGACGCCGGATCGAGGTGGCCGGCGTCGTCACCCACCGGCAGCGTCCGGCCACCGCGAGCGGCATCACCTTTCTCAACCTCGAGGACGAGACCGGCCTGCTCAACGTGATCGTCAGTCGTGGCGTGTGGCACCGTTACCGACGGATCGCTCGCACGGCGCCCGCCATGGTCATCCGCGGCATCCTCGAAAGTTCGGCCGCCGACGGTATGGCGATCACCAATCTGGTCGCCGACCGGCTGGAACCGCTCACGATCAGCGTGCGTACCGGGTCGCGCGACTTCCGTTGAACAGGTTCAGTCGTCGTCGCCGTGAACACTCGGACGCACGAACGGGAACGCGAGCGTGGCTTTGATGTTGGTGCCGAGCAGCATCATGATCAGTCGGTCGACACCGAATCCCAGGCCACCGGTCGGCGGCATGCCGAGTTCGAGTGCCCCGAGGAAGGCCTCGTCGACCTCCATCGCCTCCGGGTCGCCCGCGGCAGCGGCCATCGACTGACGGGTCAGACGCTCGCGCTGATCGATGGGGTCGATGAGCTCGCTGTACGCGGTGCCCATCTCCGCGCCGAACGCCACCAGGTCCCACTGTTCCGCCAACTTCGGGTCGTTGCGGTTCGGACGCGCCAGCGGCGAGACCTCGACCGGGAAGTCCTTGTAGAAGGTCGGGAACGTGGTCTCCTTCTCGACCAGTGCCTCGTACAACTCCATCACCAGCTTGCCCGGACCGGCCCCGGCCGGCGCACCTACACCGTGGGCGGCGCAGATCTGCGCGAGGTCGGCGAGCAGCGAAGCGCTGGTGACGGTCTGCCCGACCGCCTTCGACACCGCCTCGTGCACGGTCACGACCGGCCACGGACGGTCCAGGTCGACCTCGTCCACTCCCCCTGAAGCGTTGGGCCGCAAGGCGACCGGACGGCCGTTCACGGCAACCGCGGTGCGCAGCACGACCTCCCGCATGAGTTCGCGCATGGTGTCGTAGTCGCCGTAGGCCTCGTACGCCTCCAGCGAGGTGAACTCCGGGTTGTGGGTCGCGTCCGCGCCCTCGTTGCGGAAGTTGCGGTTCAGTTCGAAGATCCGCTGCATCCCGCCGACCGCTAGCCGCTTCAGGTAGAGCTCAGGTGCGATACGCAGGTACAGGCCCATGTTGTAGGCGTTGATATGCGTCTTGAACGGACGCGCGGCCGCGCCGCCGTGGATCGCCTGAAGCATAGGCGTCTCCACCTCGACGAACCCCTTGTCGGTGAAGACGTCACGCATGGCTCGCACGCCGATGAACCGGCGCTGCAGCATCGCGAGTGAGTTCGGGTCGAGGAGCAGGTCGAGGGAACGGTTGCGCGCCCGGAGGTCCTGCGACAGTCGGGTATGCATCACCGGCATGGGGCTCAAGCACTTGGACGCCATGCGCCACGAGTGCATCAGCACCGACAGTTCTCCGTTGCGGGAGGTCGCGACCACGCCGGTGACGCTCACCAGGTCGCCCAGGTCGACCGTCCGGCGCCAAAGTTCACGCGCCTGGCGGGGTGTTCCTTCGACGGTGACCATCACCTGGATCCGTGAGCCCTCGTCGTCGAGGACTGCGAAGGTGACGCCGCCCAGATTGCGCCAGGCGCGGATGCGTCCGCTGACCGACACGGCGACGTCGGTCGTCGTGTCGGGGGCCATCCCCCTGTGTGCTGCAACAAGCTCGGCCACGCGATGCGTGCGCGGCACCGACACGGGGTAGCCCTCGAAACCCGCCTCCCGCAGCAGTTCCAGCTTGCCTCGACGGACGCGCTGTTGCTCGCTGAGTTGCACGGCGTCCGGTTCCGGAATGAGCAGATCGCGTTCCTGCTCACGCACGGTCTCGTTGAACCCCTCCTCGGTGCGCACCGGTTGGCTCTCACCCGGACGAGGTCCGATGAGGAAGCGAGGACCGACCGGACGCACGAAGCCCTCGGCGATACCCATCGCCAGCCCGGCGCGGGCCACGGTGAGGGCGGGGTCGTAGCAGAGCATCCGTGGAACCCACGTCGGGCGGTACTTGTCGTTGGACCGATAGAGCGTCTCGAGTTGGTAGAACCTGGACGCGAACGACAACGCAGCATCCGTCAGCTTCGTGACCGGACCGGCACCCACCTGATCGGCTGTGCTGAACACGTTGCGGAACACGGCGAAGTTCAGCGACACCCGGCGAATGCCCAGGTCACCGCCGAGTTCGATCAGCTTGGCGACCAGGTACTCGTTGAGACCGTTCTCCGCGGAGCGGTCTCGACGCATGAGGTCCAGGGACACACCGCGCACGCCCCACGGCACGAACGACAGAAAACCACGAATGACACCTTCGCGGTCTCGGGCCGTGATGAGTACGCATCGACCGTCGGCCGGGTCACCAAGTCGGTTGAGCGCCATCGAGAAACCACGCTCGGTCTCGTTGCCGCGCCATTCGGTGGCCAGGCGTTCGATCTCGGCGAGTTCATCGGGGTTCAGGTCACCGTGTCGACGAACTTCGGCGGTGTATCCGGCCCGGTTGATCCTGGTGACCGCCTGTCGCACCGGACGCATGGACCGACCCCGCAGACTGAAGGAGTCGACGTCGATGATCGCTTCGTCGCCCAATGGGAAGGCCCGCAGGCCGGCGTCGACATACATCTGGGACGCCTTGTCACCACTGGAAAGAACCGCGCTGTACAGACCGAGTTCACGGCACTGCTTGCGCCAGGCTTCGACCCGAGTTGCACAGTTTTAGTGTGTGCCAAGAAGACGGAGGATCTGCTCGGCTTCGGGGGTGAGTTGTGGCTGGGCGGTGATGAGGTGTCCAGCGATGCTGACCTGCACTTCGCGTAGTGGCCTCAAGGTGGTGACGATGCGTTTGATGCTGAGCCCGGTTTCGTTCTGCAGGTAGCGGGCGACCGCGAGGGCAGCGAACACGATCGTGAGGTGGGCTTCGATCGCGTCGCGGGTGTGGTGGAACATCGGCCGTGCTCGCAGGTCGGTTTTGGACATCCGGAAGGACTGCTCGACCCGCCACAAGTCGTGATAGTTCCCGATGACCTCCGAGGCGGTCGCCAGGTCGACCGGGATGTTCGTGACGTACCCCTTCAACCCGACCAACCGCCGCGCCCGCGCCAGCGACGCCTCGTCCAAGGATCGGGCGCCGTTGTCCGTCTTGACGAACCGAGTCTTGTGCGGGGCCCGCTCACCCTCCACAACGGCCATCGCCCGGTTCTCCTGCAACGTCAAGGTCCTGGCGTCTCGGGCCGCACGTTTGGCCGAGTACGCCCACACCGCCCGCCACGCAGTGGTGTGCACCGCTGGGTTCCACACCGGCTCGGACTTCAGCTTCACATCATTGACGGCTCGCGCTGCGTGGGTGGCGGTGCGTGGGGTGATCGTGTCGATGATCTGCCCGTCGGTGAACGCGTCACCGTGCCACCGGAAGTGCGATTCCAAATCCTGCGGTGCTTTGGTGAGGCGGGACCCGACGATGAACCGCAACCCCGCCTCATCCAAGGCGTGGAGGTTGGTCGCGGACAGCATGCCCGCGTCGGCAACGATCGCGATATCGGCCAGGTTGTGCCGGTCAGCGAACTGCCGCACGATCGTGGCCGTCTCTGCCCGGTTGCCTTCGAAGCAGCCGATCTCCAACGGGAACCCGTGCCGGTCGACGAGTAGCCCGACGACGACTTGGGGGTCGACGCGGCGTTCTTTGGAGTAGCCGACCTTGCGTAGGTCGTCCTCGTGCTCGGCCTCGAAGTAGAGCGTGGTGACGTCGTACAGGCACAACGTCACATCACCAGCAGTCGCGGCATGCGCGAAACACTTGGTCGCGATCACGTCCCGGTATCCGCGGGTCGCGCAGCGTTTCATCGTCGCAGTGAAGGTGTTGCGGTGCGGTGCCTCGTATCCGAGTTCGGTCAGCACGCGCAGCGAGTCAACTTTGCTGGTCGGTTCCACCAGCCGCGCGAGCACCAACGAGAAGAACGCCTCGTCACCGATCTCGTTGAATCCCAACCGGTTCCATGCTGACCGGATCGCGTGGATCAGTAGTTGTGAGGCTTGTGCCTGCACCACGGGCGCCCCGCTAACCGGGCGTGCCCAGTCGAGGTCAAGCTCGTCTTGGCCCTCGTGCAACTTCGCGTGTGCGAGGTCCAGCAGCACGGCCAACTCGGCCTCGGTGTGCGCCGAGCCGAGGTGCTCGATCACGCGGTCGCGGCCGCCGGCGTACTCCGCGAGCTGAACCGCCGTGGCTCCCGAAGCCGTCTTCACCTTCCGCACGAACACCACGAACGAGACGCTACCGGCCCACCGTTAGTGTGTGGTTCACGAACCCGGCAACCCGCTGACCAGCACAAACACCGCGTCAGGTGCCATCAATCGGCATCACCTGTGCAAGTCAGGTCTTGGGACGCACCGATCCGGCGGATCCGCCATACGAATTGATCGAGCCCTTGAACACCCTGCTGACGCTCACCCAGCGGCCTCCGCATTCTGCTTCTCGCACCCTCATTCCCGAGGCCCGATATCCATCTTGCAGGACGCCGGTGCGATCCGCGTTCTTGGGGCGAAAAATGAACGCCAGAACCAGCCGAGGAATGCACAAAGGGCCGCCCCTGAGGGCGGCCCTTTGCCTTTAAAAAGAAGTCCGGCGGTGTCCTACTCTCCCACACCCTACCGAGTGCAGTACCATCGGCGCTGAAGGGCTTAGCTTCCGGGTTCGGAATGTGACCGGGCGTTTCCCACTTCGCTATGACCGCCGTAACACTATGAAACTATGACGCCAACAGGTTTGTTGCGTGTTGTTTCAGATATCGCATAGTGGACGCTAAAGCATGAACTGCAGGAACCCTTTGTTGTGAAGGGTTTGAGTAAGTTATCGGCTTATTAGTACCGGTCAGCTACACACATTACTGTGCTTCCACGTCCGGCCTATCAACCCAGTCGTCTACTGGGAGCCTCTCACCCACAAAGGGGCATGGAAACCTCATCTTGAAGCGTGCTTCCCGCTTAGATGCTTTCAGCGGTTATCACTTCCGAACGTAGCTAATCAGCGGTGCTCCTGGCGGAACAACTGACACACCAGAGGTTCGTCCATCCCGGTCCTCTCGTACTAGGGACAGGTCTTCTCAAGTTTCCTACGCGCACAGCGGATAGGGACCGAACTGTCTCACGACGTTCTAAACCCAGCTCGCGTACCGCTTTAATGGGCGAACAGCCCAACCCTTGGGACCTACTCCAGCCCCAGGATGCGACGAGCCGACATCGAGGTGCCAAACCATGCCGTCGATATGAGCTCTTGGGCAAGATCAGCCTGTTATCCCCGGGGTACCTTTTATCCGTTGAGCGACGGCGCTTCCACAAGCCACCGCCGGGTCACTAGTCCCGACTTTCGTCTCTGCTCGACATGTCTGTCTCACAGTCAAGCTCCCTTGTGCACTTACACTCAAAACCTGATTGCCAACCAGGCTGAGGGAACCTTTGGGCGCCTCCGTTACCTTTTGGGAGGCAACCGCCCCAGTTAAACTACCCACCAGGCACTGTCCCTGATCCGGATCACGGACCGAGGTTAGGAGCCCAGAACGACCAGAGTGGTATTTCAACGTTGACTCCACACACACTGGCGTGCATGCTTCACAGTCTCCCACCTATCCTACACAAGCCGTACCGAACACCAATACCAAGCTGTAGTAAAGGTCCCGGGGTCTTTCCGTCCTGCTGCGCGTAACGAGCATCTTTACTCGTAGTGCAATTTCGCCGAGTTCGCGGTTGAGACAGTGGAGAAGTCGTTACGCCATTCGTGCAGGTCGGAACTTACCCGACAAGGAATTTCGCTACCTTAGGATGGTTATAGTTACCACCGCCGTTTACTGGCGCTTAAGTTCTCAGCTTCGCCCAAAGGCTAACCGGTCCCCTTAACGTTCCAGCACCGGGCAGGCGTCAGTCCGTATACATCGAATTACTTCTTCGCACGGACCTGTGTTTTTAGTAAACAGTCGCTTCTCCCTGGTCTCTGCGGCCCTCACCCCTAGTGAGCACGTCACTTCAAGGATTGGGCCCCCCTTCTCCCGAAGTTACGGGGGCATTTTGCCGAATTCCTTAACCACGATTCACTCGATCGCCTTAGTATTCTCTACCTAACCACCTGAGTCGGTTTAGGGTACGGGCGGCTCGAACCTCGCTAGAAGTTTTTCTCGGCAGCATAGGATCACCCTACTTCCCACATATGTGGTCACTATCAACTCTCAGCCTCAATGACTGGCGGATTTGCCTACCAGTCGGCCTACAGTCTTAGACGGGGACAACCATCGCCCCGCGGAGGCTACCTTCCTGCGTCACTCCCTCGCTTACCTACTACAAGATCGGGTCCCACGCTCCCCACCAACACGCACACCCGAAGGCGTACGAACATGATGGTTCGGGTGGTTAGCATCCCTTGGTTCGATATGGGCGGTCCTTCGCCGGTTCCGGAATATCAACCGGATGTCCATCGACTACGCCTGTCGGCCTCGCCTTAGGTCCCGACTTACCCAGGGCAGATTAGCTTGACCCTGGAACCCTTGGTTATTCGGCGGACGGGTTTCTCACCCGTCATTCGCTACTCATGCCTGCATTCTCACTCGTGTGGCCTCCACACCTGGATCACTCCGGCGCTTCACTGCCCACACGACGCTCCCCTACCCAACCACACCCCTGGACCACAAACACAAGGTTTGAAATCAGGGTGTCGTGTGATTGCCACAGCTTCGGTGGTGTGCTTGAGCCCCGCTACATTGTCGGCGCGGAATCACTTGACCAGTGAGCTATTACGCACTCTTTAAAGGGTGGCTGCTTCTAAGCCAACCTCCTGGTTGTCACAGCAACTCCACATCCTTTTCCACTTAGCACACGCTTAGGGACCTTAGCTGGTGATCTGGGCTGTTTCCCTCTCGACTATGAAGCTTATCCCCCACAGTCTCACTGCCACGCTCTCACTTACCGGCATTCGGAGTTTGGCTGACGTCAGTAACCTGGTGAGGCCCATCAGCCATCCAGTAGCTCTACCTCCGGCAAGAAACACGTGACGCTGCACCTAAATGCATTTCGGGGAGAACCAGCTATCACGGAGTTTGATTGGCCTTTCACCCCTACCCACAGCTCATCCCCTCAGTTTTCAACCTAAGTGGGTTCGGTCCTCCACGACGTCTTACCGTCGCTTCAACCTGGCCATGGGTAGATCACTCCGCTTCGGGTCTAGACCCAGCGACTATGGGCGCCCTCTTCGGACTCGCTTTCGCTACGGCTACCCCACCCGGGTTAACCTCGCCACTGAGCACTAACTCGCAGGCTCATTCTTCAAAAGGCACGCCATCACCCCAACAAGGAGGCTCTGACGGATTGTAAGCGCACGGTTTCAGGTACTATTTCACTCCCCTCCCGGGGTACTTTTCACCTTTCCCTCACGGTACTAGTCCGCTATCGGTCACCAGGGAATATTTAGGCTTAGCAGGTGGTCCTGCCAGATTCACACCGGATTTCACGGGCCCGGTGCTACTTGGGAACACGTCCAAGACAGTGACACATGTTTCGGCTACAGGACTTACACCCTCTCCGGTACACCATTCAAGATGTTTCGCCTACACGCGCCATTTCTAACTGCCCACCAACATGTCAGCATTGGTAAGAACGATCCCACAACCCCACGACTGCAACCCCTGACAGGTATCACACAACCGCGGTTTAGCCTCATCCGCTTTCGCTCGCCACTACTCACGGAATCACTCTTGTTTTCTCTTCCTGTGGGTACTGAGATGTTTCACTTCCCCACGTTCCCTCCACATACCCTATGAGTTCAGGTATGGGTCACACCACATGAATGGTGCGGGGTTCCCCCATTCGGAAATCCTCGGATCACAGTCTGGTTATCGACTCCCCGAGGCTTATCGCAGATTCCTACGTCCTTCATCGGTTCCTGGTGCCAAGGCATCCACCGTACGCTCTTAAAAACTTACACAAAAAAACTTCACAGAGCACTACAGATGCTTCGCGTCCACTATGCAATTCTCAAACAACACACAGCACCACCACCACCCACACCAACCCAGACCCACAAGCCCAGATTATTCAGTGCAGCCGGCGAACAGCCTGCCAACCCAGAAAAAACAACCCCAACCAACCACCACAACCCACGAAGGAGCTGTACCAGTCGCCGAAGATCGTTTCTTCAGGACCCAACAACGTGCCGACACCCCACACCCAGCAACCACCCCAACACCTTTCCACAACCCAGTCCAGCATCCATGATCACTCACATCAGCCGAACCACCGGTTCGTACTTGGTCGAGACAGCCACCCGGTCACGGGCACCATGATTGATGTTCCACCCTTGAGCAGGACCCCACCACACACGCGGTGATGAAAGGCCACTGTCGCTCCTTAGAAAGGAGGTGATCCAGCCGCACCTTCCGGTACGGCTACCTTGTTACGACTTAGTCCCAATCGCCAATCCCACCTTCGACGGCTCCCCCCACAAGGGTTAGGCCACCGGCTTCGGGTGTTACCGACTTTCGTGACTTGACGGGCGGTGTGTACAAGGCCCGGGAACGTATTCACCGCAGCACTGCTGATCTGCGATTACTAGCGACTCCAACTTCATGGGGTCGAGTTGCAGACCCCAATCCGAACTGAGACCGGTTTTAAGGGATTCGCTCCACCTCACGGTATCGCAGCCCTCTGTACCAGCCATTGTAGCATGCGTGAAGCCCAAGACATAAGGGGCATGATGATTTGACGTCATCCCCACCTTCCTCCGAGTTGACCCCGGCAGTCTCCCATGAGTCCCCACCATCACGTGCTGGCAACATGGAACGAGGGTTGCGCTCGTTGCGGGACTTAACCCAACATCTCACGACACGAGCTGACGACAACCATGCACCACCTGTACACCAGCCAAAAGGCACACACATCTCTGCATGCTTCCGGTGTATGTCAAGCCTTGGTAAGGTTCTTCGCGTTGCATCGAATTAATCCGCATGCTCCGCCGCTTGTGCGGGCCCCCGTCAATTCCTTTGAGTTTTAGCCTTGCGGCCGTACTCCCCAGGCGGGGCGCTTAATGCGTTAGCTGCGGCACGGAACTCGTGGAATGAGTCCCACACCTAGCGCCCAACGTTTACGGCATGGACTACCAGGGTATCTAATCCTGTTTGCTCCCCATGCTTTCGCTTCTCAGCGTCAGTAATGGCCCAGAGACCTGCCTTCGCCATCGGTGTTCCTCCTGATATCTGCGCATTTCACCGCTACACCAGGAATTCCAGTCTCCCCTACCATACTCTAGCCTGCCCGTACCCACTGCAGAACCGGAGTTAAGCCCCGGTCTTTCACAGCAGACGCGACAAACCGCCTACAAGCTCTTTACGCCCAATAATTCCGGACAACGCTCGCACCCTACGTATTACCGCGGCTGCTGGCACGTAGTTAGCCGGTGCTTCTTCTGCAGGTACCGTCACTCTCGCTTCGTCCCTACTGAAAGAGGTTTACAACCCGAAGGCCGTCATCCCTCACGCGGCGTCGCTGCATCAGGCTTTCGCCCATTGTGCAATATTCCCCACTGCTGCCTCCCGTAGGAGTCTGGGCCGTGTCTCAGTCCCAGTGTGGCCGGTCACCCTCTCAGGCCGGCTACCCGTCAAAGCCTTGGTAAGCCACTACCTCACCAACAAGCTGATAGGCCGCGAGTCCATCCTTCACCAAAAAATCTTTCCACACACAACCATGCGACCATGTATGAATATCCAGTATTAGACCTCGTTTCCAAGGCTTATCCCAGAGTGAAGGGCAGGTTACTCACGTGTTACTCACCCGTTCGCCACTAATCCACCCCAGCAAGCTGGAGCTTCATCGTTCGACTTGCATGTGTTAAGCACGCCGCCAGCGTTCGTCCTGAGCCAGGATCAAACTCTCCGTAAAAAAACAGAAAAACCATCCTGGCCGAAATTGATCAAGAGCATCCAAAAAAATGCTACTGAGTACAATCTCAACCAAACAAACATTTGGCATCAATCACTCGACACGCTGTTGAGTTCTCAAGAAACGATCAGGCATCGTCGAAAATACGATGAGGCATCTTCTCCGAGCTGATTTTCTGGCTCCCCCGACTCTTGGGCGTCAGATCCGTGGATCCTCGCGCGCTTGGCTCCGGAAGGAGTGACCAGTTTAGCTCCGCTCCAGGCGAGAGTCAAGCCGGCCTGCCAGCCTGCGGCGCGGCCCCACCTTCCGGTGTTTCCGCCTCCCTGTCGGGCTGACGTGGTAAACACTAGGTGACCATCGCGGAAACTTCCAAATCCGCAGGTCAGAGGCTGTTTTCGCTTGATCGCGCCTGGGCGCACACCGACGAAACCAGCACGTCAGTCGGCCAGGATGCCCAGCAGATCCGCACGGGTCAGCACGCCGATCGGTTTACCGCCGTCCACGACCATCAGGGCGTCGTTCTCGGCCAGCTGTGCGCGCATGTGCTCGACCGGTTCGCCAGCACCGACCAACGCAAGCGCCGGCTCCATGTGTTTCTCGACGGAGTCGGCGAGATGGGCCTTGCCGGCGTAGATCGCATCCAGCAGTACACGCTCGCTCACGGCGCCGGCGACGTCTCCGGCCATAATGGGCGGCTCGGCGTTCACGACCGGCATTTGCGAGACGCCGTACTCGCGCAGGATCTCGATGGCGTCCCGCACGGTCTCGTTCGGGTGGGTGTGGACGAGCGCAGGCATGTCGCCGCTCTTGGCCGCAAGCACATCGCCGGCGGTGCGGCTCTCCTGCCCCCGCATGAAACCGTACGAGGACATCCAGTTGTCGTCGAAGATCTTCGACATGTATCCCCGCCCGGAGTCGGGAAGCAGGACGACCACGACCGCGTCGGAGGGCAAGTCCTTCGCGTGACGCAACGCGGCCACGACGGCCATGCCGCAAGACCCGCCGACCAGCAGGCCCTCCTCCAGGGCCAACCGGCGCGTCATCTCGAAGGATTCGGCGTCGCTCACGGCGATCACGTCGTCGACCACCTTCGGGTCGTAGGCACGCGGCCACATGTCCTCACCCACGCCCTCCACCAGATACGGCCGTCCGGTGCCCCCGGAGTACACCGAGCCCTCGGGGTCCGCGCCGATGATCCGGACCCGTCCGCCTTCCCGAGCGGCGGAGATCTCACTCAGGTAGCGGCCGGTGCCGGTGATCGTGCCTCCGGTGCCGATGCCGGCGACGAAGGAGGTGATCCTGCCGTCGGTGTCGTTCCAGATCTCCGGGCCGGTCGTCTCGTAGTGCGACGCGGGCCCGTTCAGGTTGGAGTACTGATCCGGCTTCCAACCGCCCTCGGTCTCCTGGGCGATGCGGTCGGACACGCTGTAGTAGGAGTCCGGGTGCTCAGGCGCCACTGACGTGGGGGTGACGATGACCTGCGCCCCGTAGGCGCGCAGCACCTTGCGCTTGTCCTCGCTGACCTTGTCCGGGCAGACGAAGATGCACTTGTAGCCCTTGCGCTGGGCGACGAGGGCCAGACCGACCCCCGTGTTGCCTGAGGTGGGCTCGACGATGGTGCCACCCGGCTGCAACTCTCCCGACGCCTCGGCAGCCTCGATCATCTTGAGCGCGATGCGGTCCTTCACCGACCCGCCCGGGTTCATGTACTCGACCTTGGCCAGCACCGTGCACGCGATGCCGTCCGTGACGCTGTTGAGCTTGACCAGGGGTGTGCCGCCGACGAGGTCCACGATGTGCTCCGCATACTTCATGCCGGGAATGTCTCACATCGTGGTCGGAATACGAAGTAGCGGTCACGTCGCCCGGCTGCGGGAGGTTGACCTGTGAGCACGCGTCCGGGGACCCGTGGTGAGAGGATCCACCGAAAGCGAAGCAACCGAATCGAACGGGGTGAGGCATGACCGGGGCACGCAAGATCGCTTCCACTGCGGCGTACGCAGGATCGATCGGGGCCGCCGGCCTGGCAGGTGTCGGTCTTGGCGCGTACGGGCTGCTGCGGATCGAGGCGATGATCGCCCGTCGGGTCGTCGGCCAGCCCTTCGAAGGAGCGCCGGAGGACTCCGGCACCTACGGGCACGCACCCGGCGCGCCGGTCGAGTTGCTCGTCGTCGGCGACTCCACCGCCAAAGGGATGGGTGCCGACCGGTCGACCCAGACCGTCGGTGCGATCGTCGCCACCGCGGTTGCCGCCATTGCGGGACGTCCGGTGCACTTGACCAACGTCGCGTCCGTCGGAGCGATCTCGACCGACCTCGGCGCCCAGGTGGAGCGCGCCCTCGAACTCGTCGACCGACCGCACGTCGCGCTGATCATGATCGGCGCGAACGACGTCACGCGCAGTGTCCAGCGCGCCACCTCGATACGCCACCTCGCCGCGGCCGTCGCAGCCTTGCGCGCGGTCGGGTGCGAGGTCGTCGTCGGCACCTGTCCCGACCTCGGAGTGATCGAACCCGTCCCCCAACCGTTGCGTTTCCTGACCCGCAAGTGGTCGCGTGACCTCGCCGCAGCCCAGACCGTCGCGGTCGTCGAGCACGGCGGCCGCACGGTGTCCCTCGGCGACCTGCTCGGTCACGAGTTCGAGCAGACGCCGTCGGTGATGTTCAGCAAGGACCGCTTCCATCCCTCCGCAGCCGGCTACGCGCGCGCGGCATCGGCGTTGATCCCCTCCGTGTTGGACGCGCTCGGCCAGGCCTCGACCGACACCGGCCGTGCGCCCGATCGCCGCCGCGGAGAGAGCATCGGTCCGGTCTCCGTCGCGGCGATGCGAGCCGTGCGAGATCCGGGAACCGAGGTCAGCGCCACCGCGATCGGCGGACAGGAGTCGGGCCACCGCGGACGCTGGGCGGTGCTGTTGCGACGCCACCATGAACCGCTTCCGGCCGCCGTCGAACCGCCTGCGCCGGACGCATCCGTGACCGGGATGAGCGACCACGAGACGCCCGTCACATCGGACGTTACCGAGTCGTAGACTCGGAGGAAGCCCCGGCACCACCGCGCCGCCCGCGCGTGCCGTGAACCCACCGACATCGGAGGACCCATGCCCGAAGCAGTCATCGTCTCGACCGCCCGCACGCCGATCGGTCGCGCATTCAAGGGTTCGTTGAAGGACGTCCGCCCGGACGACCTCGCGACCCAGGTCGTCCAGGCCGCACTGGCCAAGGTGCCGAATCTCGACCCGACGTTAATAGACGACCTCTACCTCGGTTGCGCCGAGCCCTGGGGCGAGCACGGCAACAACATGGCACGCGTCGTCGCGGTGCTGGCCGGCCTCGACACCGTTCCCGGTGCGACCGTCAACCGCTTCTGCTCCTCATCGGTGCAGACCACACGCATGGCGTACCACGCGATCAAGGCCGGAGAAGGTGACATCTTCGTCTCGGCGGGCGTCGAGTGCGTGAGCCGTTACCTCGACTTCTCCAGCGCCGGTTCGTCGCGCGAGGACATCCAGAACTCCAAGTTCAAGGACTCCGTGGCTCGCACGGCGAAGATCGCAGCCGAGAACACCCCCTGGACCGACCCGCGCGACGAGGGCATGCTGCCCGACGTCTACATCGCGATGGGCCAGACCGCCGAGAACGTCGCGACCTCCCGCGGCATCAGCCGCGAGCGGCAGGACGAGTGGGGCGTCTCGAGCCAGAACCGTGCAGAGCAGGCCATCAAGGACGGCTTCTTCGAGCGCGAGATCGCGCCGGTGACCCTGGCTGACGGCACTGTCGTCTCCACCGACGACGGTCCACGTGCCGGCGTCACCCTGGAGAAGGTCTCGAGCCTGCAGCCGGTGTTCCGGGAGAACGGCACCGTCACCGCAGGTAACTGCTGCCCGCTGAACGACGGCGCCGCAGCGGTCGTCGTCATGAGCGACACCAAGGCCAAGGAACTGGGTCTGACGCCGCTCGCTCGCGTCATCTCCACCGGCGTCTCGGGCCTCTCCCCCGAGATCATGGGCCTCGGCCCGGTCGAGGCGTCCAAGCAGGCGCTGAAGCGCGCCGGTATGACGATCGGCGACATGGACCTCTACGAGATCAACGAGGCGTTCGCCGCTCAGGTGCTGCCCTCGGCCGACGACCTAGGCATGGATTTCGACAAGCTGAACAAGTTCGGTGGCGCGATCGCCCTCGGCCACCCGTTCGGCTCCACCGGCGCCCGCATCACGACGACGCTGCTCAACGGCCTGCAGACCGTCGACGGCACCTACGGTCTGGAGACCATGTGTGTCGGTGGCGGCCAGGGCATGGCGATCATCTACGAGCGTCTGTCCTGATCGACCCCAGACCCGAGGCGGTACGCCTCGAACTCGGACGCGTGGTCCGACGGTGGCAACAGCTGCCGTTGGACCGCGCGTCCGCGCTGTGTCCGCGGGTTCGTGCGTCGGCACGTGCGTTGTTCGACCTCAGCGGCCCGACCGACGACTTCGCGGAGCTGGGACCGGTCGCGACCATGGACCAGTTGAAGGTCGCGGCGTACGACGCGTCCGCGTCCGGGCACGGCGACGCGGCGGCGCAGGAACTCCTCCGACTGCGTCACGTCATTGGCTGAACGCACCGACGAAGAAGGCCCGCACCAAAATGGTGCGGGCCTTCTTGATGCGGTGGTGATCAGTCGCGGCTGATCGCGAGCAGCCGCAGCAACTCCAGGTAGAGCCACGCGATCGACACGATCAGACCGTGAGCCAGCAGCCACGAGGTCTTCTCCGGCACACCGGCATTGGCGGCATACTGGATCGTGTCGAAGGCGATCGCCAGCGAGTACGACGCAAGGGCGACAGCGAGCAGGCACAGGATCATGCCGAAGGTGCCCATGCTGAAGAACCCGAACTGGTCGAGGACACCGGTGAACTGCAGCACCAGGTTGACCATGGCGAACAGGAAGTAGCCGAGCGCGGCGAAGGCGAAGATCCTGCGGGTGCGGTCGTTGACCTTGATCAGGCCGAACTTCCAGCCGGCGAACATGCCGGCGAACACGCACAGGGTCGCCAGCACCGCCTGCGGGACGACGCCGTCGAACATCGTGTTGAAGAACTGGCTGATCGCACCGAGGAAAGCGCCTTCGATGACCGCGTAGGCCACGATCAGGGGCACCGAGATCGTCTTCTTGAAACTGATCACGAAGCCCAGGACGATGCCGGCGATCATGCCGCCCATCCAGATCGCCATGCCGGCCGGACGGTTGTTGGCCGTGACCATCCAACCCGCACCGGCGCTGATCAGCAGCAGACCGAACAGGCCGAGCGACTTGGCGACGACGTCGTCGAGCGTCATCCGCCGACCGGTGGCCTCCGGTGCCATCGGCGCTCCGAACTCAGGGCTGCCGTAGCCGGGAGCCTGCGGTTGCTGCATCGCGTTCGGGTTCATCTGGCCGTACTGGCCCGGCGTTCCGTAAGCCTGCTGGCTGTTCTGCGGACCCGCATAGGGGTCGCCCTGGCCGTACTGTCCGTACTGCGGCTGCTGGCGGTTGCCGAAACCGGCATACTCACCGCGCTGCATGTCTTTCTCGAACCGGTCGAACACCGGGTTGGTTGCCATCGCTCTCCTCCGTCGACGATCGCGTCCCACGGGGTGTGGGCTCAGTCCTCTACACAAGTAAAGCGTTCGGATGGGCGAAATCATCCCCACGCACACCGCGATTGTGGATCGTGACCGCCTCGAGACAGTGCCCCCGACGGGACTCGAACCCGCACTGAAGCGCTTTTAAGGCGCCTGCCTCTGCCATTGGGCTACGGGGGCAGACACAGATTAGACGGTCAGTGCGAGCTGCCCTGCCATGCCAGTGGTGGCACCTGGATGACCACACGGCCAGGCTCGCGCAGGCGGGGCGTCTGGTGGTTCCCGCGAGGAACGAGCTCCGACCACGACCGGCGCAGGAGCCGGTAGAAAACATCCCGGTTCGAGTCCGGTCGGGGACACTCAGTTGTTCGCAACGGAGAGGGCGATTCCGTCGAGGATGTCCTTTTCGCTGGTGACCGTGTGCTCGATCGCGCTGTGCTCACTGACCCGCTGCACGATGGTGCGCCAGATAAGGGCCCCGGCGCCGATGACGTCGACCCGGCCGGGATGCATGAACGGCATGGCCGCTCGCTGCTCCCGGGTCGCGGTCAGCAGTTCGGTGGCGGAGCGTTCGACGTCCCCGATCGGGATACGTGCGCCGTGGATCGCTGACTTGTCATAGGTCGGCAGGTGCAACGCGTTCGCGGTGATCGTGGTGATGGACCCGGCGAGACCGACCAGCGACCCGATGCCGTCGAATCCGACCGCGTCCTGCGCCTCGTCGATCGCGGCGTTGATGTCGCGCAACGCGCCCTCGATCTCGTCCGGGGTGGGCGGGTCGGACTTCAGGTGGCGTTCGGTCATCCGGACGCATCCGATGTCCATCGAGATCGAACGCTCCACCTCGTCGGTGCCGCGCACGAACTCGGTCGAGCCGCCGCCGAGGTCGACGACGAGGTATGGCGACGCAGCGTCCTGGGCGATGAGATCGCCGGTGGCGCCACGGAAGGACAGCGAGGCTTCTTCGAGCCCGGAGACGACCTCCGGATCGATGCCATAAACGGCGAAGGCCGCGCGCACTCCGTCGATGAAGTCCTGCGCGTTGGACGCATCACGGGAGGCGGATGTCGCGACGAAGCGCACCGCCTCCACGTCGAGTTGTTCGCAGACCTTGGCGTAGTCGTTCGCGGCGTCGAGGGTACGTTCCATCGCGTCATCGGTGATGCGACCGGTCATGTCAACGCTCTGCCCCAGGCGCACGATGCGCATCGTGCGCTCGACATCGGTCAGCACGCCGTCGTCGATGTCGGCGACCAGCAGTCGGATCGAGTTCGTGCCACAGTCGACGGCGCCGACCCTCATGCGTTCTCCCGGTGGTCGATGTTGGAACAGCAGCCGTTCTCCCACCAGTTCGGCAGTGCGGCAAGAGCCTTGTCCCCCAATGGATTCACGCCGGGTCCGACGGCGATCGAGTGAGCGACCAGCACGTGCAGACACTTCACCCGGTCGGGCATCCCGCCGGCGGAGATGCCGTCGATCTCCTCGACCTGACCGAGCTCGGTGCGGCGACGCAGATAGTCGTCGTGGGCCGCACGGTAGGCGGAGGCGAGTTCGGGATCGTCCTTGAGCTCCTGCGTCATCTCGCGCATCATCCCATTCGCCTCGAGCGTGCTGATCGCTCCGGTCAGGCGCGGGCAAGTCGCGTAGAACGAGGTCGGGAACGGCGTGCCGTCGGGCAGCCGCGGCAGGGTGCGGACGACGGTCGGGCAGCCGCACGGGCAGCGTCCGGCGATCTCGACGACACCCCGCGGGAGGCGTCCGAGTTGGCGTTCGACGGCGTCCAGATCCGCTCGGTCGATGTCGGGGTGGCTCTCTGCGGTCACTTCTTGTCGCCCCGGTTGGCCGCGAGTGTCGACTGCCACACCTGGCCGTACCAGGGGTTGGTGGAGACCTTCTTGCCCGACGGGTCGACGGTGCCGACCGGCTTGCCGTTCTCGTCGACGAGGACGGTCAGCGTCTCTCCTGGGCTGACGAAGCCGAGGCGGTCACGTGCCTGCTGCTTGACGAACTTGGGGTCGTTCGTCCACTTCTTGAGTTCGGTCTCCTTGGTGGAGACGTCCTTCTGCTTCTGGGTGACCTGCGCACCGAGCTCGTTGATCTGGTGCTTCTGCTGCAGGTAACTGTTCAGCGTGGGCGTGATGATCACGGCAAGGAAGAGCAGCAGGACACCGAGGATCGTCATCCTCTTCATCGACTGCGGACGCCGACGAGTGCGCTCGCGTATCGCGGCGAGACGACCGGTGGCCGAACTGCCGCGCGAGGCGTCGCGGTGTTCCGGACGCGTGCTGCCCCGCCGCGCGGCGGCAGGACGAGACGTCGACCTACCGCGGTCACGGCCGGTGTTTCGACCGGCGGGTCGCGAATCGCGAGTCATCGGAACAACTTTCGTCGAATCTCTGGGTCGGTCGGGTCAGGGTGTGACTCGGCTCGGGCGCCGCGAACGACGCCCGAGCCGGTTCATCACTTCTTCTTGGCGAAACGCGGGAAGGCGGCGGCGCCGGCGTACCTCGCGGCGTCGTCCAGCTCCTCCTCGATGCGCAACAGCTGGTTGTACTTCGCGACGCGGTCGGAACGGGCCGGAGCGCCGGTCTTGATCTGGCCGCAGTTGGTGGCGACGGCGAGGTCGGCGATCGTGACGTCCTCGGTCTCACCGCTGCGGTGGCTCATCATGCAGCGGTAGCCGCTGCGGTGGGCCAGGTCGACGGCATCCAGCGTCTCGGTGAGCGAGCCGATCTGATTGACCTTCACCAGCAGCGCGTTCGCGGTGTCGGTGTCGATACCGCGCTGCAGGCGCTCGGGGTTGGTGACGAACAGGTCGTCGCCGACCAGCTGCACCTTGTCGCCGAGTTCGGCGGTCATGGCCGCCCAGCCGTCCCAGTCCTCCTCGTCCAGCGGGTCCTCGATCGAGACCAGCGGGTACGCGTCGACCAACTCGGCGTAGTACTTGATCATGTCCTTCGAGGACTTCTTCTTGCCCTCGAAGGTGTAGCCCTTCTTGTCGCCGAACTCGCTGGCCGCGACGTCGAGCGCGAGCCCGATGTCCTTACCCGGCTCGTAACCGGCGGCCTTGATCGCCTCGATGATGAGGTCGAGTGCGGCGCGGTTGGACTCCAGGTTGGGGGCGAAGCCGCCCTCGTCGCCGAGGCCGGTGGACAGCCCCTTGTCGTGCAGCACCTTCTTGAGGGCGTGGTAGACCTCGGTACCCCAGCGCAGACCCTCACGGAAGGAGTCGGCGCCGATCGGGGCGATCATGAACTCCTGGATGTCGACATTGGAGTCGGCGTGCGCTCCACCGTTGAGGATGTTCATCATCGGGACCGGCAGCACGTGGGCGTTCGGGCCGCCCACGTAACGGAACAGTGGCAGGCCGGCCGACTCCGCTGCCGCCTTGGCGACCGCGAGCGAGACGCCGAGGATCGCGTTCGCGCCGACCTTGCCCTTGTTGGGGGTGCCGTCCAGTTCGATCATCTCGGTGTCGATGAGGCGCTGCTCGTCGGCGTCGTAACCGAGCAGGGCCGGCGCAAGCTGCTCGACGACGGAGTCGACGGCGTCCTCGACACCCTTGCCGAGGTAACGCTTCTTGTCCCCGTCGCGGCGCTCGACGGCCTCGAACTGACCGGTGGACGCTCCGGACGGGACCGCAGCGCGGCCGAGGGCGCCGTCGTCCAGGACGACCTCCACCTCGACGGTCGGGTTGCCGCGGGAATCGAGGATCTCGCGGGCGATGATGGCGTCAATGCTGGCCAAGACAGGCTCCTGAACTATGGAAGTCACGGATACGACTCCACCCTAGCGGCGTGCGGTTGTACGGGCAGGTAGCGACAGGCTCGATGCCTGTGGCAGCCGGCTCAGCCGGAAGCGAGGCGGCGGACGGCGATCCGCAGAGCCTGGTCGGCGTCGACGCCCTCGGCGCGCGCCCGAGCCACGAGAGCGAGCAGCCGGTCGCCGATTCCGTCGCCCGTGGGCACATCCTGGTGACCGGCGCGCTCGCGACGCGCGAGCACCTTGTCGGCCACGATGAGGGTCGACAGCGACTTGGGGATGCCTTCGAGCAGCGGCGTCTCACTGTCCGCACGCTCGGCCTTCTCCGCCGCCTTGATCTGCTCCCAGGCCGCCTCGACCTCTTCGGGCGTGGACGCGTCCCCGTCGGCGAAAACGTGGGGGTGACGCCGAATCAGCTTGTCCACCAAGCCTGCTGCGACGTCGTCGATGTCCCAAGGGTCGTCCGGGTCGTCGGCGGCGATACGGGAGTGGAACAGCACCTGCAGCAGGACGTCGCCGAGTTCCTCGCGCAGATGTGTTCGATCCGCGGAGTCGATGGCCTCGACGGCCTCGTGAGCTTCCTCCAGCAGGTATTTGGCCAGGGACTCGTGGGTCTGCTGCGCATCCCAGGGACAACCGCCGGGCGAGCGAAGGGTGTCCATCACGGCCACGGCATCGGCAAGGCGAGCGCCGGGTTGGTCCCACGAGCCGACGAGCATCTCGACCGGGGCAGGATCGGCCGCCCGGGTCAGTTCGCCGGCGAGGGCATCGGTGAGCCCGGGATCTCCGTCCGGGGAGACGATCCAGACGACCTTCTGCCCGACTGCGCGCTGCGCGAGCTCGCGACCGAGCTCCATCGTCGATGCGGTCTGTGCATGCTCGACGGCGACACCGGAGCTCGCGATCGCGCTCGCCACCGGGTCGTCGACCGAGGCGGCCAGCACGAGGTCGGCGTCGTCGAGTGCACGCCAGGCGTCTCGCGTCAGCACGCCGGCCGGGACACGCGGACTCGTGACCAGCAGCGTCAGGCTGCCGGTGTTGTCACCGGGCACCGGGTTGCCCGATCAGCGCGCCTGCTCCTGCGGTGCGACCTGCTTGATCCAGTTGCCGGTCTGGGAGACCGGACCCTCGCCCTTCTTCCACGTGCCGTAGCGCGGGTTGAGCTTCACGTCGGCGTCCTTGAACAGCTTCTGCAGCGCGGGGCCGCCCTGCTGGGACTCACGCAGATTGGAGAAGTGCATGCTTCCCTGGACGGTGCGGATCGCGGACTGCGAAGGGTCCTTGACGGTCTTGAACGCTGCCTTCGCGGCATCGATCGAGGAGTAGACGCCGTACTTCTTGGCGATCTGTTCCATCTGCGGACCGAGCACCATGAACACAGCGGCGGACGTGCCGTCGAAGTTGGAGCTCGGTGCTTCCTTGGTGATGTCGGTGACCGCGTCCTGCACCTGTTCGGTGGTGACCTTCTCGCCCTGGTAACTGGCGGCAGTGCCGGGGGACGTGCCGCACCCGGAAAGTGCGGTCGCGACAGCCAGAGCTGCAACAGCGGTGGTGACGCGCATCGTGCGACGAGACATGGGTTCCTCTCCGGGATGATCGAGCGGGTTCATCTTGCCACGAAGGTGTGATTGCACCGATCAGCCCTTGGGGTCGTCCAGCAGGATGCTGCGGATGAGGTGCGCGGCCCACTGCAGCACTTCGGTGTTGCGCACCGGCTTGCCGCCGACCGGGCTGGTCATCGGCGCCGGCACCAGGATGGTCTTCAGTGCCGGGTTGAGCTTCGCGCCCTTGTACAGCCGCTCGAGCCGCAGCTGCCGGCTCTCCGGAAGCGACTCCACCGGACCGAACCGGATGAACTTGCCCTGCGTCCCTACGTCGCCGATACCTGCCTGACGGGCCAGGACGCGCAGTCGTGCGACCTCGAGCAGGTGCTGCACGGGCTCGGGCGGTGCACCGTAACGGTCGAGGAGTTCCTCTGCGATCTCGGCGAGTTCGTCCTCGGTGGTGACCGTCGCGAGCTTCTTGTACGCCTCCAGACGCAGCCGCTCCCCGGGCACGTAGTCGTGCGGCAGGTGGGCATCGACCGGGAGTTCGATCTTGATCTCGGCCGGGCCGCGATCGGGTTCGTCCCCGCGGAAATCGGCGACGGCCTCACCGACCATGCGGACGTACAGGTCGAACCCGACGCCCGCGATGTGGCCCGACTGTTCGCCGCCGAGCAGGTTTCCCGCGCCACGGATCTCGAGGTCCTTCATCGCCACCTGCATGCCGGCCCCGAGGTCGGTGTGCTGTGCGATGGTCTGCAACCGGTCGTGCGCAGTTTCGGTGAGCGGTTTCTCGGTCGGGTAGAGGAAGTAGGCGTACGCGCGCTCGCGCCCGCGTCCGACGCGTCCACGCAACTGGTGCAGCTGGGACAGACCGAGGACGTCGGAGCGTTCGACGATCAGGGTGTTGGCGTTGGAGATGTCGAGCCCGGTCTCGACGATCGTGGTGCAGACGAGTACGTCGAGGCGCCGCTCCCAGAAGTCGACGACGACGTCCTCGAGACGGTTCTCGGACATTTTTCCGTGGGCGGTACCGATGCGGGCCTCGGGCACGAGCTCGCGCAGTCGAGAGGCGGCCTTCTCGATCGTCTGCACCTTGTTGTGGACCAGGAAGACCTGTCCCTCGCGCATCAGTTCACGTCGGATCGCGGCGACGATCTGTTTCTCGTCGTAGGCACCGACGAAGGTCAGCACCGGGTGCCGCTCCTCGGGCGGCGTTGCGAGCGTGGACATCTCACGGATCCCGGTGACCGCCATCTCGAGCGTTCGGGGGATCGGCGTGGCCGACATCGCGAGCACGTCGACCGCCGTCCGCATCTGCTTGAGCTGCTCCTTGTGCTCGACCCCGAAGCGCTGCTCCTCGTCGACCACAACCAGACCGAGATCCTTGAACTGGATCTCCTTGCTGAGCAACCGGTGTGTACCGATCACGAGATCGACTGCGCCACTTGCCAATCCGTCGATGACCTCGCGCGCTTCTTTGTCGCTCTGGAAACGCGAGAGTGCCTTGACGGTGACCGGGAAGCCGGCGTACCGCTCGGAGAAGGTGCTGAAGTGCTGCTTGACCAAGAGCGTCGTCGGCACGAGCACAGCGACCTGCTTGCCGTCCTGGATCGCCTTGAACGCGGCGCGGACGGCGATCTCGGTCTTTCCGTAGCCGACGTCGCCGCAGATCAGGCGGTCCATCGGCACGGTCTTCTCCATATCGGCCTTGACCTCGTCGATCGACGACAGCTGGTCGGGCGTCTCGACGAACGCGAACGCGTCCTCCAGTTCGCGCTGCCACGGGGTGTCCGTGGCGAATGCGTGGCCGGGGGTGGCCATGCGTGCCGAGTAGAGCCGGATCAGTTCGCCGGCGATCTGACGGACGTGTCGACGCGCCCTTGATTTGGTTGTCTGCCAGTCAGATCCGCCCATCTTGTTGAGGGTGGGCGCCTCGCCGCCGACGTACCGGGTGATCTGGTCGAGTTGGTCGGTCGGGACGAACAACCGGTCCCCGGGCTGGTTGCGCTTGGACGGCGCGTACTCCAGCACGAGGTACTCGCGGGTCGCGCCGCCGACAGTGCGCTGCATCATCTCGACGAACTTGCCGACACCGTGTTGTTCGTGGACGACGAAGTCTCCTGGGCGAAGTTGCAGCGGGTCGACCTGGTTGCGTCGACGCGACGGCATGCGGCGCATGTCCTTGGTGGAACCGCCTCCGGGCTGGTTCGAACCGATCAGGTCGGACTCGGTGACCAACACGAATTCGCTTGACGGCAGCGCGAATCCACGCCCGAGGGTAGCCACAGCGGTCGTGACGCGTCCCTCGGTGAGGTGCTCGTCGAGCGGCACCTCGTGTTCGATCAGCAATTCGCGGACGCGTTTGGCAAGCCCCGGACCGTCGGTGAGGATCAGTGTCCGCAGACCCGCTGCCGCCCAGGCGCGGATATCGGCGATGGCGGCCTCGGTGTCGCTGCGGTACTGCGGCACCTCCTCGGTGCGGATCGTGACCCGCTCCCCCGGCATCTCGTCCTCGCTGAACTCGGTGAGTTCCTCATCCGTCGCGAACGACGACATGGACCACCACGGCAGTCCGTGATCGAGGGCGTGGTCGCGCAGTTCGACCAAGGACCAGTAGGACGCGGTGCCGAGCACGCTCTGCAGGTCGACCGGGATCACGTTGCCGGCAGCGGCGTTGGACCAGCTGGCCTCCAGGAACTCGTTGCTGGTCGCGACGAGGTCGTGTGCACGGGTACGGACGCGTTCGGGGTCGGACAGCACGACGTGAGTGCCCTGCGGCAGCACGTCGAGCATGGTCTCCATCTTGTCGCCCAGCAGGATCGGCGACAGTGACTCCATGCCCTCGACCGAGATGCCCTCGGCGACCTTGTGCAGCATGTCGGCGACACCGGGCAACTGCTTGGCGAGCACCGAGGCCCGCTCGCGTACGTCGTCGGTGAGCAGCAGTTCACGGCACGGCGGCGCCCACAGTCCCTGTTCGGCGATCTCCATCGAACGCTGGTCGGCGACCTTGAACCAACGGATCTCATCGACCGTGTCCCCGAAGAAGTCGACGCGCAACGGGTGCTGTTCGGTGGGCGGGAAGACGTCCAGGATGCCTCCGCGCACCGCGAACTCGCCACGGCGTTCGACCAGGTCGGTGCGGGTGTACGCCGCGTCGACGAGCGCCTTGACGACGTCCTCGAGTTCGGCGTCCTGACCGGCGACAAGGCTCACCGGCACGAGGTCGCCCAGGCCCTTGGCGATGGGTTGCATGACCGCCCGCACGCTCGCGACCACGACGTCGAGGGCTCCGTGAGTGACGTCGTTCTGGTCGGGGTGCGAGAGCCGGCGCAGAACGGCCAATCGGCGTCCGACGGTGTCAGAGCGTGGGCTCAGCCGCTCGTGCGGGAGGGTCTCCCAACTGGGGAACTCTGCGACCTTGTCCGCGCCGATCAGGCCACGCAGCGCGGTCACCATGTCGCCCGCGTCACGGCCGGTGGCGGTCACGACGAGCAGCGGCGTCCGCGCGCCGGTCGTGTTCATCAGCGCGAGCAACGGCGGACGCAGGCCGGGTGCCGATGCGATGTCGACCATGTTCGCGTTGCCGCGATGACCCAGAACTCGCTTGACCCCCTCGTCCTGAGCGAGCAGGTCGAGCATCGGTTGCAGCGCACTCACAGCGTGGGGACCCTTCGGGCAGACAACACAGAACGCCCCGGATCAGGAAATGACCAGGGGTGGAGCACCCATTCTACGCCTGTCAGCCGGGTGAACAGGCAGCCCGGAACGGCCGGCTCAGCGTGCGTGGACCTTGTTCTGCGCGTCGGCGAGCCCGAGGTCGACCAAGGTCTGTGTGGCGTCCGCTGCATCGTCGATGAGGAAGGGCAGTTCCTTCTTCTCGGTGGCGTTGAAATCTTTCAGCACGAAGCCGGCGACATCCTGTCGTCCGGGCGGTCGGCCGATACCGACGCGCACCCGCAGGTAGTCCTTGGTGCCCAATGCGCTTGATATCGAACGCAATCCGTTGTGCCCGCCTTCACCGCCACCCTTCTTCAGGCGCACGTCGGCGAAGTCGATGTCCAGTTCGTCGTGGATCACGACCAGCTTCTCGACCGGCACCTTGAAGAAGTTCATCAGTGACTTGACCGGGCCGCCGGACACGTTCATGTACGTCGTCGGACGGGCGATGATCGCGGCCGGACCACCAGGAGCACCGGAGGGCTGCGGGAGACGCACGGACGCACCGAGGGCCTGCGCCCTGTGCGCCTTGAGGGTGGAGCCGGTGCGTCGGGCGATCTCCTCGATCACCATGACGCCGACGTTGTGCCGGTTGCCGGCGTATCCGGGGCCGGGGTTGCCGAGTCCGACAATGAGCCAAGGTTCCACGGGCAGTCAGTATGCCGGGTGGGTGGGGAGCGCCGAACGCGCACCCGAAATGCACTGCGGCCCAGGCGTCCAGTGGATACCCGGGCCGCAGCTGATGAGGTGAAGGTCAGGCGTCCTCGCCCTTGTCGCCCTCGTCCTCGGACTTCTCTTCGCCCTCGCCCTCGGTGGACTCGCCCTCGGCGGCCTCCTCGTCGGACTCCTCGTGCTCGATGCCGGCCTCGGCCTCGGCCTCGGCAAGCTCGGCTTCCAGAGCTTCGGCGGAGACCTGCTGGGTGACGTTGACGACGAGCAGTTCCTCGTCGGCGATCAGGGTGACGCCCGAACCGAGCTCGACGTCCTTGGCCAGGATCTGCGAGCCGGCCTCGAGACCCTCGACGGAGACGGTGAACGACTCCGGGATGGCCAGCGCGTCGGCCTCGACCGACAGGACGCTGTTCTCGACGATGACGTTGGTCTCGACAGCAGCCTCGCCCTCGACGTGCACGGGGACGTCGATGGTGACCTTCTCGCCCTTGCGGACGGTGACCAGATCGATGTGCTCGATGAACGGACGCAGCACCTCACGCTGGACGTCCTTGGCGAGAGCGAGCTGCTCCTCACCGTTCGGCATCACGATGGTCAGAACGGCGTTCGGGTTCTTCAGCGCGAGCATCGTGGCGTGGCCCGGAAGGGTGATGTGCACGGGGTCGGCGCCGTGGCCGTAGATGACGGCCGGGATCTGGTCGGCGCGACGGATGCGGCGAGCCGCGCCCTTGCCGAACTCGGTACGGTCCTTCGCCTCGAGGCGGAGGCTGATTTCCTTGGCCATGATCTGTTCCTTAGCGGGAGTCGGGATGAGGGTCGTCCCCTCGGCACGGGAAGCTCGCGCGGGACACAGGTGGGTTCCGTGACGCTACGGGTAGAAGGCTCGACGTCGAGCACTGCTCGATGGAGCGGATTCCACCGCGTCGATCACGGACCGCCTGCATACGCACGCGACGTCCCTCGCCGAGGCAACGCCGACCATCCTACGGGCGCGGCCCGCACCCGCCAAATACGCCCAAATACGATCGGTCAGCCGAGTCCGTCGAACATCGAGGTGACCGAGCCGTCCTCGAACACCTGGTGGATCGCCTCGGACAGCAACGGCGCGATCGACAGCGCCGTGAGCTTGTCGAACTGCTTCTCCGGGGTGATCGGCAGGGTGTCGGTGACGACGACCTCGCGGGCCACCGAGTCCCGCAGTCGCTCCACCGCGGGACCGGAGAAGATGGCGTGCGTAGCCGCGATGATCACGCCGGCCGCCCCGTCGTTCATGAGAGCCTCGGCCGCGTTGCAGATGGTGCCGCCGGAGTCGATCATGTCGTCGACCAGCACGCAGGTGCGGCCCTCGACCTTTCCGATCACCCGGTTGGCGACACTCTGGTTCGGACGCGTGACGTCGCGCGTCTTGTGGATGAACGCCAGCGGCGCCCCGTTGAGACGCTTGCTCCACTGTTCGGCGACCTTGATGCGGCCGGCGTCCGGGGAGACGACCGCGAGGTCCTCGCCCTCGTACTTCTTGCCGACGTAATCGGTGAGGATCGGCAGCGCCTGCAGATGGTCGACCGGACCGTCGAAGAAGCCCTGGATCTGGTCGGTGTGCAGGTCGACCGCCATGAGACGGTGCGCTCCGGCGACCTTGAACATGTCGGCCATCAGACGCGCACTGATCGGCTCACGACCCCGGGACTTCTTGTCCTGGCGGGCGTAGCCGTAGAACGGCGTGATCACCGTGATGCGCTTGGCGGAGGCGCGCTTGAGCGCGTCCACCATGATCAGCTGCTCCATGATGTTGTGGTTGATCGGTGCGGTGTGCGACTGGATGACGAACGCGTCGCAGCCACGGACCGATTCGTCGAATCGCACGTAGGTCTCGGAGTTGGCGAAGTCGCGCGCCTCGGTCGGCACGAGCGTCGTGCCGAGCGAGTCGGCGACCGCCTGCGCCAGCGCGGGGTGAGCACGGCCGGAGAAGACCATCAGGTTCTTCTCGGTGGTGGCCTTCATTCCGCTCATGTGTTCAGTTCCCTTCACTGGTGCTGCGTGCACGGGCGGCCCTGGCAGCCTTGTCCGTCTTGGTTCCGGCACGGCGGCGCTCCACCCAACCGTCGATGTTGCGCTGGCGTCCGCGGGCCACCGCGATCTGTCCGGGCTCGACGTCCTTCTCGACCGCGGAACCGGCACCGACGTACGCGCCGTCGCCGATGGTGACCGGCGCGATCAGCACCGAGTCGGATCCGACGAAGCTGTGCGCCCCGACGTTCGTGTGGTGCTTGGCCACTCCGTCGTAGTTGGCGAAGATCGTGCCCGCCCCGATGTTGGCGCCCTTACCGATCGTCGCGTCGCCGCAGTAGGTCAGGTGCGGCACCTTGGCGCCGTCACCGATCTTGGCGTTCTTGGTCTCGACGAACCCGCCGATCTTGCCGCCGGTGCCCAGTTCGGTGCCCGGACGCAGATAGGAGTACGGACCGACGGTGGCGTCCGCGCCGATCACCGCGAGGTCGACATGCGCACGGACGACGCTGGCGCCGTCACCGACCTCGGCGTCCTTGAGCGTGGTGTCCGGACCGATCTCGCAGTTCTCGCCGACGGTGGTGGCGCCCTGCAACTGACAGCCGGGGTGAATCACGGTGTCGCGTCCGACGGTGACGTCCGCGTCGATCCAGGTGGACTCGGGATCGACCACGATCGCACCCGACTCGCGCATCAGCTTGTCGAGCAGGCGGCGGTTGAGTTCGCGGCCGAGCTTGGCCAGCTGGGCCTTGTCGTTGACGCCTTCGGCCTGGACGAGGTCGGTCAGCACGTCGGCGATCACGCGCCGCCCCCGGGAGACGGCGAACTCGACGACGTCGGTCAGGTACTTCTCCCCCGCGGCTTCGTTGATCCCGAGGCTCGCGAGCGCCTCTCGCAGCAGATCGGCGTCGAAGGCGAAGATGCCCGAGTTGAACTCACGGATCTCCAACTGCTCCGGGGTGCACTGCTTGTGCTCGACGATCGCGACGACGTCGCCGGACTCATCGCGCACGATTCGCCCGTATCCCGTTGCGTCGCTGAGGATTCCGGAGATCACGGTGACGGCGGCGTCGTTGTCGGCGTGGGTGTCGGCCAGGCGGCGGAGCGTGCCGGCCTCGAGCAACGGGGTGTCACCGGTGGTCACGATGACGGTGCCGTGCAGGTGTTCCGGGAGCGCCAGCAGACCACACTCGGCTGCGCGCCCCGTGCCGTAGATGTCGTCCTGGAACGCGACCACGATCTCGGGCAGAGCCTCACGAGCTGCGGCGGCGACCTTCTCGCCCTGAGCCCGGACCACGACGGCGACGTGCTCGGCGCCCGCACCGGAAGCCGCGCTCACCGCGTGACCGACGAGGGTGCGTCCACCGATGCGGTGCAGAGCCTTGTTGATGTTCGACTTCATCCGAGTGCCGTCACCGGCGGACATGACAATGACGGCTGCAAGGGGTGCGCGCACGCGGAGACTCCTGAATGCGGTCGGGAGGGTGGTGTCGTTCCGAGGCCGATGCTACCGCTCCGTCACCTGCCGTTCGTTCGCGCTCGGTCGGTCGGGTCATGCCCGATCACGCAGCGAGTGGAGTCGGCATCCCGGTCGTTCGTGCAAGGACTTCTTCGATTTCTGCAGCCAGGCAGCGATCGGAGTGTCTGCGCGAGCACATCTGTGCCGGTCGATGTAGTTGGCTGGACCGACCGACGAACAGGAGCAGACATGGTGTCCAGCGACAACGATGGCCAGATCTCGGAGACCTCGATGGCGGTGCCGGACGCCGGCGCCGACCAGACTCCGGGAACCGAGGAAGGTACCCCGTCAGCAGCCGACTCGGGACACGAGCCGCACGAAGGTCCGCGAGACTACGGAACCACGGACCGCACTGCATCAGGCGAAGAGACGGACCAGGCATCCTCGAACAATGAGTAACGGTCCGGCCCCCGAGTGGGGGGCCGGACCGTTCGGCGTCCTGCTGATCAGGCGGTGGCCGGACGCGCGACGCGCTTGGCGTGACGCAGACCCATCAGGGCCAGCACCAGGAACACGAGCGCTCCGAGGAAGGCGCCGATCGCGGCCCACAGGGCGACCTTGGCCATGGTGCCGAAGGCGTAGGCGTTCAGCAGCATGCCGCGCAGGGTGTTGCCCATGAACAGCGACTGGCGCAGTTCGCCGAGCTTCTTGGTCTCTTCGGCGTTCGGGGCCGACTTGTTGGCCTTCATGTACTCGCCGCTGACCTCTTCGTAGGTCTTGTTGTTCGACTGAGTGTTCATGTGGACGAGGATGTACTGGTCGGCGAAAGCCTTGGCCTGGTCGCCGGTGGTCATCTTCTGACCGGCGAACTTCTCCAGGGCGGCCTTCTGCCGTCCGGACGGTCGACGCCGCCAGGTCAGCACCCGGCGGATCGATTCGCCGATCATCGCCAGGCTGACGACGGCGAGGAACATTGTCCCGACGAAGGCGGACCAGCCGCGCGCGTAGACGGCGTACGGCGTTTCACCGTCCCCTTCGTACAGAACGGGGACCGAATCGCCGACCTTTCCCGAATCTCCCACCAACTCGACGTCGGAGAACGTGTACCTGCCGTCAGTGCTGCGAAAGGTGCCCAGATACATGCACCCGCCCCTACCGCCACACTCCGCGGACGTCACGGTGAAGTGACCAGGCACACCGCGCCCATGGGCGGCGTCCCACGACGGACTCAGATCCTGCACGCTGAACCCCAGAACGGCCACGCCGAGCCCGAACATCACCACCTGAACCAAGGCATCGACGACGCGTGAGGGACGCCCGACACGACGACCCACTCCGGCGGTTCCCTCGTCGCCGAGCGAACTCCAGCGGCGAAGCGGCTGCACCGCTCCGGCCACCGGAAGCACACCGGCTTCGGTCGTGATGCTGACCCAGCCGCCGTCGGCGACCGGACCGTGGACCACAGCCGGAACACCACGCATTCCGTGCCGCGGGAGCAGGTCGGTCTCGCTGACCCTGAGCCTGGCCACCGGGTGGGTTCTCGTCGCCAGGATCAGTTCGATTGCGCGCGGGCGGTTGTCGTTACGGCAACGGCGGCACCGAGCACGGCCGTTCGGGCTTCGGCGAACGTGTCAGCGGCAGCAATTCCGATCGCTTCGGCGAACTCGGGCATGGCCCGCCACCGTCGCAGCGTCCGCGCGGACACGCCCACGGCGACGGCAACGGATTCCGGGTCGCCACCAACGGCAAGCATCTCGGCGGCGCGTTGCTGCGACTCGGTCAGCGTCGATGCGGTCACGACGGCCACCTTCCGGCCAACGCACGACCGACGATGATCGGTGCCCGGTGCTCGCCACGCCAAGCGGTCACGAGGTGCCGAGGTCGGACGCATCGCGGGTTGCCGCAACGTCGGAGGACGACAAGGGCGCGGTCGACGGGTCGGCCCCGGGTGAGTTCGAAGACGTGGCGCGAGAAGGTCACGAGCCGGCGAAGCTCGGGATCCATGCGCGGGGCTGCGACGCGTCGGGCCCGGTCATGGCACCCGTCCACACGAAGCACCCGCGCATTATCTGGACGTGCGCTCGGACGTAGTACGGCAACGCTGCGAGTTCAGCGGCTGCGGTCGGGTCGGTCATGGGTGGTTCCTTCGGTTGGGCTGACCGGCCGCGCACCGGGAGGAGACGGCGCGGCCGGTCAGCGGCTCAGGGTCGACCCGTGGCGGGGTCGGGATACGAGCACGTCGACAGGCCGATCGATGCCGGGTCGAGGTCACGCACGATGCGGCCATGCTCGGCACGAACGGGCGCGAGCCCGAACGGGTCATCGTCGGGCGTGAGCGCGGCGAGGGTCGCGACGGTCACGTCTCGGGCGGTGCGTTCAGCGAGCGGGTTCGACACGCGTAGCGCGGTCGCTTCAGCCTGCCGGTGGTCGAGCGCGGCACGGACCTCGCGCACCTGGTCGAGGGCGTCGTTCAAGGTGCAGCAGGGTCTGGGTGGTCAGCAGCGGGATGTCGCCGTAGGTGACGATCACGGTGCCGTCCAGGTCGGCGGGCAACGCCTCCAGCGCGCACTCGGCGGCGCGGCCGGTGCCCTTGATCTCGTCGTGGTCGGCGATGACCGCGTCGGGCCAGGTCTGCTGCACCACCGGGACGACGCGGTCGCGCTACCTCCCCGAGGCAGACGGTGACCCCGCTCAGCCGCCCCCGCCGCCGAGTGATCCGACGGCCCGGGCCACAACCAGCAGGCTGGTGAACAACGCGGCCGATGCCTGCAGACCCATCAGACATTTCGCCCGCGCCGACAACGGCATCGTGTCGGTCGGGCTGAATGCGCTGGAGTTGGTGAGGGACATGTAGGCGTAGTCGACGAAGGTGGGCATCCAACCTGCGGTCTCGCTCGACGAGGCGCGCACTTCAGCGACCGTCTCCCGGTTCTCGTCCTGAGAGAAGCGCCAGTCGGCGGGCGGGAGTTCCTCGCGCGTCACCCGCCGTCTCGCTACCGGCCCACCGCGGTCGAGTTCCCAGTACAAAAGGGCGAAGCCGATGACGCCGGTCAACCACACCTGCATGCCGCCGATGAGCAGGGCAGTGCCGGACGCCTTTTCGTCGGGCAGCGTGGCGAGCAGCAGACCGAGGCCGGTCAAATTCGCGGCGATGATCAGGCAGGCAAGGACCACCGAGACGGCTCTGGACAAGCGGGTGTGCCGGTTCATCCGCAACGGATTGGTCCAAAGCAGCGCCATGAGCAGCAGCAGTTCGAGGCCGGGCACGACCAGGCGCGGCCCGAAGCGGATTTTACTGGGCAAGGTGGCGTAAGCGACCGCCGCGAGCACGACCGCGAGCGCCGGTGGGATGCGGTGCTCGCCGCCGCTTCGGTCATCGGGCGGATCTTGGTCGAGCGCGCGCGCGGAAGATTTCGAGTTCATTGCCACCACCTGCCACCACCTGCCACACCTGCCACTACCTGCCCGGCTCACGCGTCCGGTCGCTCGCGAGCCTATTGGCGCGGCGCAGGCCGCGTCGGCCGGGGGAGGCACCCGTCCGGGTGGCACTTCGGCCACCCTCCGCCGGTTCGCGTCGACCGGCATGTCTGCGGCAGGCTGACACTCCGAGACCGAACGCGTGGAGGACAGCATGAGTGAGTTGGACGATTCCCCCAGGCCGACGACCGGGCTCGACGCCACCCCACCGCTCAAGGGCATCAAGGTCGCGGACTTCAGCCGGGTGCTTGCTGGACCGCTGGCCACGATGATGCTCGCCGACCTGGGCGCCGAGGTGGTGAAGATAGAGCGTCCGGGCACGGGCGATGACACGCGCCAGTGGGGGCCGCCGTGGACGCCACGTGGTTCGGCGTATTTCGAGAGCGTCAATCGCAGCAAGCGGAGCGTCGTGCTCGATCTGAAGAACCCCTCTCATCTGGAGATCGCACGGCAACTCGCTCTTGAAGCAGACGTTGTGGTGGAAAATTTCACGACCGGGACGATGGATCGACTCGGTCTCGGGTACGAGCAGTTGGCTGCCGAAAACCCAGGTTTGATCTACTGCTCGATCACCGGATTCGGTTCGGGCGCAGGCGCTCGCATGGCGGGCTACGACTTTCTGGTGCAGGCCGTGGGCGGGTTGATGAGCATCACCGGTGCGGCTGACGGAGAACCGACGAAGGTCGGTGTCGCACTCGTCGACGTGCTCACCGGCAAGGACGCGGTGATCGGAGTGCTCGCCGCGCTTCAGGAGCGCCACCGTAGCGGGCGGGGCCAACTCGTGGAGGTCAGTCTGCTGACCAGCCTGCTCGGCTCGCTGGTGAACCAAGCGTCCTCCTACCTGACGACCGGCCGCTCACCCGGCCGCATGGGCAACGCCCACCCCTCGATCGCACCGTACGAATCGCTGCGGTGCACGGACGGTTCGATCGCGATTGCGTGCGGGAACGACGGACAGTTCGCGCGGTTGGCGGCGCAGATCGGCCGACCGGAGCTGGCGACCGATCCGCGGTTTGCGAGCAACCCCGCCCGGGTAGCGCACCGGGCTGAGCTGGTTGTCGAACTTGAAGCCGGACTCGCAGGCGACACTGCATCCGGTTGGGTGAGGCGTCTGACGGCTGCCGGGGTGCCGGCCGGCGAGGTCGGCGACATCGGCTCCGCGATCGAGCTCGCGGAGCAACTGGGCCTCAACCCCACCGTCCATCTCGGTCCTGACCACCCGCGCCAGGTGCGTCACCCGATCAGCTTCTCGCGCAGCGGGATTCGCACCCCATCCCCGCCCCCCGACCTAGCGCAGCCACCTTCGTCCGCACGGGAGCACTGATCTGCCTCGGCCGTGAGGCAGGATTCAGCTGAGATCCACACACCAAGGGGGGCTTCGATGGGCAGCACCATCTTCATCGTCCTGTTCGCGCTGCTGACCGTCATCGCGCTCGCGGTCGGGCTGAGCTTGCGTCGGCGAGCGAAATCGGCGTCCGATGAGGTCGACGGTTCGGATGATGCTCCGCGCGCCGCCGGCGAACGGCGAAAGAGCCTACCGATCAAGCACCAGTCGCCCAGCGAACGCGCAATGCTCCGCAGCCGAAGCCGGATGGCTTTCGCGGCGAGCGCGGTGTGCGGATTGCTGACCCTCCTGGTGGCAGGTTCGTCGTGCCTGGTGCAGGTGCCGACCAAGGAGTACGGCGTTGTCACCAGCTTCGGCAAACCCGTCAACGTGTTGCCGAACGGCCTGCACCTCAAGGCGCCCTGGCACAAGGTCACTGATATCGACGCGGCGATCCAGACCGACAGCTACGAACAGTCCGACAAGGGTTCGACCTGCGTGCAGGTGCGCATTGCGCACCAGGCGACCGCGTGCGTCGACGTGTCGATCCGTTGGCGGATCAAGCAGCAGGCGACGGAGGCGTTGTTCAAGGACTACCGCGACTTCGGCAACATTCGCAGCTCGCTCATCGTGCGCGAGTTGCGTTCGGCGCTGAACACCGCGATGGACTCCTACGACCCGCTGGCCGTCGACGAGAACGGCGTCTCGCAGGCTCCGGCACTCGCAGCGTTGTCGCAGCAGGTGCAGAAGGAGATGAGTGGCACGATCGGCGACCAGGTGGAGGTGTTGTCGGTGATCATCCCGGTGATGCACTTCGATGCCAATACCCAGTCGAAGGTCAACGCGCTGCTCTCGCAGGTGGCTCAGACGCGAATCGCGGCGCAGTCGGTGCAGACCAGCAAGCAACAGGCTCAGGCGAACAAGACGCTCGCCGACTCGGTGAGCAAGGACCCGAACGTGTTGGTGAGTAAGTGCTTCGACCTGCTGGAGTCGGGCAAGTTCACCCCGCCGGCCGGATTCAGCTGCTGGCCGTCGTCGGGATCTTCCGTCGTGGTGCCGAGCTCGGCGAAGTAGGACTACTCCACGGGCAGGCGTGCACATCTCGCGGACGGCGCGTGCATTGCTCGCGACTTGTACAGTTCGCGAGCCTTGCTCGCGGGGCTCGTGAGGCGTGTACGGCGCTGGCTGCGCGCGCTCCCCGGGAAGGAATCGAACCTTCGTCGCTAATCCTGATTCAAAGTCAGGCGGCCCCTGCCAGCAGAGCAACCGGGGAATGCGCCCGAGCGGGCGCGGCGTCCAGGGTATCCGACGAGGTCAGACCTGCTGAATCTCGATCCGATTGCCGCACGGATCGTCGGTGTGAAAACGGCGAACGTTCGGGACGTTCGTGTCCGGCCGCACTGGGCCGCCGACCTCTTCGATCCGGGCGGCAATCGCGTCCAGGTCGTCGACCAGGAAGCACGGGTGCGCTTTGCGCGCGGGAATGAAGCCGTCCTCGACGCCGCAATGCAACTCCTGTGGTCCCACCTGGAACCACACTCCCCCGCGCGCAGCGAGCACCGGGGGCTTGGGGATCTCGGGCAGACCCAGCACGGTGCCGTAGAACGCGCGCAGACGATCCTCCGCCCCTGCGGGGCAAGCGATCTGTACGTGATGAAGGCCTAGAACGGTCATCGTGTACCGCCTTTCGCGCCGACCGCGAAGATGCGTCGGAAAGGGAACAGCACACCGTACGGGCGACGCGGGTAGGCGACTGCCAACTCGTTACCCAGGCTCGCGAGGAACGGGTCGACCTCGTCGGGTCGAAGCGCACCGAGGATCGGACGCAGCGCCGTGCCCTTCACCCACTCGAGCACCGGATTCTCCTGCGTTCCAGCGGGATCCAAGATCTGCACATAGGTGGTCTCCCACGCGTCCACGTGACCACAGGGCGTCGAGAGCAGATCCGCATACTCCTCGGGTTCGAGGACCGGGTCGTGCCGCAGGAGCGGCGTCAGCTCCTGCGCTCGTGAATGCGACGAGACGACCTCCCGGATGATCCGATGCGAGTCAGCGGCAAAGTTCCCGGGCACCTGCATCGCGAACACCGCTCCCTGCGACGCAGCGTCAAGCCAACGCTCGATCAAAGATGCATGATCCGGCACCCACTGGAGCGTGGCGTTGGTGACGATCAGATCGACAGACACATCAGCCGGATCCCATTGCACAACATCGGCATTCAGCCACGACACTCGATCGTCGCCGTCATGCGCCCGCGCCTGCTCGAGCATTTCCGAACTGGAGTCGATCCCGATGATCCTTGCGTCCGGCCAGCGTTCGAGCATCGACAATGTGGCCAGCCCGTTCCCGCAGCCGAGGTCGACGATGGAACCCGGGTCAGCGAGCGGGATCCGACTCAACAGATCGACGAACGGGCGAGTGCGGTGATCATCGAACTTCTCGTACTGCACAGCGTCCCAGCGCATCGGCTTCCCCTCGCAGATCGAATATCTTGATATCAAGATACTTTACATCAAGTATGGTGGCACCATGGGCAACCAGCGCACCGACGAGGTCGATGTCATCGTCGACGCCTGGCGTCGCGAGCGTCCGGATCTGGACGTCGACCCGCTTCTTGTCCTGTCCCGCGTCACGCGCCTGGCACGCCGCCTCGATCAGGCTCGATCGTCTGCTTTCAGCACTCACCAGTTGGAAGCGTGGGAGTTCGACGTGTTGTCGGCGCTGCGCCGAGTGGGGGAACCCTACGAACTCTCCCCCGGCGCCCTCGGCCAGCAAACACTGGTCACCAGCGGCACGATGACCAACCGGGTCGATCGGCTCGCCGGGCGCGGTTACGTCGAACGACGCCCCGCACCGAACGACCGCCGCGGTGTCCTGGTGCGGCTGACCGAACGTGGCCGGCAAGTCGTCGACGCAGCTTTCGAGGACCTTCTCTGCCAGGAACGCGCCCTGCTTGCAGCACTCCCGGCTCGCGAACGCACCCAACTCGCGTCCAGCCTGCAGCGGTTGCTGGCAACCCTCGAAAGCTGAGCACCTACGGCGAAGCGGCTGGTCACCCGTGGGTGACCAGCCGTCACCGGTGAACTCCGTCGCGATGTTGACGCGGAAGAACTCGCCGGCTCCTTTCGGGTGGCAACGACCACGGAAGATACCAGCGGTATCCAGCACCAGCAGTTCAGTCATATGCCCAGCACACCCCGCACAACAAAACGGCCGCCCACCCTGCGGGTGGACGGCCGTCGAGCGATCGAATCAGGCTCAGGCCTCTTCGGAGGTGGCTTCCTCGGAGGTGAGGTTGCGGGTCTTGGTGAAGTCCAGCGGGATACCGGGGCCCATCGTCGTCGACATGGTCGCCTTGGTGATGTAGCGACCCTTCGACGAGGCCGGCTTCAGACGCAGGATCTCCTCCAGCGCGGCGGCGTAGTTCTCGACGAGCGACTTCTCGTCGAAGGATGCCTTGCCGATGATGAAGTGCAGGTTGCTGTGCTTGTCGACGCGGAACTCGATCTTTCCGCCCTTGATGTCGCTGACAGCCTTCGCGGTGTCCATGGTGACGGTGCCGGTCTTCGGGTTCGGCATCAGACCACGCGGGCCGAGGACCTTACCGAGACGACCGACCTTGCCCATCAGGTCGGGGGTGGCGACGACGGCGTCGAAGTCGGTCCAACCGCCGGCGACCTTCTCGATGAGGTCGTCGGAACCGACGAAGTCGGCGCCTGCAGCCTCAGCAGCGGCCGCCTTGTCACCGTTGGCGAAGACCAGCACGCGGGCGGTCTTACCGGTGCCGTGCGGCAGGTTGACGGTGCCGCGGACCATCTGGTCGGCCTTGCGCGGGTCGACACCGAGGCGGAACGCGACCTCGACGGTCGAGTCGTACTTGGTGTTCGCCGAGTCCTTGGCCAGACGGACGGCCTGCAGCGGCGCGTAGACCGAGCCTTCGCCGATCTTCTCCGCGGACGCGCGGTAGTTCTTGCTGCGCTTCATGAGTGCTCCTCGTGAATGATGTGGGAGTTGTGGTTCTGCGGACCAGCGCCGGCCCAACCACCTGTTGCCAGTAGGCAACCTGTCCATTGTCGCGCATGAACGGGGCTGACGCGAAATCGCGTCAGCCCCGTTGCTGCACAACGTTATTGCTGGTCGATCAGGACTCGACGTCGATACCCATCGAACGGGCGGTGCCGGCGATGATGCGCGACGCCATGTCGATGTCGTTGGCGTTGAGGTCCTGCATCTTCTGCTCGGCGATGGCGCGCACCTGGTCCTTGGACAGCTTGGCGACCTTGGTCTTGTGCGGCTCACCCGAACCCTTGGCGACGCCGGCAGCCTTCTTGATCAGCTCAGCGGCGGGCGGGGTCTTGGTGATGAAGGTGAACGAGCGGTCTTCGTAGACCGTGATCTCGACCGGGATGACGTTGCCACGCTGGGATTCGGTCGCGGCGTTGTAGGCCTTGACGAACTCCATGATGTTGACGCCGTGCTGACCGAGGGCCGGGCCGACGGGCGGAGCCGGGGTGGCCGCACCGGCCTGGATCTGCAGCTTGATGAAGCCGGAGACCTTCTTCTTGGGAGGCATGTAGCTTCCTCTTTCTTTTCAGTGTGGGCCTACGCCGTGGGCGATGACCCGGTTGCATGTCCTCACCCGAGGCCCGGGCAAGGGGTTGAGCGACGACTCAGATCTTGGCGACCTGGTTGAAGCCCAGCTCGACCGGCGTTTCGCGGCCGAAGATGGAGACCAACACCTTGAGCTTCTGGGTGTCGGTGTTGATTTCGGAGATCGTCGCCGGAAGCGTCTCGAAGGGACCTTCCATGACGGTGACGGACTCTCCGACGTTGAAGTCGACCTCGGCCGGCGTGGCAGCCTTCTTCGCAGCACCACCGGTCTTCTGACCTGCGGCGGCCTCGGTCTCGGGCTCCTCGAAGGTCGGGTTCAGCATCGTCACGACCTCGTCGAGGTTCAGCGGCGACGGCGCGTGCGCGTTGCCGACGAACCCGGTGACACCTGGGGTGTGGCGCACCGCGCCCCAGCTCTCGTCGGTGAGGTCCATACGCACCAGCACGTATCCGGGCATCCGGACACGGGTGCCCATCTTCTTCTGGCCGTTCTTGATCTCGGTGAAGTCTTCCATCGGAACCTCGATCTGGAAGATGTAGTCCTCCATCGACAGGTTCTGAATGCGGTTCTCCAGGTTCGCCTTGACCTTCTTCTCGTATCCGGCGTACGAGTGGATGACGTACCAGTCGCCGAACTGCGAACGCAGTTCGCGCATGTACTCCTCGCGCGGGTCGACGGCCGGCTTCGTAGCCTCGGCCGCGCCTTCGTCCTCGGAAGTCTCGGACTCGGCATCCGCGACATCGTCAGCCTTGACGGCAGCGTCCTCGGCCTCTGCGTCAACCTGGGTGCCCTCGCCGTCGACGTCGTCGGCGTACGCGGGCATGCCCTCGTCCTCGGCATCGGCCACGCGCAGGTCGTCGTCGGCGTCGGCACCCGGTGCCGGCGAGGTCACGTCCTGGGCAGCGTCGGGCAGTTCGACGGACTCGGCCGTCTCCTGTGCGTCGACGTCAGGGCTGTGCTGCTCAGTCATGGACCTGCTTCCTTGATTCGTTTTCGTTTGCGTCGGTGCGGACGTCGCGGCGGGTCAGCTGGTGCCAAAGACGAACGACACGGCACGGCTGAAGACCCAGTCGAGGCCGAGGACGAACAACATAATGAACACGATGAAAGCCAGTACCACGATGGTGTACTGGGTGAGTTCGTCGCGGGTGGGACGGACCACCTTGCGGATCTCGGCGAGGACCTGCCGGATGTACAACAGAATCCGACCGAAGAATCCCTTGGAGGACTGCTCCGTGTCGCGAGCGCTCGCGGTGCTCGTGTCGGCCACGGTGTCGCCTCTCTCCTGATCGATCACGTATGCGCAGGGCACGAGGGACTCGAACCCCCAACCCCCGGTTTTGGAGACCGGTGCTCTACCAATTGAGCTAGTGCCCTGTGGTCGGGATGTTGGAAATCCTGACCGGGTGGCCGCCTGCGGACACGACTGAGCGTGGCTGACAGTCAACCGAAGGACGAGTCTACGTCAGACCCCGCTACGGAAGCCAACCCGGCTCGGCCACTAGCGTTCCGCCATGGCTGCAACGAAGGATGCGACGACGGACGACACCACTCGCGGACGCTCGCTGCTCACGTTGCCGAAGGCGCATCTGCACCTGCATTTCACCGGCTCGATGCGCATCGAGACGGTGCGCGAGATGGCCGACAAGCACGGTCTGCGGCTGCCGAACGCACTCACCCGTGACTACCCGCCTCAGCTGTCCGGGGTGGACGATCGCGGCTGGTTCCGGTTCCAGCGACTGTACGACGCCGCCCGCGCGTGCGTTCGCGACGAGCAGGACATGCGACGCATCGTCCGGGAGGCTGCGCAGGACGACGCTGCCGAGGGCTCGAAATGGTTGGAGATCCAGGTCGACCCGACCTCGTACGCCGGTTTCGTCGGTGGCATCACGCCGATGCTCGAGATCGTCATCGACGAGGCCAAGGCCGCCTCGAGCGATCTCGGGATCGGCGTCGGAGTGCTGGTGGCCGCGTCCCGCATCAAGCACCCCTACGACGCCCGGACCCTTGCCCGCCTGGCCGTGCAGCACGCCGGCGACGTCCTGGCATTCGGTCTTTCCAACGACGAGCGCCGCGGCAACACCGAGGACTTCGCCCCGGCGTTCCGCATCGCCCATGCCGGCGGCTTGGCGTCCGTACCCCATTCCGGCGAGCTTCTCGGACCGCAGGCGATCAGCGAGACCATCGACTCACTCGGCCCGCAGCGGCTGGGTCACGGCGTCCGGGCAGCGGAATCGGACGTGGTGCTGGAGCGGGTGCTCGACAACGACATCGCACTCGAGGTGTGCCCGGGATCGAACCTCGCCCTCGGCGTCTACTCCCGCCCCGAGGACGTGCCGCTTCGCCAATTGTTCGACGCGGGCGCGACCATCGCGCTCGGGGCCGACGACCCACTGCTGTTCGACAACCGGCTCGCCGCGCAGTACGAGACGGCTCGGACGGTGCACGGCTTCAGTGACGAGGAACTCGCCGAACTCGCCCGGCACTCGATCCGCGCATCATTCGCACCGGACGACAGCAAGCGCGAGATGTTCGCCGAGGTCGACGCCTGGCTCACCGAAAGTCCGCAGAACTGACACGCTGACCCGCGCGTTCTGCGGACACCCGCTCCTGAATGTCCGCAAGGTGGCCGCGTTGACGCGCCAGTTCTGCGGACTCTCGAGTCAGAGGTCGTGGCCGACGAAGACGGGTTCGTTGACCAGTTCCACGCCGAACGCCTCCCGGACGCCGTCGCGCACCGCGCGTGCCAACTCGGCGACGTCGTGAGCAGTCGCCTTCCCGCGGTTGGTCACCGCGAGCGTGTGCTTGGTCGACAGCGCAGCGGGGCCGGGCATCCCGAAGCCCTTGCCGAAGCCGCCCTTGTCGATCAGCCATGCCGCGCTCGTCTTGACCATGCCGTCGGGGGCCGGGAACTGCGGCGGCTTCGGGCCGTCGGCACCGAGCCGCTCTGCGGCGCGCTTCTCCAGGTCCGCGAACCGTTTCGGGGACAGGATCGGGTTGGTGAAGAACGAACCGCAGGACCAGGTGTCGTGATCGGACGTGTCCAGCACCATGCCGCGCTTGCGGCGCTGGGCCAGCACGGCCTCGCGTGCATCGGCGAGCGACACCCGAGCGCCCTGGTCGACCCCGAGCTGGGCGGCCAGGTCGGCGTACGCGACCGGCTGCGACAGGTCGGCAACCGTCAACTGGAAGAGCACGTCGAGGACGACGAAGCGTCCGGTCTGCTTGAAGACAGAGTGCCGGTAGGTGAAGTCGCAGCGCTGGTTGGTGAAGGTGCGGATCTGCTGGGTGTCGCGGTCGAAAGTGCGCACCTGGGCGATCGTCTGCGCGACCTCTTGTCCGTACGCGCCGACGTTCTGCACCGGCGTCGCGCCGGCCAGACCGGGAATGCCGGAGAGCGCTTCGATGCCCGACCAGCCCTCGGCGCACGCACGCGCGACGAACTCGTCCCAGTTCTCCCCCGCTGCGACCCGCACCATCGCGCCCCCACAGGAGTCGCTCGACTCGACCTGGATACCGCTGTTGGCGATGTGGACGACCGTGCCGGCGAAACCGTCGTCGCTGATCACGAGGTTCGAGCCCCCCGAGACGATGAGGAGGGGTTCGTCGGCGTCGTCGACCTCACGCACGGCATCGACGATGTCGTCGATGGATTCCGCAGTGACCAGCCGGCGCGCCGGCCCACCGACGCGCATGGTGGTGAGCGTCGCGAGCGCGACGTCGTGTGCCTCCTGCATCAGCGCTCGCTCAGGTCGACGGTGGCCAGCGCGCGGCTGAGCACCTTCGTCCCGCCCTGGGTGGCAGTGAGTTCGACCGTGACGCGGTCGCCGTCGATCTTCTTGATCGTGCCGGTCACCGCGAGCGGGGTGGCCGAGTCGTACTCGACGACGACCGGTGCGCTGAAGCGCACTCCGTACTCGACGACTCGTCCCGGGTCGCCCACCCATTCGCCGACCAGCGAGACCGCGGCGCCCATCGTCCACATGCCGTGGCCGATCACGCTCGGCAGGCCGACCGAGGTCGCGAACTTCTCGTCCCAGTGGATCGGGTTGAAGTCACCGGACGCGCCGGCGTAACGGACGAAGGTCGCGCGGTCGACGGCGATCTCGGTGCTGCCTATCGAGTCGCCGACGGCGAGTTCGGAAATCTGCGGCATCACGCTTCACCTCGAATCACGACGACACAGTTCACGTCGCAGACGGGGTCACCCTCGGTCGTGGTGATCGCGGTCTTCAAGGTCACCATCGAGTGCCCGCCCGCCGACCGCACCCGGTCGACGGTCGTTGCAGCGGTGATCTCGTCACCGGCCACCAACGGGCGGTGATGGGTGAAGCCTTCTTCGCCATGAACCAATCGGCTGAAATCGATGCCGGCCTCGGGGTCGGTGATCGCGGCGGCTTCGGCCTGCTGCGCCACGATGACCGCGAAGGTCGGCGGCGCGACGACGTCGGAGTAGCCGAGCGAACGGGCGTGCTCGACATCGGTGTGGACGGGGTCCTTGGCGCCGACGGCGGCGGCGAACTCGGCCACCTTCACCCGGGACACGACATACGTCGGAATCTTCGGGTAGGTACGGCCCTCGACTTCTGGGTTGACCGGCATGACCGCGAGCCTATCCGGCGCAGCCGACGGCCCCGAGCGCAGATGAAACAAATGCGGCCGGACCCGGATGGGCCGGCCGCTTCGGCTGCCGAGGAGTTACGCAAGGCGTGGTGGTGGCACCTGGACGACTCCCGCGGAGGGCACACGCGGCGGGACGCATCGAGCCCCTGACAGGAACGAAGTGGCCTGTCAGGGGCTCGAACTGCGAAGGAGCCGCAGATGCAATCAGCGCGTCTCGCGGTGCGCGGTGTGCTTGCCGCAGCGCGGGCAGAACTTGGCCAGCTCGACCCGGTCGGGGTTGTTGCGGCGGTTCTTCTTGGTGATGTAGTTGCGCTCCTTGCAATCCACGCACGCCAAGGTGATCTTGGGACGGATGTCTGCGCTCTTGCTAGCCACGGGGCAACCTGCTCTCGAAACGATGAATGTGGGTACTACTTGGGATTGGTAGCGGGAGCGGGGCTCGATCCCGCGACCTCACGATTATGAGTCGTGCGCTCTAACCAGCTGAGCTACCCCGCCTTGGGGAACACGTCTCGCCTGAAAATCATTCCAGGCCCTGACGTGGACCAGAGCCCCCAAACGGAATCGAACCGTTGACCTTCTCCTTACCATGGAGACGCTCTACCGACTGAGCTATAGGGGCCTGCCTCCACCGACCGTCGAAACCTTGCGTTTCGAACCGTTCGGTAGCGCAGCGAAGAGGTTACCGGACACCTCTTCGATTCACGAAATCGAGTCGGGCCCGTGCTCCCCGATGTGTTCCACGACCACTGATCCGACGGCGTGCACGGTGTCCTTGCGGGCCGCGCGAAGCACCAGATCCCAGCCGTTCTCGGCCTCGTCCGCGATGAAACGGACCTTGCCGGGGATGAGCACCGGCTTCTTGAACTCGACGCTGACGGTGTACTTCTCCGGCAGCCGGTTCTCGACGGCGGCGAGCATCTTCGACTTGCTCCACATGCCGTGGACGATGGTCGTCGGGAAGCCCAACGCCTTCGCGGCCAACGGGTGCATGTGGATCGGGTTCACGTCACCGGAGACGGCGGCGTAGCGGCGTCCCAGGTCGGCAGTCAGCGCCCAGGTGACGCCCGCTCCGTCGGCCGGCTCCGGCTCGTCCGACTTCGACGGCACCTCGCCCGGAACTTTCTGCCCGCGGAACAGGTAGGTGGACGTCTCGGCCCAGACGACCTCGTCCCCCACTTTGATCGTGGACACGAGGTCGGCCTGCGCGCCGCGGAAGTGTGGGCGGAGGTTCTCGATGCCCACCTCCAGGTCGAGCACCTCGAGGGCTCCGACCCGACGGTGCTGGGTGATCGTGTTGGACAGGTGCACGCTGCCCATCAGCGGGAAGGGGAACTCCTTGTCCGCCATGAGCGTGACCTGCAGCGGGAACACCAGCACGTGCAGGTAGGTCGCCGGCAGCAGGTGTGTGACCGGGAAGCCGCACACCTGGTCGTAGGCGGCGAGCGCGCCCTGGTCGACCTTCACCCCGCGCTGGACGACGCGGACGTCAGGCAGCGTGCGGCCCTTGCGGGCGAACCCGGTGGCCGCGGCCTTCGCCAGCACCGGCCCGAGGGTCGGCGTGGCGTCGAGCTCGATGGTGCGCGTCATGGACTCATGCTCCCAGCTGGGACTGGCCGCAGACCCGCAGCACCTGACCGGTGACACCGGCGGATGCGGGCTCGGCGAAGAAGGCGATGGCCTCGCCCACGTCGACGGGTTGGCCACCCTGGAGCAGGGAGTTGAGGCGTCGGCCGACCTCGCGGGTCCCCATCGGGATCTTCGCGGTCATCTCGGTCTCGATGAAGCCGGGGGCGACGGCATTGACGGTGATGTTGCGTCCCTCGAGCTCCTTGGCGAGTTGGCGCACCATTCCGATGACACCGGCCTTCGACGCGGCGTAGTTCGACTGGCCGCGGTTGCCGCCGATGCCACTGATGGATGCGACGGAGACGATGCGGCCGCCGTCCTTGAGCCCACCCTGGACGGAGGGGTCGAGCAGCACCCTGTTCATCCGGAACTGCGACTGCAGGTTGACGTCCAGCACTGAGCCCCAGCGGTTTTCGTCAGTGTTGACGAACAACTTGTCGCGGGTGATGCCGGCGTTGTGGACGATGACGTCCAGTTTGTCGGCGTGCTGAGCCACGGCCTTGGCGATGCGCTCACCGGCATCCGGCGCGGTGATGTCGAGTTGGAGCGCAACCGCACCGATGGAATTGGCGACCTTCGCAAGCGAATCGCCCGCGGCCGGGATGTCGACCGCGATCACCTTCGCGCCCGCACGAGCGAAGACCTTGGCGATCTCCGCGCCGATACCGCGAGCAGCGCCGGTGATCACCGCGACCTCACCCTTGAGCGGGACGTGGACATCAGCGATCGTGGGCACGTCGCCGGCGCCGATCGTGACGGGCTGACCGGACACATAGGCCGAACGGCTGGACAGGAAGAACCGCAGCGGCCCCTCCAGAGCTTCGTCGGGCGCGTCCTGGCTGATGCGCAGGAGGTTGGCGGTGCCGCCGGCCCGCATCTCCTTGCCCAGGCTGCGGGTGATGCCTTCGAGCGCCTGCTGAGTGGCCGCTGCTTCGACGTCGGTCTCCTCGGCGGGCACGGCGGACAGGACGACAATGCGACCGTTCTTGCCGAGCTTCTTCATCGCCGGTCCGACGGTGGCACGCAGCTGCTGGAGCTGGTCGAGCGTGCGGGCCGCAGTGGCGTCGAACACGACCGCCGACAGCTTCTCGTTGTACTCCGAGTCGGACTGCGCATCAACGAGATTCGCACCCGCATCCGAAAGGACGGAGCGGACGGCGTCGAGCGCCGGAGCATCGCCGATGCCGGCGATCGCGGCCGGGCCCTCGATCAGTTGCTGCCCGACCGCGTAGCGGCGCAACACGGTCGGCTGCGGTAGGCCCACGGTGCCGGCGATCTTCTTGCCGAACCCGCCGTTCACGAACTTGGTGTAACCGTCGATACCGCTCACTTGGCAGCCTCCAGAATCGCGACGACGCCCTGGCCACCGGCAGCGCAGATGGAGATCAGGCCGCGGCCCTCCCCCTTCTCGTGCAGCATCTTCGCCAGCGAGGCGACGATGCGTCCGCCGGTGGCGGCGAAGGGGTGGCCGGCCGCGAGCGACGAACCGTTGACATTGAGCTTGCTGCGGTCGATCGAACCCAGCGGGGTGTCGAGACCGAGCTTGTTCTTGCAGAACTCCGGGTCCTCCATGGCGGCCAGGTGGCACAGCACGGTGGACGCGAACGCCTCGTGGATCTCGTAGAAGTCGAAGTCCTGAAGGGCGAGGTTGTTGCGCTCGAGCAGTCGCGCGATGGCGTACGGCGGAGCCATCAGCAGACCCTCGTTGCCGTGCACGTAGTCGACCGCAGCGGTCTCTGCGTCGACGAACCGCGCCAGCGGCGTGAGCTTGTGCTCGGCCGCCCAGTCCTTCGAACCCAGCAGCACCGCGGACGCACCGTCGGTGAGAGGGGTGGAGTTACCGGCGGTCATGGTGGCCCCCTCGCCCTTGCCGAACACCGGCTTGAGGGTGGCGAGCTTCTCGACCGAGGAGTCCGGACGCAGGTTGTTGTCGCGAGTGACGCCGAGGTAGGGGGTGACCAGGTCGTCGAAGAACCCGCGGTCGTAGGCGGCGGCGAGGTTCTGGTGGCTCTTGACCGTCAGTTCGTCCTGCGCCTCGCGGCTGATGCCCCACTCCTTGGCGGTGATCGCCATGTGGTCACCCATCGACAGACCGGTACGCGGCTCACCGTTCTTCGGCTGCTCCGGAGTCAGCTGGTTGGGGCGCACCTTGAGCAGCGCCTGGATGCGCTGCTGCGGGGTCTTGGCGTAGTTGGCCTTCATCAGCGTCTTGCGCAGGTTGTCGTTCAGCGCGAGCGGTGCGTCGGAGGTGGTGTCGGTACCACCGGCGATGCCGGAGTCGATCTGACCGAGCGCAATCTTGTTGGCCACCAACACAACTGCCTGGAGACCGGTGCCGCACGCCTGCTGGACGTCGTACGCAGGGGTGGTCGGGTCGAGGTGCGAACCGAGCACGCACTCGCGGGTCAGGTTGAAGTCGCGCGAGTGCTTGATGACGGCGCCGGCAGCGACCTCACCGAGGCGCTCGCCACCCAGACCGAAACGTGCGACAAGGCCGTCGATGACGGCGGTCAGCATGTCCTGGTTGGAGGCCTTCAGGTACTTGCCGCCCGAGCGGGCGAACGGAATGCGGTTGCCGCCGAGGACGAAAACGTCACGCGGGCCTGCGGTGAGGCTCATGGAGGACTCTCCCGTGGTTCGATCGAGGAGGCGAGTGTCGAACTCGCCTAAATTTACCGATACCGACAGTAGCAGGTACGCCGAGTTTCGGATACTGTCGAAGCATCATGAGTTCGCACACCGAGCGCCTCGACGGCCGCGACACCCGCTGGACCACGCACCGCGTCCAGCGGCGTCGTCAATTGGTCGAATCGGCGATCAAAGCGATCCGCAAGCACGGTGCGACCGTGGGCATGGACGAGATCGCAGCGACCGCCGGCACCTCCAAGACCGTCATCTACCGCCACCTGGGCGACCGGCTCGGGCTCTATCTCGCCGTCGTCGAAGCGGTCGACTCGCTGATCCTCAACGACTTCGACAAGGCCATCTCGACCGGTGTCGACCTCGACGATCCGGCGTCCCTGCGCAGCAGTGACCCGCATGCCGTGCTCGTCGCAGTGATCGACAGCTATCTCTCACTCGTCGAGAGCGACCCGGAGCTCTACCGCTTCGTCGTCCGGCGTCCGCTGGTCGATCTGGACGCCGACTCCGACCCCGTCGCCGGCCTGACCGACGCCATCGCGGGCCGCCTGTCAGAGATCTTCTCCGCCGCATTGATCGCGGCTGATCGCGACCCGGCCCCCGCCGCGACCTGGGGTCACGCCCTTGTCGGCTACGTGCGGGAAGCAGCTGACCGCTGGCTCGCCGACCCCGATCGTCCCCCTCGGGCGGACGTCGTCCAGCACCTCGCCGAATTCGCGTCCGTCGGACTTGCCGGCGTCCTCGGCTCCCCGCAAGACACCGCCCCCAAGTCTTCCCTCTGAGACTCCTCGAAATGAACGGAGCACTTTCATGAACGACCCGATCGCACTCGAACTGCGCAAGGCCCTCGACGGTCCGTGGCAGCAGGTCCGGCAGGACTTCCGCGACCAGATCGAACCCGACATGCTGCTCGGCACGCCCGGGGAATCCATTGAGGCTCAGCGTGATCGGGTGACCAGTCAGCTGGTTCGGTTGGCGTCGCTGGGCCATGGCCGGGTGGGCTTCCCGGAGGCGTACGGCGGCACCTACGACTACGGCGCATCGTGCGCACTGTTCGAGATGCAGGGTTACGGCGACCTGTCGTTGCTGGTGAAACTCGGCGTCCAGTTCGGCCTGTTCGGCGGCGCGGTGTCGCGCCTGGGCACCGAGCGCCACCACGACGAGGTGCTCACCGACATCATGGACGCAAAGATCCTCGGCTCGTTCGCGATGACCGAGATCGGCCACGGCTCCAACGTCCAGCGCCTGGAGACCACGATCACCTTCGACCCCGAGACGAACGAGCTCGTCGTCAACTCCCCCACCCCGAGTTCGGTCAAGACCTACATCGGCAACGCCGCCAAGGACGCCCGGATGGCTGTCGTCTTCGGTCAACTGCTCACTCCCGCAAACAATGAGTTCGTCGGGCACGGCGTCCATGCCGTGCTGATGGACGTGCGTGACGAATCCGGCAAGGTCGTCGACGGCGTCACGATCGAGGACAACGGTGTCAAGGGCGGCCTACCCGGAGTCGACAACGGCACGTTCGCGTTCGACAACGTCCGCATCCCCCGCTCGGCGCTGCTCAACAAGTTCGCCGACATCGACGACGAGGGCAACTACCAGTCCGACATCGAGAACGAGAATGCCCGCTTCTTCACCACGATCGGCACCCTGGTTCGCGGACGCATCTGCGTGGGTGGCGGGGCCGCGAGCGCCGCGAAGAAGGGCTTGGCGATCGCGCTGCGGTACGGCGCACGACGCCGCCAGTTCGAGGCGCCGGGCCACGACCAGGAGATCGTCGTCCTGGACTACCTGGCCCACCAGCGCAAGCTGTTCCCGCGCCTGGCCAAGGCGTACGCGTTGAGCTTCGCGCAGAACGCGATCACCGAGTCGCTGCAGGAACTGCACGGTGACACCCGCGCCGACGGTGATGCGCCGGCGAAGGAAGATATCCGCGAGCTGGAAACCCGCGCGGCCGGCCTCAAGGCGATCAGCACCTGGCACGCGGTCGACGCGCTGCAGGCGGCGCGCGAAGCCTGTGGTGGCGCCGGTTTCATCTCCGAGAACCAGCTCACCCAGGCCCGGGCCGACGTGGACGTCTTCGCGACCTTCGAGGGCGACAACACCGTGCTGCTGCAGTTGGTCGCCAAGGGTCTGCTGACCGAGTACAAGGAGATGTTCGGCGACCTCGCGATGGCCGAGCTCGCCGGTCTGGTCACCAAGCAGGTCGCCGAGGGCCTCGTCGAGCGCACCGCCGGCCGCGCCGGCATCCAGCGCCTGCGTGACATCGCCAAGGGTCGGGGTCACGAGTCCGCGATGGACGACTCCGGCTGGCACCTGTCGATGTTCGAGCAGCGCGCCGACCACGCGCTCGAGACCGTCGGCAAGCGGCTGCGCCGAGCGAACAAGGAGAACGGTTTCGAGCTGTTCAACGACGCCCAGGACCACGTGCTGTTCGCAGCCCGCGCGCACATCGACCGGTGCATCCTCGAGGACGCGCTGGAGTCGATGGAGCAGATGCCCGACGGCGAGGCGAAGGACCTCATGGCCCAGGTGCTCTCGCTCTACGCCCTGTCCTCGATCGAGGACGACAAGGCATGGTTCCTCGAGCACGGACGCCTCAACACCGTCCGATCGCGCGCGGTGACCTCCGCGGTCAACGACCTGTGCAAGGAGCTGCGTCCGCACGTGCACACCCTCGTCGACGGCATGGGCATTCCCGAAGAACTCATCACCGCCCCGATCGCCACCGGCGAGCAGACCACCAGCTACGCCTGAGCATTCGTCGATGACGGGGGACGGGACCGGACGGTCCCGTCCCCCGTTCCATACCCGTCGCCGAAACTGCTCGGCAGGAACCCGAGCCGCTCACTAGTGTGTTTCCATGACGGGGGACAACGATCGCGCGATGCGCGAACTGGCAACGAACGCAAACCGATTCATGAAATGGGTCCACCAGAACGGAGCCGCCACCGAGTCGCGTACCGAGATCCAACGAATGCTGCAGCAGCGCCTCGGCGACGGCGCCGCGCAGTCGGTCGTCAGCCGCAATCTGCCGCTCATGGAGCAGGTCAATCTGCAGGTCGCGTTGGACGCGTGGATGAGGCAGGACGGACGAACGGTCGACGTGCACGGCATCTTCGTGCCGAAGCACCACGGGTCGGCAGACCTCACCGGTCTCATCACCGGTACCGGTTCACCGGTTCAACTCGTGGCCCCGGCGATGACCGACCTGCCGGACGGCCCTTCGAGCACCCGGGCGTGTTTCACCCGGGCGTTGCTGCTCGTGAGCGACGCCGACGGCGATTACGCACTGTTCGTGACGACCGGTGAGCACGAGCCGGTGCTCGAACTGGAGATCGCGGGACTTTCGGTCGCGAAGGCGCAGGCCGTGTTCGCGTCCCTCGACGCCCTGCGCGACGAACTGAACGTCTACCGCGGACAGCTGGTGCAGGCACACGCCCAGCCGATGGGCGGAATCCGGTTGGGCTTCCTCGACCCGACACCGATGGACCGTGAGCAACTGATCCTCCCGGACGACATCCTGAGCCGGATCGAGGGTCAGGCTCTCGACGTGGCAGCACACAGTGCGGCGCTGCGCCGGGCCGGCCAACACCTCAAGCGCGGCATCCTGCTGTACGGCCCGCCCGGCACCGGCAAGACGCACACCGTCCGCTACCTGCTCGGCCGGCTGCCCCGGTACACGCGGTTGTTGCTGCAGGGTGCGGCACTGCACGGGATCGGCCCGGCGACGGAAATGGCCCGCAAACTCGCCCCGGCGGTCGTCGTCCTGGAGGACGTCGACCTGGTCGCGAGGGACCGCTCGTTCGGCTCGGGCGACAATCCCATCCTGTTCGAACTCCTCGACGCGATGGACGGCGCCGCCGCGGACAGCGACCTGATGTTCCTGCTCACGACCAACCGCGTGGAAGTTCTCGAAGAAGCGCTTGTCGCGCGTCCCGGACGTATCGACGTGGCGGTGCACATCGACCGTCCGGACGCGCAGGCCCGCGCCCAACTGTTCCGCCTGTATGCCGCGAACGCACCGCTGGAAGTGACGACGAAACTTGCGGACGAGGTCAGCGAAGCGACCGAGGGCGTCACCGCTTCTTTCCTGAAGGAGCTCGTTCGCCGCAGTGTTCTGACTGCAGCACAGCGGGATTCGTCCTTGCCGTCCGTCTCTGCCGACGACGTCCGATCCGCGCTGGCGGATCTGCTCGACTCCTCCCAGGGTGTCACCCGTGCGTTGCTCGGAGCCGGTGACGAGCACATCCGCGACTCCGACGACGAGGTCCAGGAGGAGCACTTCCCCGGCGTCCAGAACCTCGACGGTCGTGCACGGTTCGGTGGAGAGCCGGGCGGTGCAGGTTGGTTCGCCTACGCGCCCGACAGTGACTGCTGACTACACCCGTAGTAAAGGATCCCGGTCGCAACAGCGGCCGGGATCCGTCATCGGCGCTGCCTGTCCGGACGCAAGCCGACGAACGTCAGTGCAGCGCCGACGAGCACCCACCCGGCGCACCACCACATCGACGCGCGGTAGGCGTCCGCCACCTGGTGCGGGATGCGGTAATCGTCCCCGGACAGTCCGACCAGGAGTGGCAGCGCCGCGATCGCGAGGAGCCCCGCGGTCCGCGAGACCGCGTTGTTGATGCCGGACGCGACCCCGGACCGGCTGTCGGGAACGGCGGCGAGCACCGTGCCGGTGAGTGGCGCGACCAACATCGACAGTCCGAAGCCCTGCAGCAGGACGCCGGGGAGGATGTGCAGCAGAAAGTTCGGTCGGTCGGGGGCGAGGGCGAGCAGTGCGAGTCCGGCGGCGAGCACCAGGGCGCCGGCGACCATCGGCGTCCGAGCTCCGTGCCTGGTGGCGTACCCGCCGAACCAGGAGGCGAGGAACAGCATCACGACCGACACCGGAACGGTCGCGGCCCCGGCTTCGAGCGGCGTCCACCCGGCGGTCACCTGCAGGTAGACGGCGAGGAAGAACATGCTTCCCGCGAGCGCCGCGTAGACGAACAACGTGACGAGGTTGATCACCGTGAACACCCGACTGGCGAACAACTTCGGCGGCGTCATCGGGTGGGACGCGTGCCGCTGCGCCACCACGAACGCGACCCCCGCGACCACACCCACCACCGCTGCGGCGGGAGCGCCCTGCCCCGGCCATGCCGTCAGCGCCCAGGTGATTCCGGCGAGCGCGATCGGTGCCAGCAGCAGACCGGCGACGTCGTACCGGCCGGCGGCTTCGGCGTCCCTGGATTCCGGAGCAGTACGTAGCAGCCAGAGCACGAGCGCCGCGATCGGCAGGTTGATCCAGAAGGCGATGCGCCAGTCGATCCCGACCAGCCAGCCGCCGAGCACCGGACCGCCCGCGGTGGCGACGCCGAGCATCCCGGTCCAGGCGCCGATGGCTTTCATCCGATCGTCCGGATGGAAGCCGGCTTGCAGCAGCGCCAGACTCCCGGGCGTCAGAAGCGCTGCGGCCACGCCTTGGAGTACGCGCGCGGCAACCAGCAGTTCGATCGTCGGCGCAACAGCCACCAGGACGGACGCCAGCGCGAATCCGACTGTGCCCCAGCCGAAGACACGTTTGCGTCCGAGTCGGTCACCCAGCGACCCGCCGACCAGGATGAGCGAGGCGAGCGCCAGCGTGTAGCCGTTGACCACCCACTGCAGTCCGGCGAGTTCGGCGTCGAGCTCGGTGCCGATCCGCGGGAGCGCGACATTGGCGACCGTGCCGTCGAGGAACACGAGCCCGGAACCAGTCACAGCGGTCGCGAGCAGCCGTCGTCCGGCGCGATCGGTCAGGCGCAGCGAGGTGGACACCGAAGCACCGTAGACCGGCCGTGCAGCGGCCGTCAGTGCGACCGCCTTCATCGACTACGGATATAGCGGACGGTCTTGGTGAAGCAGTGCGCGCAGGGCACACGCGCAAAGGTAGATCGAGAGCGGGCAGCCGAACGCGAACTTCCACCGGCACCATCCAGGCGTTCCGGACGCTCCCGCCCTGACCGTCTGCGTCCGCGCCGGACAACAGCATCACCGACGAACCGATGATGAGAGCGGGCGCAGCAAGGAGCGCGTACCCTTGGACCGGCAGGCTCGGGCGTCGCCGACCGGCGCGTCCATTCAGCGGAGGGATCGACATGCCCCACGGCGACATCACGCACATCGACATCCCGGTGGCCGACACGAAGAAGGCCTCGGAGTTCTACGGCAACCTCTTCGGCTGGCAGATCGCGGAAGTGCCCGGCTACGAGGGCTACCCGATGTGGCAGGCACCCAACAAGATCAGCGGCGGCGGCCTCGCGCCTCGCAGTGACGGTTTCACCCAGCCGCGCTCGTACGTCGAGGTCGACTCGATCGAGCAGACCCTCGCGAAGGTGAAGGAGACCGGCGGCGAGGTCGTGATGGAGAAGAACCCCATCTCCGACACGAGTTGGTGGGCGATCTTCCGTGACCCCGACGGCAACGATGTCGGACTCTACGAGGGTGTCACCGACGCCGGCAGCTGAGTGCCTGTCACGTCGGGCGGTCCACCCAACGTGTGCCGGCCGGTTGCAATATGCCTGCGCCCGAGGTGATCTCGGCGACCGCGGGAGCCAGGTCGTCGAGGTCTCCGGCCAGGTGCAGCAACGCCCGGTCGAGGTAGTCGACGCCGAGAACACCGACGCCCCGGGCCCGCAGATCCGACTCGACCTTGCCGGCGTCCGCATGGGAGACCGACAGGTCGAAAAGGTCGTCCTGAGCCCGCCGGACGAGCGGTGCACCGTCGAGCGCCGCCGCGACCGCATCGCCGTACGCGCGGACGAGACCGCCGGCTCCGAGCAGCGTGCCGCCGAACCATCGGACGACAACCGCTGCGACGTCGCTGAGTTCGCGTCCACGCAGCACGTCGAGCATCGGGCCACCCGCAGTACCGGCAGGCTCGCCGTCGTCGTTCGACCGCTCGATAGAGGGTGTCGGCCCGAGGATGAATGCGCTGCAGTGATGTCGGGCGTCGTGGTGCTTCCTGCGCAGGTCGGCCACCAATGCGCGGGCGGCGTCCTCGTCGCCCACCCGGCGGACCACCGCGAGGAAGCGGGAGCGCTTGATCTCGATCTCGGCCACCCGGTCGGTGCGCGAGGGGAGAGTCAGGTAGCTGCTCACTGGCCCGACGGAGTCGGAACGGGATGCACCTTGGGGCGCATCAGCTTGCCTCCCGCGCCCGGCCTGTGGCGCAGGTGGCTCATCCAGAACAAGACCGCGACGATCTCCAGAGCGAGCGCCATGAGGGCCATCTGCGCGAACGAGCCCGTGACGTGTGGTGCGACGAACCCCGCCATGGAGCCGTTCAGCACCAGGGTGAAGAAAGTGAACAGGGACACCGTCGCCCCGCGGCTGCCGGGAAACATGTCGAGCAGGGTCAGTTGCAGTGCCGGGTAGGACGCGCCGGTTCCCACTGCGATCAGGGCCGGGCCGATGACCGCGTAGGGCAGACCCTGGGTCGCCGGGATGACCGCGAACGCCAGGTTCACGAGTGCGCCGAACAACGCGAATGCCATTGCGGCACTGACCAATCGGTTGATCGTGACGTGGCCACTCGTTCGCGAACTGATCCACGAACCGAGCACGACCCCTGAGATCATCGGCACGAAGAACATCCAGAAGTCCTGCTCGCCCTTGCCGAGCAGGTCCATCACGAAGATCGGCGCGGCGCCGATGTAGAGGAACTGGCCGGCGAAGCTCAGCGATGCGGCCCAGGACACCCGGTGAAAGGCAGGCGAACGTCCGGCTTCCACCAGCCCGCCGAAGATCGCCGAGGGGGTGAACGCCGTCCGCCGCTCACGCGGGTGCGACTCCGGCAGTATGAAGATCACCAACGCCATCAGCACGACAGCGACGCCCACCAGGAAGTAGAAGATCGCGCGCCACGACCCCATCGTCAGCAACCAGCCACCCACGATCGGCGCGACGGCCGGGGCCACACCGAAGATCATCGTGACTCGGCTCATCAGCCGCTGCGCCTCGGCGCCCTCGAACATGTCGCGGATCACGGCACGAGAGACGATCACTCCCCCACCGGCCGAAAGCCCTTGCAACACACGGAAACCGAGCAGCATCGGCAAGCTGGTCGAGAGGGCACAACCGACCGACGCGACGGCGTACATCGACAGGCCGGCGAGCATGACCGGGCGGCGACCGACCGCGTCCGAGATGGGCCCGTGGAAGGGACTCATCAATGCGAAAGCGAGCATGTAGGCGGTCACGACCAACTGCATGTCGTCGGTGCTGACGGAGAACTCGCGCCCCATCCTGCTGAACGCCGGGAAAGGGGTGTCGATCGAGAACGGGCCGAGCATCGACAACGCCGCCAACACGACCAGCAGCAACCAGATGCTGCCCTTCGTCGCCCGCTCCACGTCCACTCCCAATGCTGGTTCGAAAAAGGCGAAGGCCCCGGACGGAGCCGGGGCCTTCTGCACGTGGTGCCAGGTGAAGGATTCGAACCTTCGAAGCTTTCGCGACGGATTTACAGTCCGCTCCCATTGGCCGCTCGGGCAACCTGGCGTAGTGCGCGTGTAAGGGTAGCAATCCGCCCGCGTCCGAGCCAATCGGATCCGGACGTCGTGGTGAGCAGTTGGTGGCCACCGCCTGAGTCGGTGGCCATCGGCGCAGTTCCAACTCCCGATTCGGCCACCAACTCCGCACTCAGCCACCAACCCGTCCAGGTCAGTGGCGGGAGAGATCCGCATCTTCCGGCTTCACCTTGGGTGCCTTGGTGGCCAGCTTGTGCCCCCACCAGAGAGCCAGGAACAACGGCAGGCCCAGGTAGGAGGACAGCAGTCCCTTCATGTCGGGCGTCGAGGTCAGCCAGGCCTCGTAGTTCTGACCGATGATGACGAGCACACACATGCCGAGGGCGAGCACCGGGCCGAGCGGGAACCACAGCGCCTTGAACGGCAGGTCGTTCACGTCGCCACCCTGGGCCACGTACGCACGGCGGAACTTGTAGTGGCTCCAGGCGATTCCGCACCAGGTGATGAAGCCCGCGAGTCCGGACGCGTTCACCAGCCAGGTGTAGGCGACGCCGTCACCGGCGAGACTGGTGATGAAACAGAGTCCACCGATCGCCGTGGTCGCGAGCAGAGCCGGCATCGGGATGCCCCGCTTGTTGAGCCGACCGAAGATTGCCGGTGCTTTGCCGTCGCGCGCCAGGCCGAACAGCATGCGGCTGGAGACGTAGAGACCGGAGTTACCGGCGGACAGGATCGCGGTGAGGATTACCGCGTTCATCACGGCGGCCGCGAACGCGATGCCGGCCTGGTCGAAGACGAGCGTGAACGGGGCGATGGTGATGTCCTCGTTCTCCGACGCCGACAGCAGTCGCTTGTCGGTGTAGGGAATGAGGAAGCCGATGATCGCGATCGCACCGATGTAGAACAGCAGGATCCGCCAGAACACCGCGCGGATCGCCTTCGGGATCGTCTTCTCGGGGTTCTCCGCCTCACCGGAGGCGACAGCCACCATCTCGGTGCCCTGGAACGAGAAGCCGGCGATCATGAAGATCGCGAGGATGCCGCCGATACCGCCGACGAAAGGCGCCTCACCACGCGTCCAGTTGGAGAATCCGGGCGAGTCGCCACCCATGACACCGAGGATCATCAGCAGGCCGATACCGAGGAACACGATCACAGTGATGACCTTGATCGCGGAGAAGATGAACTCGCTCTCGCCGAACGCCTTCACGTGAAAAGCGTTGAGTCCGAACAGAATCGCCAAGAAGACGGCCGACCACACCCACGAGGGCACGTCCGGCAGCCAGTACTTCATCACCAGTGCGGCGGCGACGAGTTCGGCCGCGACGGTGATCGCCCAGTTGAACCAGTAGTTCCAGCCCTGCGCGAAGCCGAAGGACGGCGAGACGAAGCGGGTGCCGTACGCTTGGAACGAGTCGGCCACCGGCAGGAAGGTCGACATCTCCCCCAGACTCTGCATCAGCATGAAGACCATGAGTCCGATGAGGGCGTACGCCAGCAGCGCGCCACCCGGGCCGGCTTCGCTGATCGTGCCACCGGACGCGAGAAACAGACCGGTGCCGATCGCACCGCCGATGGCGATCATGTTCAGGTGACGCGCCTTGAGTCCGCGATGCAGGTCGTCGGTGTGACCGTGCTTGCTTTCCTGCTCGTTGACGGCCGTGGTCTTGTCTGACAAGAGCGGAGCCTCTCGGTTGTGGTGGCCCGCAGCACGGTATCGGATCGAGGCGGCCGACGGGCCTGCACGACCACCAGGCGTCCGCGTACGCTCGGTGCCGATCACGACTGCCCCGACCCGAAGGAGCCCGCCATGGCCGACTCATCGTTCGACATCGTCAGCAAGGTCGACAAGCAGGAGGTCAGCAACGCTCTGACCCAGGCCGCCAAGGAGATCTCGACGCGGTACGACTTCAAGAACGTCGACGCCAAACTCGAGTGGTCGGGCGAGAAGATCCTGATCGAGGCGAACGCGACCGAGCGCTGCCTGGCCGTGCTCGACGTGTTTCAGACCAAGCTGGTCAAGCGGGGCGTGTCACTGAAGTCGATCGAGCTCAGCAACGACGGCGAGCCGAAGCTGTTCGGCAAGATCTACCGACTCGAGGGCACTCTCAAGGAGGGCCTGTCGCAGGAGAACGCGAAGAAGATCAGCAAGATCATCCGTGACGAAGGCCCGAAGTCGGTCAAGGCACGCATCGAGGGCGACGAACTCAAGGTCAGCAGCAAGTCACGCGATGACCTGCAGGAAGTGCAGCGCCTGCTCAAGGCGTCCGACCTGGACGTCGCGCTGCAATACACGAACTACCGCTGACTCAGCGAGGAGACAGTTGCTCCGCGAGAAGGGAAAGTCTCCTTCTCGCGGAGCAAAACCCTCCTTGTTTCTGCGCTGACTTCGGTCAGGACGAACTGACCATCCGCAGTGCGATGTCGGCGAAATGGTCGGCGATGCGCTCCGGCGTCCACCGCGCGTCCGCCTCGTACCAACGCGCGACGTCCACGCACATCCCGCTGATCGCGTTGGCGGTCATACCCACCTGGTCGATGCTGAACACACCGGCGTCGACTCCGTCCTGGACGGTGCGGCGCAGACTGTGCTGGATGCGTCCGCGCAGACGCTCGATGACCTCGCGGTGCTCGGGCGTGAGTGCTTCGAGTTCGTAGTTCACGACGCGGGCCGTCTCGTGATCGATCGCGTGGGTGAGGACGAGTTCGTGGACGATCGCGCGCAGCCGCGTCCGGGCGTCGCCGTCGGCACCCGCTGCCGCCTCCACACGATCGGTGATCCGTTCGTGCCCGGCCCGACTGATCTCGAACAGCATCGCCTCTTTGCTGCGGTGGTGTACGTAGACGCCGGCCGGCGACAAGCCGGCGGCGGACGCGATGTCACGCGTTGTCGTCCCGTGAAATCCCTTGCGGGCAAAAGAGATCCGAGCAGCATCGAGTAACCGGTCACGCGTTGTCGTCGTGTCGACAGTCATCCGCTGCAGCTCCTTGTCGCCGGCCAAACCCTACGCGCTCGCCGCACAGGGTGCGCCCCACTCATTGACGAGGATTCACCGGAATGAGACGCTAAGCAAGCGCTTAGTCAGCGCTCCCGAGCCGCCTGTGTATAAGGAAGTACGCCATGCCCCGCAACGTCTACACCGAGGACCACGAGGCCTTCCGCGCCTCCGTCCGCGAATTCGTCGACCGCACCCTCAAGCCGCGTGCCGAGGAGATGCTCGAGCAGAAGGTGATTCCACGGGACATCTGGAAGGAAGCCGGCCGCCAGGGCCTGCTCGGCCTCGACATCCCCGAGGAGTTCGGCGGGGCCGGCGCGGACGACTACCGATTCAATGCGGTCGCCGCCGAGGAGATCGCCGCCTTCAATGCCGCCGTCTCCAGCTGCTTCGGCATCCACTCCGATGTCTGCCCGCCCTACCTGGTCGACCTGGGCACGCAGGAGCAGAAGCAGAAGTGGTTGCCGGCAATGGCTGCCGGCGACCTGATCTGCGCGATCGGCATGACCGAGCCCTCCGGCGGTTCCGACCTTGCCGCACTGAAGACCACCGGTGTTCGCGACGGCAACGACTGGATCATCAACGGCTCCAAGACCTTCATCACCAACGGCCACCAGTGCGACATCGCGATCGTCGCCGTCCGCACCGACCCGAGCAGGGGTTCGAAGGGCATCACGCTGTTCATGCTCGAGGCCGACATGCCCGGCTTCACCAAGGGCAACAAGCTGGACAAGGTCGGCCAGGTCGAGTCCGACACGTCCGAGCTGTTCTTCGAGAACGTCCGCGTGCCCGACGCCAACCGCATCGGCGAGGAGGGCATGGGCTTCATCTCGATGATGCAGCGCCTGCCGCAGGAACGCGTCGGAGCTGCCGTGTCGAACACCGCGCACGCCAAGCAGATTCTGCTGGAGACGATCGAGTACACCAAGGAGCGCAAGGCGTTCGGACAGTCGATCGGTTCCTTCCAGCACAACAAGTTCAAGATCGCCGAGCTGGTCACCCAGATCGAGGTGACCGAGGCGTACGTCGACGACTGCATCGCCGCCCATGCGGAGGGCAAGCTGACCCCGATCGACGCGGCGAAGGCCAAGTGGTTCTCCGCCGAGGTGCAGAACAAGGTGCTGGACGAGTGCGTCCAGTTGCACGGTGGATACGGCTTCATGAACGAGTACCGCGTGGCCCGCGCCTGGCGCGACGCCCGCGTGACGAAGATCTGGGCCGGCTCGAACGAGATCATGAAGGAGCTCATCGGGCGCGACCTCGGCCTCTGAGCGCCAGCCGGAGCGGAGCGTGACCCAAGATGCTGGACAGCGTCTCTGAGGAGCGAGCCCACCATTACGAAGGTGGCCACCCGATGGGGTGGCCACCTTCGTTTGCTACCACCGAGCAAACGCGGACCGGCACACCCGCAGAGGTCGACGACAGCGACAAGACCAACCTCGTCGTCATGCAGCTGCTTTTCCGGGGTCTGCTCGGCCTCACCGGCCTGCTCGGCCTGTGCCGCGAACCGTCTCGGTTCGCGGCACCTTTCGTCTTTGTCACGCCCCGATGAGAGACACTGATCACATGTTTTCGGCTCCACCCAGGAGCGCATCCGACGAAGGGAACAGCAGTGACTGAAGCACGCACCGCGATCGTGACCGGAGCAGCCCGAGGAATCGGCGCAGCCGTGGCCGAGCGCCTGGCCTCGGACGGCTTCAAGGTCGCCGTGGTCGACCTCGACGAGGCCGCCTGCCAGAACGTCGTCGACAAGATCAAGGAATCGGGCGGCGAGGCCCTCGCCGTCGGTTGCGATGTCTCGAACGAGGAGGCCGTCAACGCCGCCGTCGAGCGCATCGCGTCCGAACTCGGTGCGCCGACCGGGCTGATCAACAACGCCGGCGTGCTGCGCGACAACCTGCTGTTCAAGATGAGCGCGGACGACTGGGACACCGTCATGAACGTGCACCTTCGCGGCAGCTTCCTGATGACCCGCGCGACCCAGAAGTACATGACCGAGGCGAAGTTCGGACGCGTGGTGAACCTCTCGTCGACCTCGGCACTGGGCAACCGCGGCCAGGCCAACTACGCCGCGGCCAAGGCCGGTCTTCAGGGCTTCACCAAGACGCTCGCGATCGAACTCGGCAAGTTCGGCATCACCGCCAACGCCATCGCCCCGGGATTCATCGTGACCGATATGACCGCGGCCACGGCCGAGCGCGTCGGCATGGACTTCGATGAGTTCCAGAAGGCCGCGGCCACCCAGATCCCGGTGGCGCGCGTGGGCCGTCCGGACGACATCGCTGCTGCGGCATCGTTCTTCTGCCGTGAGGACGCGGGCTTCGTCAGCGGCCAGGTACTGTACGTCGCCGGTGGACCGAAGGACTGAATCATGCGTGTTTTCAACGGAATCGAAGACCTCCAGGCCGCTGTGGGCGAACACCTCGGCTACAGCGAGTGGCATGAAGTCACCCAAGACGCGGTCAACCAGTTCGCTGAGGCCACCGGTGACCACCAGTGGATCCACGTCGACGTCGAGAAGGCGAAGTCGGGACCGTTCGGTGGCACCATCGTCCACGGGTACATGACGCTGTCGCTGTTGCCGATGCTCTCGTGGGAGGTCTACACGGTCGAAGGCGTGAAGATGGGCGTCAACTACGGCTCGAACAAGGTGCGCTTCCCCAACCCCGTTCCGGTGGGTTCGAAGGTGCGCGGCGGCTTCGAGATCGTGTCGGTCGAACCGTCGTCCCTGGGCTTCACCGTGACGACCAAGTGCGTCATCGAGATCGAGGGCCAGGACAAGCCGGCCTGCGTCGCGGAGACGCTGTCGGTGATCGTTCCCTGACGTTCGCCGAACACGACGGCGGTCCCGCTTCGGCGGGGCCGCCGTTCGTCCTTCAGGCGAGCAGCGTCTGCTGCGCCAGCGAGCGCATCTCCCCGGCGATCCGCCGGGTGAACGGCTCCCCCGGCTGCCAGTGAGCCATCGCGCAGTAGTGCACGGTGCGTCCGTTCGAGGTGATCGAGCCGAGGTCCACCCGCACTCCGTCGTCCGAACCCGTCTTGTTCAGCAGACCGGGTTCGTCGTCGATGTGGGCGAGCGGATCGAGCGCGAGCACACCGGCCGAAAGACTGAGGTCGACGTTCAGCTTCATCCAGTCACGCACCCTCGCCGACACCACACCGTGGTGCACCAACCCCATGAACCGGACCAGCGACGCAGCCGAGCCGAGGGCGAAGGTCGGCGCCGTGTCCGGCCCACGCTCGTCACGGATGAAGTCGAGCAGTTCGTACGGGGTGACGTCGAGGCCGGTGGCGAACTCACGCACCCGGTCGAGCCCCGCCCGCTCCAGCAGGACGTTCGTGGCGAGGTTGTCGCTGACCACCGCGACCAGTCGGCAACAGTCCAGTACCGACAGGGCGGCAGCATCGAGGTGCTGCCACAAGCCTGAGTCCTCCACTCGCAGTACGGATTCCTTGGCGAGCAGTTCAGCCCCGTCCAACCGCTCGGCATCCAGTTCGGCGGCGACGTGCGCGAGCAGCAGCAGCTTGCCGACGGACGCGATCGGACGCACCGCATCCACGTCACCGACGCGGTGCAGTTCGCGACCGTCCGTGTCGACGACGAGCAGCGTGTGTTCGGTCCTCGACGTCATCGACCGAACCGCTGCAGCGAGGCGAGTGCCTCGTCGAGTTCGGCGGTGCCGTCGACGATGGCTCGTCGGACGTTTGCAGTCATGCGCCCGGATCGCAACGCTTCCTGCGCGGCGTCCGACGTCGCCTGCTCGGTAACCCCGACCGGGAAAGCGGCAGCCGCGATCTTCTGCGAGGCGAACTCGCCGAGGCGGTCGGCCAACTTCGGCAGCACGCGGAAGTAGCGCTCGACGTGAGGACGAACCAGTTCTGACGACGGCGCGACGAAGATGGTCTCTGCGATCGCGAGTGCCTCGTAGTTCGACAATGCGGCGTTGGACTCCAACTGGGTCCATGCCCATTCCTTCGCCTCGGGAGTCGGGCGAACAGCCTTGGCCCGCAACGCATTCTGTTCACCGGCCATCGTGCGGTCCTGCGCCGCGAACTCGTCGATCGCCGCATCGTCCGCGCGGCCGAGTTGGGCGAGACGGGTCAGTGCGGTCCACCTCACGTCCAGGTCGCCCGCGAATGCGTCGGGTAGGTCCTCTGCAGCCACCCACCGGCGCAGCAGACCCTCGTCACTCGAGGTCGCTGCCAGCAGACGACCAGGAGTGACCACGCGCTCCGCGTCGGCCGCACCCAGCGCGACGGTCGCTGCAACCGCGATGCGCTCGGTCGCCTCCTGCCTCTCTGCGTCCGGCAGGAAGTATCCGAGCCTGCGCCGCACGAGACGAGCCGTCCAGTGCCGCAACGACTCGTTCTCCTCGGTCGGGAACGACGCCTCGAACACCGCCAGCACGGTCTGTGGGTCGACGGTGGACAGGGCCATGCCGTTGAGCAGGCCGGCCCAGACGACCTGCCTCACCTGCGGGTCTTCGACCTTCGGCAGTTCGTCCGGCATCGCGGCCAGGGTGTTGTCGTCGAACACCGGGATCGTCCAGGTGAGGTCGGAGGCGTTCGGCACCAACAGCTTCGGACGCTCCAGCCCGGTCAACGGCGTCTCCTCTCCTGACGTGGCACCGAGGGTGAAAACCGGTGTGCGCCATACCTCCTTACCGCCGCAGAAACCTGCGATGTCGAGCATGTGCGGTCGGTCCGCCGGGTGCGCTTCGGGCGTCGTGCGCACCGCCTCCACCACACCGATCGGGTCACCGTCGACCACGACGGCGATCTCGTCCGTGCCGGCGGTCTCGAGCCAACCCTTGGACCACGCGTCCAGATCGACATCGGTGTGCGCGCTGATCGCGTCCAGGAAGTCGGCCAGCGTCGCGTTGCCGTAGGAGTGATCACGCAGGTAGTCGCGCACTCCCCCGACGAATGCGTCGTCACCGACATACAGCGCGAGCTGACGCAATGCAGAGCACCCCTTCGCGTAGGAGATGCCGTCGAAATTGGTGAGCGCGGAGTCGGTGTCGTCGGCAGCGTTGCCGGCGATGGGATGGGTAGACGGCGCACGGTCGGCGGCGTAGCCCCAGTTCTTGCGACTGATCCCGAAATCGACCCAGGCGTCGTCGAATTCCGTTGCTGCGGAGCATGCTCGGTGCGCCATGTACTCGGCGAACGACTCGTTGAGCCACAGATCGTCCCACCACTTCATGCTCACCAGGTCGCCGAACCACATGTGTGCCATCTCGTGCAGGATCGTGTTGCTGCGTTGCATGATCTCGGCGCGACCGACAGAACCGCGGAAGATGTACTGGTCGCGGAAGGTCACGCAGCCGGGGTTCTCCATCGCGCCGGCATTGAACTCGGGCACGAAGAACTGGTGGTACTCGCCCCACGGGTAGTCGATGCCGAAGAGGTCCTCGAAGTAGTCCAGCCCCTGCTTGGTCACATCCAGCATCTGCGGGGCATGACGACGCAGGTCCTGCCCGAGCGAGGCTCGGGCGTGCAACGCGAGCGGAATGCCGCGGTGCTCATCACGCACCGTCTCGTAGGGTCCGGCGCAGATCGTGAAGAAGTACGTCGCCAAAGGCTTGGACGTCTCGAACTCCCAGCGACCAGGGGATGTCTGCTTCGCGGCGCTGTTACCGGCGACCACCCAGTCCTGCGGCGCGGTGACCGTCAGGTCGTAGGCGGCCTTCAGGTCGGGTTGGTCGAAGCAGGGAAAGATCTGCGGTGCCGCGTCCAGGAACGACATCCCGTACACGTACGCCTTCTCGTCCGCCGGGTCGACCGCACGGTGCAGACCCTGACCGTCGCGGGTATAGGCCATGCGAGCGGTGACCGAGAGTTCGTTGGCATGCTGCAGCTGGGTGAGGGTGAGCCGGCCGTCCGAGATCGCGGATGGGTGAATATCGTTGCCGTTCAGCGTGATCGACTCGACCGACACTGCCTTGAGATCGATGAACGTGGACGCGCCTGGTTCGCTGCATGAGAAGCGGACGACGGTGCGAGACCCGAACTCGGTGTCACCGAGCGTGAGGTCGAGGTCAACGGTGTAGGAGATGCCGGCGATCAGCCGGGCGCGTTCGACCGCTTCGGTCTGCAACAGGATGGCCATACGCCCACTCTGCCAGGCGACCCGATGCTCGTTCTCAGGCCTGCCGCTGTCTCAGAGCCTCGTGCAGCACGATCGAACCGGCAACTGCTGCGTTCAACGAACTCGTGCCTCCGACCATCGGGATGCTGACCACCTGATCGCACGCCTCGCGCCAAGCGTGGCTGATGCCGCGGGTCTCGTTGCCCACGACCAGCAGTGTCGGTCCGGTGAGGTCGACCGCGCGCAGATCCTGCTCGCCGCCCTCGTCCGTGGCCAGCACTCGCCATGAATCGGACTGTCCGGCAATCCAGTTCAGAACCACGTCGGCCGAATCGAGCCGGACGGTCGGGGATGTTGAAGCACGAACCCGTGGACGCACGCACTGCCTTCGGGTCGTACGGGTCGGTGGCGTGCCCGGTGACGATCAGACCGGTCGCACCGAAGGCGTCCATAGACCGTTGCAGGGTGCCGATGTTGCCTGGTTGCGTCGGCCGGTCGAACACGACGAGCAGCGGATCGGGTGCGCGGAGTCGGTCGAGATCGTCCGGCGGCATTGCGACCACCGCGACGAGTTCCGGTGCGGTGTCGGCACGGTCGCCAAGTTCGCGCACCATGTCGGCGGGCATCTCGACCCGCTGACAGGACGCCTCGTCCCACACCCGCGCCGCCCACTTCGATCGGTGCCCGTCGTTCGGGCGGATGAGCGCGAGCAGCTCCCAGCCGCCATCGATCGCGAGCGTGATCGGCCGCACCCCATGTACCAGGAACTGGGCCTGACGATGCCGCTTGGTGCGGTTGGTCAGCAACGCCTGCCACTGCTGGAAGGTCGCATTTCGGGTGTGGATCCGGGTCGGCGCGCTCACCCGGTCACGGTATCCACAACCGCTGTGGACGCACGGACGCCGCCGTGGTCGAGCCACGACGGCGTCCGTTTTCGACGTCCTCGGGAAGCGGTCGCTGTTACGACCGGTTCCCTGGACTACGGGCGTAGTCAGCTCAGGCGACGTCCGAGCACCCAGGCTCCGGCGAGGAGCATCGCGAACAGCGCACCGGCACCGGCGAACAGACCGCCGTTGCTCGATGACGATCCGCCGCTCTGGTCACCGTCGGTCACGACGGGCGGGCCGGTCACGGTGCTGGTCGGCGTGCTGGTCGGCGTGCTGGTCGGGGTGCCGGTGGGCGAAGCCGTCGGCGACTCGGTGCCGGTGGGCGAAGCCGTCGGCGACTCGGTGCCGGTGGGCGAAGCCGTCGGGGTCGACGTCGGGCTCGGCTGGTCCGCGGCCACCACGGTGACCGGCATGGTGACGGTCGTGCCGGTCTGCGCGGCCTTGACGAAGAGCTGCTGTGCTCCGGTCATCGCGTCGGCCGGGATCTTGACAGTGATCGTCGCGGTCTCGTTACGCGTGGGGAACGGGGGCGCCGTGGTCAGCACCTTCTGCACCGGGAAAGTGCCGAGCGACTGGGTGCCCAGGAAGACCTCGACCTCGGTCGTGGTCGGGGCACCCGCGCTGGTCATGTCGAGCCCGGACACCGTGAACGTGACCTCTTCACCCTGGGTGACCGCCTTCGGCTGGTTTTCGACGGCCACACCGTTCTTGGCGAACGAGGGGCTTGCGGGGTTGTGGTCCTTGAACCATTCGACGAACAGCGACTGGTCGATCAGGCCGGAGTCCTTACGCGTCGCGTCTGCCGCCTCGAACGCGGTGAAGTTGTCACCACCGCCGACCAGGAAGGAGTTGGACGCGACCGTGTAGGTCTTGCCCATGTCGAGGGGCTGCCCGTCGACAGTGACCGAGGTGATCCGCGAACCGGCGGCCGCGCTCGGGTCGTAGGTGTAGGTGGCGTTCTTGCTCAGTCCGAGCTTGAGGAACGCACGCGAACTGCCCTCGGGCTGCCACTGCTGCTCCAGCACCTGCTTGAACTGCGCGCCGGTGACCTCGATGGTCTGCACCGTGTTGTTGAACGGCATGATCGCCGCGACATCGGCATAGGTGACCGTGCCGTCGGTGCCGTACTTCAGGTCGGCACGCACGCCGCCGGGGTTCATCACACCGATCTCGACACCGCCGGGGCGACCCGGCTTGTTGATCGAGTCGACGTACGACTGGGCAATGAGGTTCGACAGGGTCGACTCGCGCAAGCGGTCGTCGCGGCTGCCGTCCGGCTTGAGGGCCGTGGTGATGTCGGCGGTGATCTTGCCGACCGGCTGCTTGCCGATGACATCGGCGCGCGCATTGGCGTTGTCGACGATCGTGGCGGCGGACCGGTAACGAGCGTCGGCCTCACAGGCCGCAGTGGGCGCGGTGACCTCGCGGTTGGTCACGGAGTACTGGGTGACCTTCTTGGTGGTCGGGTCAAAACCGAGTTGCAGCACACCGAGGTGGGAGGCGTAGTAGTCGGTCTGGATGACCGGGCGCGTGCCGCCACCGGGAGCGGGTGCGTCCCAGGCGTAGATCTGGTGGGTGTGACCGGTGAAGATCGCGTCCACGCTCGCAGCGGTCCCGTTCACGATCTTGGCGAAGATTCCACCCCGCGCAGTCTGCGAGGCGAGGGTGGCGTCCCCGCCCCCGGCGGCGCCCTCGTGGTACTCGGCGACGACGACGTCCGCCTCACCGTTGGAGGCGTCACCGTCCTTGAGCTGTGCTGCGGTGCGGTTCACGGCAGCGACCGGGTCGCCGAAGGTGAGACCGCTGATGCCGTCGCCGGCGACCAGCGACGGGACGTCGGAGGTGACCGCGCCGACGACGCCCACCTTCACGCCGTTCACATCGATCACCTTGTACGCCGGCAGCGCCGGGGTGGTGGTGCCCGCGCGGTAGACGTTCGCTCCGAGGTAGGTCCAGTTCGCACGCGCCTGGACGCGTCCGGTGAGGTCGGCGAAGCCCTTGTCGAACTCGTGGTTTCCGACGGCCGACGCCTTCAGGTCGAGCGCGTTCAGGTAGTCGATCGCCGGCACGTCGTTCTGCGAAGCGGACGCGAACGGCGTACCGCCGACGTTGTCACCGGCCGACAGGAACGTCGCCCCGAGTTCGTTCTGCGCTGTGGTGACGGTGCAGGCGAAGTCCTTGGTGAAGTGACCGTGGAAGTCGTTGGTGTTGAGCAGGCTGATCTTGGTGAGATTCGGGCTGATCGGGCCGTCGCCGACGTTCGTCGCGGCGAGGGCCGAGGGCGATGCGGCGAACGACGCGGCGAGCGCGACGGTCGCGGCAGCACCGAGCAGGCGGGCTGACTGCATGGAAGGAGCTCCCTGACGGTTCGGGGATGCGCCGCTGCACGGCCATCTCCAGCACGGACCGACTTCGGCTCGAGGGCCAGTCTGCACCTCACCGCCCGCCACGTCGACTGTTGTGACACAGCGTTATACGAACGTCCTTCGAGAGTTCACCCCGAACGTGCGACTCACAGACCTCGCTGCGCCATCGCCTGCAGTCGGGCGATGCGGTCGGCGGTCGAGGGGTGGGTCGACATCAGTCGGGACACGTCCTGCGCCCGGAACGGGTTCGCGATCATCATGTGGCTGGCGTTGACGACCTTCGGGGTCGGGGCCAACGGGGCGCGGGCAACTCCGTGTTCCAGCTTCGCGAGCGCGGACGCAAGCGCGAGCGGGTCGCCGGTGAGTCGGGAGCCGTCCTCGTCCGCGTCGTACTCGCGAGTGCGGCTGATCGAGAACTGGATGATCATCGCCGCGAACGGCGCGAGGAAGGCCATCAGCAGCATCGCGATGGGGTTCGGACGGTTCTCGTCGCTGCCACCCAGCGCGCCCGCGAACATCATCATCTGTGCCACGGAGGTGACGATTCCGGCGAGCGCCGCCGCGATGGACGAGGTCAGGATGTCGCGGTTGTAGACGTGCATCAGTTCATGCCCGAGCACCGCTCGCAGTTCGCGCTCGTCCAGCAGTTCCAGGATGCCCTCGGTGCAGCAGACCGCTGCATTCTTGGGGTTGCGGCCGGTCGCGAACGCGTTCGGTGCCTGCGTGGGAGAGATGTACAACCGCGGCATCGGCTTGCCTGCGGCGTTGGAGAGTTCGCGGACGATGCGGTACATCTGCGGCGCCTGGATCTCGCTCACCGGGTAGGCCTGCATCGCGCGCAGGGCCAGCTTGTCGCTGTTCCAGTAGCCGTAGAACGTCGTCGCCACGCCGATCAGCGCGAACACCCAGATGAACTTGCCGCCACCGATGAGCGATCCGACACCCAGCAGCAGCGCCCAGATGGCGCCGAAGAGCAGGGCCGTCTTCAGGCCGTTGTAATGCTTGTGCACATCTGGATGAACGTCGCGGACGGTTCGCGTGTTCCATACCGCGTTCACCGTCGTAGGTTTGTGCTCATGCCCAAGCCGTTGGCCGAACTCGTCCACCCCAGCTGGGTGCCCAGCCTCACCCCGGCGGCGGACGCGCTGACTGCGTGCGGGGAGTTCCTGCGTGCCGAACTCGCCGCCGGCCGCGGATACCTTCCGGCGTCGGAGAACGTGCTGCGTGCTTTCTCCGGGCCGATGGACGAGGTGCGCGTACTGATCGTCGGCCAGGACCCGTATCCGACCCCCGGGCACGCCGTCGGCTTGTCGTTCTCGGTGGCGCCGGACGTCCACCCGATCCCGCGCAGCCTGATGAACATCTACACCGAGCTGGGGTCCGATCTCGGGGTGCCCAGGCCCTCGACCGGTGACCTGTCGCCGTGGAGCGAGCGCGGGGTGCTGCTGCTCAACCGGGTGCTGACCGTGCGACCGGGCACGCCCGCGAGTCACCGCGGCAAGGGTTGGGAGACCGTGACCGCCGCCGCGATCAGCGGACTGGTGGAGCGCGGCGGACCGCTGGTCGCGATCCTGTGGGGCCGCGACGCCCGCAACCTCGCACCGCATCTGGGTGAGGTGCCGTACGTCGAGAGCGCCCACCCGTCCCCGCTGTCGGCCCGATCGGGATTCTTCGGGTCGAAACCGTTCAGCCGGTGCAACGAGCTGCTGCAGCGCCAGGGCGCCGAACCGATCGATTGGAGTCTCCCGTGAGTTGGCAGCGCTACGTCGCGATCGGCGACAGCTTCACCGAGGGCATGGTCGATGAGCACCCGGACGACCCCGGCGCCTACGTCGGTTGGGCCGATCGGCTCGCCGCGCAGTTGGCATCCGATGCCCGCCCCAAGGGGCGACCGTTCGGGTACGCCAACCTCGCCGTGCGTGGCCGGTTGCTCGCCGACGTCGCGGGTCCGCAGTTGGAGGCGGCGCTTGCACTCGAACCCGACCTCGTGTCGATCGTGGGCGGTGGCAACGACATCCTGCGTCCGAAGGCCGACCTCGACCGCATCGCCGACGAACTCGAAGCAGCCGTCGAACGCATCCGATCGACCGGAGCCGACGTCCTGATGTGCACGATGGCCAATCCGAAGGGCGCGGCGGTGCTGCGCCGTCTGGCCGGACGCATGGGATCGCACAACGCGAACATCTGGGGCATCGCACAACGACAGGGCGCGTACGTGATCGACCAGTGGGGGCTTCGTTCCCTACGCGACGCCCGCATGTGGGGCATCGACCGCATCCACCTGTCCAGCCTGGGCCACGAACGCATTGCCGCACAGGCGTATTGGGCACTCGGCCAACACACCGGTGAACGTGACTGGGCGGTCCCGCTCGACCCCGCTCCCCCACTCGGCCGTCGCGAGTCGATCGCGGGTCACGCCGCCTGGGCCAAGGAGTACGCGGCGCCATGGGTGCAGCGGCGCCTGCAGGGGCGCAGCTCCGGCGACGAGGTTCAGCCCAAACGCCCGACGATCACGCCGCTCGACTGAGTCCCCGGCGGGGACCTTGGTCCCTGGGTCGACCGGCGAAGCAGGCGTACCGTCGAGAGCACGATGTGTACGTATTGCGGGTGTGAGTCGATCACGATCATCGGCCGGTTCATGGATGAACATGTGGCCATCATCAACGCGAACGGCGAGTTGCGCCGGGCCGTCGAAGCCGCCGACCGCCACGGCATCGAGCGCTCGGCCGACCTGCTCGCCGGACTGCTGTTCCCGCACACCGAAGCCGAGGAGGCCGGCGTCTTCACCGTGCTGGCCCGCGACGAGGACTTCACCGAGCACATCGAGCACCTGTGTGCCGAACACGACAGCCTGGACGCGCAACTCAAGCGCATCCGCGCCGGCGCCCACGACGAGATGCACGCGTTCGAGATCGCTCTGCGAGAACACATCAATCGGGAGGAGAACGGTCTCTTCCCGGCCGCGGCGATCGCGTTCGCCGGCCCGGAGTGGGACGAGGTCGACGCGCTGACGCCGCCGGCCGCGGTGTGACGAGATGACGTCACGGTCTGTCACATCAGGACGCCCCAGCGCGGGGTCGCGCGGCCGCTGGGCGATGCGCGATCGCCCGTCGGTGGTCTGGCTGATCCTCGCGTTCGTCGTTGCCGTCAACCACCGCTTCATCCCCGAATCCCGTTGGCTCATGGTGCATCTGGTGATGCTTGGCGCGGTCACCCACTCGGCGATGGTGTGGAGCACGCACTTCACGCAGGCCTTGCTGAAGTCGCCGGAGTCCATCGATCCGCGCAAGCACCAGACGCTGCGCCTGGCCATGCTCTTCGCGGGTGTCAGCTCGATCACGATCGGCGTCCCCACCCTCTGGTGGTGGCTGGTCGTCGCCGGGGCGTGCCTGGTCGTCGGCGCCGTCTGCTGGCACGCCGTGCAGCTCGGACGTCGGTTGCGCGCCGCGCTGCCCGGCCGCTTCCGGATCACGATCCGCTACTACCTGCTCGCCGCCGCGTGCGTCCCGGTCGGGGCGACACTCGGTGTGCTGCTGGCCCGTGGACCCGAGGAACAGACTCACGCCGAACTGCTGGTCGCGCACTCCATGACGATGGTGCTCGGCTGGCTCGGGTTCACCGTACTGGGCACGCTCGTCACCCTGGGGCCAACCATCCTGCGTACCCGGATCGATGAGAAAGCGGAGGCCTACTCGATCCGCGCTCTCCCCTTCTTCGCGATCTTCCTGGCGACCACGGTCACCGGCGCGTTGCTCGACAACCGGCCCACGCTGCTCGCCGGGCTGTTCGGCTACGTGCTCTGCGTCGTTGCCTGGGCGGTACCGCTGGTCCGCGCCTTCCGCGGCGCCAAGCAGCGGCGGGAGTTCGCCGCGTGGTCGACCGGTGCCGGGGTGCTCTGGCTCGTCGCCGCTGCCGTCACTCTGCTGGTGCGGGTGGCGCGTGACCCACTCGTCGAGATCTCCGCGTCCTACGGCCGGGTCGCCTCGATGGTGGTCGTCGGGTTCGCGCTGCAGCTGGTCACCGGTGCGCTGTCGTACCTGATCCCGAGCGTCGTCGGCGGCGGACCTCGCGTCCTGGCCGCCGGACGTTCGGTGTTCGAGAAGTGGTCGACCGCGCGGCTGGTGCTGATCAACGGTGGGTTGCTGCTGTGCGTGCTGCCGGTCCCCAGCGCCGTCCGTGTCGTGCTGTCGGTCGTCGTCCTGCTTGCCCTCGCTGCATTCATCCCGTTGATGTTCAGGGCGATTCGGTCGATGGTCCGCACCAGGATCGCGCTCGCGACCGGTGCCCCGACCGAGCCGCCGGCCGCGCTGTCCGGCTCGCGTATCGTCCAGGCGCTGTCCGCCGCACTCGCACTTGCGGTGGCCGTCGTCGCAGGCATCGCACTCAACCCGGTGATCCTCGGCGGCACGCCCGACCAAGCCCTGTCGCCGTCGTCCGTGGTTGCGACCGGCCGGACGACCACGGTGCAGGTGACCGCGCACGACATGCATTTCATGCCGAAAGCGGTGCAGGTGCCGGCAGGCGACCGCCTGGTCGTCGTGCTGACCAATCGGGACACCAAGAACTCGCACGACCTGACGTTCACGAACGGCAAGGCCACCGACCGGCTGCGTCCGGGTCAGAGCCAGACGCTGGACGTCGGTGTCGTCGGTGCGAGCACCCAGGGTTGGTGCAGCGTCCTCGGGCACCGACGGATGGGGATGGTGTTCGACGTCGTCGTCACCGGAAAGCCTGCGGTTCAGGCCAATTCACCTGTCCCGGCAAATGCGGAGCAACCGTTGCGCCCGGACGACCGGGCCCCGAGGTCCGTCGTGGACGCTTCCCTTCCTCCCGCGCCGAGCACGAAGGTGCACAGGCTGCGATTGCCGATCGTCGAACAGGAGATGGAGGTCGCACCCGGCATCAAACAGAAGCGCTGGACGTTCGGCGGCACCGTCCCCGGCCCGACGCTGCGCGGCAGGATCGGTGACACCTTCGAGATCACCTTGGTCAACCAGGGGTCGATGGGTCACTCCATCGACTTCCACGCGGGCTCGCTGGCACCGGACCGGCCCATGCGGACGATCGCGCCTGGTCAGTCGCTGGTGTACCGGTTCACCGCGACGCGCGCCGGCATCTGGATGTATCACTGCTCGACCATGCCCATGTCGATGCACATCGCAGCCGGCATGCACGGTGCGGTGATCATCGACCCGCCGAACCTGCCGACGGTCGATCGGGAGTACGTGCTCGTGCAATCGGAGGCGTACGTGAATGGCGACGGCCGATCGAAGGTCGCCGAGGTCGACGGTGATGCGGTCTCCGCCGAGAAGCTGGATCTGGCGACCTTCAACGGAATTGCCGGCCAGTACGACCACCGGCCGTTGACCGCGAAGGTGGGCGAACGGGTCCGGATCTGGGTGCTGAATGCGGGTCCGAACCGGGGCACGTCCTTCCATGTGGTCGGCGGCCAGTACGACCGGGTGTACTTCGAGGGCAACGACCTGCTGAACGGCGGGCCGGGCGGTGCGCAGTCGCTCGCGCTGGCGGCGGCGCAGGGAGGGTTCGTCGAACTCACGCTGCCGGAGGCCGGCAACTACCCATTCGTGTCACACGTGATGGTGGACGCCGAACGCGGTGCTCACGGCATCCTGCGGGTCAGCCGGTAGCAGCAGCCACCGGCGCCGAACGACGCCCGAGGCGCAGCCGTTCCAAGGGCAGGAAGGCGAACAGGCAGACCACCGTCGGGATGAAGTGGATGCTCAGCAGCGCGAACGTGCTGGCGTGGAAGACGAACCAGAATCCGACGTACGCGTACAGCGGACGACCGCGCAGCACGAGCATCAGCGGCGCGAGGAACTCGGCGATCAGCGAGATCCACTGGAAGACATAGGTGACCTGGGGGACGCTGGTGAGCGGCTCGGCGATGAATGACCCGCGCCGGGTGATCGCCCAGACGAGTACCGCCGAACTCGCCCAACCCCAGCCTGCTTCCTTCACTTTCGCGACGGCCGCGAGGAAATAGGTCGCTGCGACCGAGATCTGGATCATCCGGACCGTCCACCCGTTGCGCTGCAACGCATCTCGCGCGTCGGTGATCCGCCCGGCGGCGAGCGGGAGCACGAACAGGGCGACCAGCAACGCGAGGTGGTCGTGGTTGATCTTGGCGTAGGAGTAGGCATTGCTGAGCCAGTCGAGCATCCCGAAGGCGACGACCCATCCGGCGATCTTGGGTTTGATCCCGAGCAGGCCGAGGACGGCCCCGACCGCGATCACGATCTGCAGTACGCGGACATACACCGCGTTCGGTTGCGGCAGGTGCAACAGATCGCGGATGGGCAGCGGCTGGTAGAGGTCGGCGGGGATGTTCCCGTGGCCGATCGGGAACGCCGTCAGCCAGAAGATGTCGAGCAGCACCACGAGATACACCAGCCGCCGCATCCAGATGATGCGCTCGGTGGGCACCTGCGGGAAGGCCCAGTTCACGAGAGATCCTTCGGGTCGTGGGGGTCGACGACCTGCCAGGTGGCCAGCACCACCCGCTGCGGCTTGCCGTGGGCCGCGCCGCCACGCAGTTGTTGGACCGTGTCGACGAGGTAGATCACCCGGTACCCCGGCGGGTTCGACAACGACCGGGACGCCGCGACCGCGACGGCCTGCAGGCGCTTGGGCTCGGCGAGGATGCGGGTCTCCTGACCCTCGATCTCGGCTCGTTCCAAGCCGATTCCGCCGGCACCCAACGGCACGACGACCCTGCGTCCGTCGACGGTGTCGGCCTCGATGCCGAGTGAGCGCACCTGCCCGTCCGGGTTCACCCCGAACGCGAACATCACCATCGGGCCGATCGGCCACCACCGGTCGTTGCCGACTGCGGAGCCAAGGACGAGGGCGACCACCAGTACGAGCAATGCGGCGACGCGAGCCCACAACCCGACCGTTCGGGTCGGCGAATCGGTCTGCTCGGGCACGTCCGTCAGCATGCCAGCAGCGGGCGCGACGACACCGACAGGTCAGGCATCGGCGAGCAGGTCACTGACCGTCCGCAGCGCCAATCCCCTTGCGACACACTTCGGTACGAAGTCCTCCAGGGCCAGAACAACCTCCTGGGTCGCCGTGCCGCGTCCGTCGTGGCAGAGCACGATCGCACCGTCGGACAGTTCGGCTTCGAGTCGTTCGGCTGCGGCTGCCGACTGGCGTCCGGGCAGGTAGTCGGACCACAGGACCATCCGCAGCCGCTGCATCGTCGCCGCGTGCAGCACCGGCGCGTCGAACCGACCGTACGGCGGACGCATGAGCACCGGCGTGTACCCGGTGAGTTCGGTGATCGCCTGCTTGGTGCGCTGCATGGAGCCGGCCAGTTCATCGGGGGTCAACTGAGCCATGTCGCGATGGTCGGCGCCGTGCACGGCGAGCTCGTGACCTTCCCGCGCAATGCGACGGGTCAGTTCCGGATGTTTGTTCACGTGATCGACCAGGACGAAAAACGTTGCTCTGCAACTCTTCTCGGCGAGGTTGTCCAGAATCGCGGGTGTGTAGCGCGGGTCGGGACCGTCGTCGAAGGTGAGCGCGATGCCGGGGTTCGAGCTGCGCCAGACGACGTCCGCCCGGAATTCGCCGGTGCGCGGCGACGGCGGCGACAGCCGGTACGACGGCTCACGGTTCGTGCGCTCGTGTTCGTCGATGGCGAAGGCTGCGCTCGCGCCGGTGGACAAACTGGCCGCAGCAACCCCACCGGACATGAGTAGCGCCCGCCGTCGGCTCACCGAAAAAGAACCCCTCGTTTCCCCCATGTTCACGATTATGGCGACGCTGCGACGATCGCGCCACGCGAATGCCGGCGGCGGCCCGTCGCTGGAGGTCGGTGGGGCGGCCGGTCAGGACATCGCTGCGCGGATGGCAGCGGCGAACTCGTCAATGTCCTGCTCGGTGGTGTCCCAGGAACACATCCACCGCACTTCCCCGACACCCTCGTCCCAGAAGTAGAAGTGGAAGTCTTCCATCAGCTTCTGCGACACCGACTTCGGCAGGATCGCGAAGACCGCGTTCGCCTGCACTGGGCGGGGCAGGATGACGCCGTCGATGTCGCGTACCGCTTCAGCCAGCCGGGTGGCCATCGCGTTGGCGTGGCCGGCGTTGCGCAGGTACAACTCGTCGGTCAGCAGCGCCTCGAGTTGAGTACTGACGAAGCGCATCTTGGACGCCAACTGCATCGACTGCTTGCGCAGGTACTTCATCCCGGTGACGACCTCGGGGTTGAGCACGAGCACCGCTTCGCCGACCATGAGTCCGTTCTTGGTACCGCCGAACGACACGATGTCGACGCCGGTGTCGGTGATCATCTCCTTGAAGGTGACCGCGAGGCTCGCTGCCGCGTTCGACAGGCGAGAACCGTCGACATGCAGCACCCAGCCGTTCGCGTGGACGCGCTCGGCGATGTGGGCGATCTCCTCGACCGTGTAGACCGTGCCGAGTTCGGTGGACTGGGTGATCGAGACGACCTTCGGCTGCGCGTGATGCTCGTCGTCCTTGCGCACCCCGACCGTGTCGATGAGTTCGGGGGTGAGCTTGCCGTCCGGGGTCGGCACGGTCATCAGCTTCAGTCCGCCCATCCGCTCGGGCGCTGCGCACTCGTCGACGTGGATGTGCGCTGTCGCGGTGCAGATCACCGACTCCCACCGCTGCGTGACCGCCTGCAACGCCACGACATTCGCTCCCGTTCCGTTGAAGACCGGGTAGGCCTCGGCCTTGTCGCCGAAGTGCCCTTTGAAGGTCTCCTGCAGACGGGCGGTGTAGACGTCGTCGCCGTACGCGGTCTGGTGTCCACGGTTCGCCCGGACGATCGCGGCGAGCACCTCGGGGTGGATGCCGGAGTAGTTGTCACTGGCGAATCCGCGGTCGGTCGGGTCGTGCAGCACATCGAGTTCAGTCACGCCCACAATCCTCTCAGCCTCCCTCGTGCGGCTCTGGCCCCCCGTGGTCCCGCTGTTCACGGTCTCCGCTGAAACGCACGCCTGAGGAACCAGCGCGTACACGCCGGGCCATCTCGACGAAGCACTCCGCCGACGGCGGCCGTACCAGCCACTTCGCACGCGCCAGAGGTTTCGACGCAGGCATCCTCCTGCGTCGGACGCCTGGCTCAACCAGCGAAAAGACCAGCCGCCATCGCTGGTTGAGCCGAACGCCTGAGGAACGAAGGCGTACGCGCCGACACCCGGTGAGTGACACGGCCTCTCAGTCGAACGGAATGTCAGCGGGGGGGCATGCGGAGTGCGCCGTCGAGGCGGATGACCTCGCCGTTGAGCATCGGGTTGGCGACGATGGAGTCGACGAGCTGCGCGTACTCCTCCGGGCGGCCGAGCCGCGAGGGGTGTGGCACCTGAGCCTCGAGGACGCTCTTCACGTCGTTCGGGAGGCCGGCCATCATCGGGGTCTCGAAGGTGCCCGGGGCGATCGTCATGACTCGGATTCCCCTGTCCGCCAGGTCTCGTGCTGCCGTCAGCGTGAGACCGACGACGCCGCCCTTGGAGCTGGCGTACGCAGCCTGTCCGACCTGACCGTCGAATGCAGCGACAGACGCGGTCATGACAACCACTCCACGGTCACCCTCGACCGGCTCGTTCTCGGTCATCGCCGCCGCAGCCAGCCGGAGCACGTTGAACGTGCCGATCAGGTTGATCTCGACAACGGTACGGAACTGCTCCAGATCGTGCGCGCCGCGCTTGCCCACGATGCGCCCCGGGGTCGCGACGCCGGCGCAGTTGACCACGATGCGCAAATCACCGAGTTCCCTGGCTGCGTCAACCGCGGTTTGCACCTGGGCCTCGTCACGCACATCGGCCGCGACGAAACGGACACGGTCGCCCAACTCGTCGGCCAGGCTCTGCGCCTTTGACGACGCCAGGTCGGCCAGGACCACAGCGGCGCCCTCGGCGTTCAGACGGCGCGCGGTCGCTTCGCCGAGGCCGGAGCCACCACCGGTGATCAAGGCAACGGTCGTGTCGGTGATCTTCATGGGAAGTCCTTGTCTCGAAATCGAATTCACAGGGAAGCGAGCAGGTGACGCGAGATCACCAGGCGCTGGATCTGGTTGGTGCCCTCGAAGATCTGGGTCACCTTGGCCTCACGGAAGAACCGCTCAACCGGGAAGTCCTGGGTGTAGCCGGCGCCGCCGAGCACCTGGACGGCGTCGGTCGTCACCTTCATGGCGGCGTCCGTGGCGACCAGCTTCGCCACCGCGGCCGCCTTGCCGAACGGGCGGCCGGCGTCCTTCAGGCGCGCGGCGTGCAGGTAGGTCGCGCGGGCCGCACCGACCGCGGCGTCCATGTCGGCCAGCATGAACGCCAACCCCTGGTTGTCGGCGATCGCGCGGCCGAACTGCTGACGCTCCTTCGCGTACGCCACGGAGTGGTCGAGCGCCGACTGTGCCAATCCCGTTGCTGCCGCGGCGATTCCGAGACGACCGGCATCCAGTGCGCTGAGCGCGATTGCCATCCCCTGACCACGCTCACCGATCAGCGCGTCAGCACCGACCGGCACGTCGTCGTAGACGACCTCCGCCACCGGGTCACCGTGCAGACCCATCTTCTTCTCCGGTGCACCGAAGCTCAGTCCGTCGGCATCGGCGGGCACGACGAAGCAGGACAGACCCTTGCCCGCGGTGTCGTCCGTGCGTGCGAACGTCGTGTAGTAGTCGGCGTGAGCAGCATGGGAGATCCACGCCTTGGTTCCCTTGATCCGCCAGTCCTCACCCTCCTGGACGGCACGTGTGCGCATGTGCGCGATGTCGGAGCCGAACTCCCGCTCCGACAGGCCGTAGGCGCCAAGTTGTTCCCCGCCGAGCATCCCCGGCAGGAGGGCCTCCTGTTGTTCGCGAGTGCCGAACTCGGCCACCGGGTACGCGGTGAGGCAGTGCACGCTGACGCCGACAGCCACCGCCATCCAACGCTGTGCGATCTCCTCGACCACCTGCAGGTAGACCTCGTACGGCTGGTCGGCGCCGCCGAACTCCTCCGGGTAGGGCAACGACAACAGCCCGGCGCGGCCGAGCACACGGAACACGTCCCGCGGCGGGGTGGCCGTCGCCTCGTCCCCTGATGCACGTGGCAGGACCTCCCCATCGGCGAGTTCGCGGGTGAGGTCGAGCAGATCTGTCGCCTCATCGGTCGGCAGCAGGCGTTCAACGGGCATGACGGCAAGGCTACTGACCACCGCACACGGTGTGACGGGGACCACCTGCCGCCTCGACGACTGCAATATTTACGGTCTAGGCTGGATCAGACCGAAAGTTTTGTATGGAGGTGACCTCAATGCGTGTTTTCCCAAAGGTCCTGATCGACCAGGCCCATAGCAGTGCGTGGTCGCTCGACCGCTCCGTCGCGGCGACGATGAACCCCGCCAATCCGGCCGACGCCAGCCTGTCGATCGCGGTGAGCGCGTTGGAGGCACGCGGCTTCGAGGTCGCCGGACTCACCTCCAGGTTCACCCCGGACGCCTTGTCGGACGCCGACGTGTTGGTCATCGACCATCCGGCCGAGGCGCGTGCAGAGCGCGTGATGGGCGACCTCCCACCGGTGCTCGAACCGGATGAGATCGATGCCGTCGTCCAGTACGTGGAGGCGGGTGGCGGACTCATCGTGTTCGCCGAGTGTGAACAGGACACCTACGGCAACAACCTCAACGAGCTCCTCGCCCGATTCGGACTTCGCGTCGAAAGCACGCTGGTTCACGAGTCGGCCGACGGCGGACGCCGCCACCACCGCAATGCCACCTGGGTGTTGGGTGAGATTCCGAGCGGCCACGGCCAGGGAGTCCTCGCCGGTGTCGACGAGCTCTGCTTCTACCGTGCCGGCGTCATCGACATCAGTGACTGCCCCCAGGCGCAGGTGCTCGCCTCGTCGAGCGCGACCGCGCACCCCGCCGGTCGTCCGCTCGCAGTGGCAACGCCGTTCGGTGCCGGACGCGTCGTCGCCCTCGCAGACTCCGACCTCGTCGGTGACGACTCCATCGAAGAACTGGACCACTCCCGCTTCTGGACGAACATCGCCACCTGGGCGTCCGCCGGACGACGGGCGGCCCCGCGGGAAGTGAACGGGTCGCAGACCGCGAACCTGCCCGAATGGAAGCGCCTGAAAGCTGCCGTGCTCGAACTGCGTGAGATGCAGAGCAAGGACGGTTCGATCGACGGCACGGCACACTCGCATGAGCGAGCCCGCGAACTGGTCGAGAAGATCGTCACCGAGATCAACTCTCTCGCAACGCTGTTCCGGCACGAGCACGAGTACCTTGCGGCACTTCCGGCCGACTTCCGCAGGTGGGTCGACGGCGGGTTCGGAGTACCGGACTTCCTGGATTCGCTCGTACTGTTCCGCCCGGATCAGCACCGCCTCGACGGCATCGAGCACCTCGTGCTGTTCCCGATGTACACGCAGAACGGCAACCCGAACCGGGTCTTCGAGGCGCTCCTGGTGACCGTCCCGTGGCCGGAGTGGCTGGCCGATGTGGAGCGCGAGTACGTGAACTCGGCGTTCGTACCGGTGAACTTCCTCGACTTCACCCCCGGATACGACACCAACTGCGCGGTCCTCTTCCCCGAGACGGTCGCGGTCCGCGAGGTACCGAAGTTCCACTGGGGCGCGATCTTCTGCGACCGCGAGGGTGCCCGCTTCCGCCGCGTCGTCGAAGCGGCGTCCGACCTGCTGCACCTGCAGTTGCCACCGGACGGCGAGCGCCTGCTCGCCTCCCAGGAACTCGCGCAGTCGACGTTCGCGATGTGGGACCTCATCCACGACCGCACGCACAGCCACGGTGATCTTCCGTTCGATCCGTTCATGATCAAGCAGCGGATGCCGTTCTGGATGTACGCGCTTGAGGAACTGCGCTGCGACCTGGCGACCTTCCGTGAGGCCGTCAAGCTCGAGGCCGAGGGGCAGCCGTACGCCAAGTCGGTGCAGTTGGCCATCCTGTTCGACCGGCTGTTCCGCTTCCCGATCACCGGCGACAGGGTGCGCAACTACGACGGCCTCGGCGGACAGCTGATGTTCGCCTACCTGCACAAGCACGACGCCCTGCGCTGGACCGACAACAAGCTCTCCTTCGACTGGCGTCGTGTCCCCGACGTCGTCGTCGCGCTCTGTGAGGAGGTGGAGACGTTGTACCGCAGCGGGATCGATCGTTCCCGCGTGGGCCATTGGCTCGCGTCGTACGAGTTCGTGACCCGATACGTGGCGCCGCACCCGGCGTCCGCCTGGGCGAAGGGAGCCCAGGAACTTCCGCTTGACGGTCCGGTGAAGGCCTTGGTCGACCTGGTGCAGCCCGACGAGTTCCCGCTCAACGTGTTCTACGAGGCGCTGCGCAAGAAGCTGTCGGGTGTCATCGAGTCGACCCGCGGCATCACCGCGGCAACCGATGCCTCGAGCACACCGGTCGTCGCATGAGCCTGCCGAAGGGCGCGGTCGTCGTCGTGACCGGTGCGTCCGGTGCGCTGGGTCGGGAAACCAGCCGCCGGTTGATCGACGCCGGTGCCACGGTGATCGGTGCCGGCCGTGAGAGCGGCTCGCTCATGAAGATCCGCGAGGAACTCGGGGCACGTTTCGTGCCAACCGCCATCGATCTGATCGACGAACCGGCAACGCTCGCGTGGGGTCACGAGCTCGTGACCGAGTATGGCCGTATCGACGGCCTGCTGCACCTCGTGGGCGGATGGAAGGGCGGCAGAGGCATCGTCGATGCTGACCTCACGGACTGGGATTTCCTGAACGACAACCTGATTCGCACACTCCAGCACGCCTCCCGTGCCCTGCACGACGCGCTGCTCGATTCACCGGACGGACGTCTGGCGATCATCTCCTCGACCGGTGTCGCGAATCCGACGGCGAAGAACGCGGCCTACGTTGCCGCAAAGGCAGCCGCGGAGGCATGGACCGGCGCGGTGGCCGACTCGTTCGACGGTTCTTGCGCCGCGGCCGTCGCGGTTCGGGTGATGGCGTTGCTCACCGCGCAGATGCGGGAGGCGAAGCCGGACGCGAGGTTCGCGGGCTTCACGCCGACGAGTGACGTGGCCGATGCCCTGTTGGCGTTGTGGGACGAACCGGCCAGGACACTCAACGGCCGCATCCTCGACCTCACGACCTGACGCCGAAACCACGCAGGGCGAACCCGATCCGGGTTCGCCCTGCGTGGTCAGGAAGGTCAATAGATACGGACGTCGGTGCCGATGCCGAGGTACCCCGAGCCCAGCAGGTGGTCCTGAGCGGCGGTGCTCAAACGGCAGCAGCCGTGCGATGCCGGGTACGGCGGAATACTGGTGGAGCCGTGGATCGCAACGCCACTGGAGGTGAAGAAGCGCGGCTTGTACATGGACCCGAGGGGCCCGGTGACCCAGCTGTTGGTGCTGGTCTCCGTCGTCGACTTACGGAAGACACGGAAGGTGCCCTTGGGGGTGATCGCCGTTGCCCAACCGTTGTAGTACCGGAAGCGTTCGCCGTTGCCGGTGCTGGTGTTGAGGGCGACCTGGACGACCCCACCCCGAACGACCATCAACAACTGCTTGGCGAGGTCGACCTCGATGCCGTCCAGCTTGAGCCGGCTGGTTGCACGTACTTTCGGCAGACCGCTGTCCCACAGGGCCTGATCGACGTAACCGGTGCGGGCTCGTCCGTGGGCCTTCTGCAGCGCGTACGTCGCCTGCTGGGTCAGGAGTCCGAAGCTACCGTCGGGGGTGCCGAGCCAATAGCCCGAGGCCGTCAGCACTCGCTGGTAGTGAAGGACACGAGCACCAGTCGACCCGATCTTCATGATGATGGTCGACGCTTCTGCGGATTCGGTCGTCGCCAGCGAGGCGCCGCCCGCGAGGAGGCCGCCTCCGGCTCCGAGAATGAGGGAGCGTCGGCTCAGGTCGATGGTCACGGCTGTCCCTTGCAGAAGTGGAATTTGTCGGATGGACACGCGGCGCAAGGCGGTGTCACGACCCATCTTGCCCCGTGCACACCGCCCCGCGCCAACTTGTGGCGAGATCGTGACCAAGTGTCGATCAGTACACCCGCACCTTCGTCCCGATGGCCAACCGTCCGGTGGCGAGCAGATGGTCCTGGGCTCGCGTGGTGAGCCGGCAGCAGCCGTGCGACGCGGCGTACCCGGGAATGCTGGGCGAGCCGTGGATCGCGATCCCGCCGTTGAAGTAGCGCGGCCGGTAGAGTCCGCCGAGGGCGCCGTAGTCCCACCCGTTGCTTCCGCCACGGAAGATCGAGAAGGTTCCCGACGGTGTCGTCGCGCGGACCCACCGCCCTTGGTAGGAGAACCATTCGCCGTTGCCGGTGCTGGTGTTGAACACCGAGTGCACCGCTGCGCCGCGGACGACCAGCAGCAGCTGACGCGTCTTGTCGATCTCGATGCCGTCGTGGCGATACCGGCTGTAGGTGCGCCGGCGCAGATGCACCTTCGTCCACGTCCAGTAGTCGACCCGTCCGGTGCGGCGGGCTCCATACGCCTTCTGCAGAGCCATGACGGCCTGCTGGGTCAGCGCGCCGTAACTTCCGTCGGCCGAACCGCACCAGAAACCTGCCGCTGCGAGCGAGGTCTGCACCGCGCGCACGTCGTTCCCGGTCGATCCGTACTGCATCGGTCGATACGACCCCGTGGCGCTCGGTGCTGCGAACGCCCCCGACGACTGCGCGACCTGTGCCGTCGCAGCCGCCCCCAGGACGCCCCCGATGCCGAGGACGGCCGTGCGTCGGCTGATCTGTGCTCCCATGATGATTCCCCTTCGATTCGTGCTGTGCGGCCTCCCCCGAGGCCACCTCCCTTTCGGGATGGCTTCATGGTGTGCCTGTTTTCCGCATGCGTCGATGGGGAGAACTCCCCTACGCTCGTGCGCCGTGAGCACCCCTGCGATTCCACGGCCGGCACGATGACCGAGCTGTCCGGCCGCGCGACTGTGCTGGTGAACCCTGCAGCGGGCGCCGGGACCGCCGCAGCCTCTGCCGAGACGGTCGTGGTCACGCTGCGCGACCTCGGCTTCGAACCGACCTTGGTTCGGACCACAAGCGCCCAGCACGCGACCGAGGTCGCGGCTCAAACGGCTGCGGACGACATCGTCCTCCCCTTGGGAGGCGACGGGATGATCTCCTTCGTGGCCCAGGGTTGCGTTCAGTCCGGGGCACTGCTCACTCCGCTTCCGGCCGGACGCGGAAACGACTTCGTCCGCGGTCTCGGACTGCCGCGCGACACTCTGGCGGTGACCCGGTCCCTTGCCTCGGCCACCGAGCACCGGATCGACGTGGGGATCGCCGGTGAGCGAGTGTTCGTAGGCACCGCGACCGCAGGTTTCGACGCACTCACCAACGAGCGCGCGAACCGGTTACGACGGATCCGCGGGCCGGTCGTGTACACCGCGGCCGGCGTTCGAACTGCGCTGACCGTCAAGCCTTTTCGATTCGCAGTGCGAACCGACGGTCCGGACGGCGCGCGAGAGGAATCGTTCGAGGGCTGGAACGTGCACATCGGAAATTCCGGACGCCACGGAGGCGGCCTGGCCGCAACGCCCGGCGGCGATCTCACCGACGGCCTGCTCGACGTCCTTGTCTCGCGTGGACGTCGGTTCGATCAGCTGGCGGCGTCCGCGCTGCTGGAACGCGGCGGCCAACATGTCCGGTTGCCGTATGTCGACCGGTGGCGGGCGACGAGGATCGAACTGACCGCGACGGACGCCGCCGGCCGGCCATTGGTGCTGTTCGCCGACGGTGACCCGCACACCCGAACCCCGGTGACGGTCGAGGTGCGTGCGGGCGCGCTGCGCTTGTTCCACTGAACGGCGAAGGTCTGCACGGACCGTGTCCGTGCAGACCTTCGCCACAGCCGGGTCAGTGACCCGAGTTGATGCCGTTGTCTTTGGTGAGCGGCTTCTCGTTGTGCCCGTGCGAGCGGTACAGGCGCGCCTCGTCCTCGTCGGTGATCGTGCCGATCCCCGGGCCGTAGGAGAAGACAGGGCCCTCCTCCTGCTCCTTGCGTCCGATGATGTTGAACAGGATGTTCATCAGGATCGCGCAGATCGCTGCTGACGTGATGCCCGAGTCGAAGATCGTGCGGAACCAGCTCGGGAAGTGCTCGTACGCTCCACGCTGCACGATCGGCAGCATGCCGAAGGCGAGCGAGGTCGCCACGATCACGATGTTGGCGTTACCGCTGAAGTCGACCTCCTTCAGCGTGCGGATACCGGACGCGGCCACGGTGCCGAACAGCACCAGACCAGCACCACCGAGCACCGGCATGGGAACCGCCGCGATCGCTGCGCCGAGCTTGGGCAGCAGGCCGAGCAGGATCAGGATTCCACCGCCGTAGGCGACGACGTAGCGGCTGCGGATGCCGGTGATCGCGACCAGACCGACGTTCTGCGCGAAGGCGCTGAGCGAGAAGCCGTTGAAGACGGCGGCCAGGGCGGTCGAGCCGGTGTCGGCACGCAGACCGTTCGCGACGGTCTCGCGGTCGGCCGGCTTTCCGGTGATCTCACCGAGGGCGAGGATGTCGGCGGTCGCCTCGACCATGATCACGAGCATGCAGATGACCAGGGAGATGATCGCGCTCGTCTCGAACTGCGGCGTCCCGAAGTGGAAGGGCATCGGCACCTGAAAGGTCTTCGCGTCGCCGATGGTGGAGAAGTCCGCCATGCCCATGGGGATGGCGACGAGCGTGCCGAGCGTCAGGCCGAGGATGATCGCGATGCGGCCGAAGAAGCCGGGCAGGAAGCGGTAGATCAGCACGACGATCAACAGCGTGATGAATGCGAGTGCGTAGTTCTTCGGCTGGCCGAAGCTCTCGCTGCCGACACCGCCGGCAGCCCAACCGACACCCACCGGGATGAGCGACAGACCGATCATCGTGATCACGGTCCCGGTGACCACTTCGGGGAAGAAGCGCAGCAGTTGGGTGAAGACCGGGGCGAGCACCAGGCCGACGAGGCCGGAGATGATCAGCGCGCCGTAGATGATCTGCAGACCCTCGTGCCCCTGGTTCTTGCCGGCGATCGCAAGCATGCTCGAGACCGCGACGAACGAGGTGCCCTGGACGATCGGCTGACGTGCACCGAACTTCCAGAAGCCGATCGTCTGCACCAACGTCGCGACACCGGCCATGAACAGCGCGGCGGACACGAGGTAGAACTGGTCGCCCGGCGGAAGCTTCAGCGCTCCGCCGATGATGATCGGCACGGCGACGACGCCGGCGTACATCGACAGGACGTGTTGCAGACCGAACAACAGCGACGGCCCCGGGGCCATCGGCGTGTCGACGGGATGACGCCCGTCCGTCGCCACGGCTTCACTCATGCGCGTACTTCCCTTCACCCGGCGTGACCGCCGCTGCCCGGTTCCGTATGACGGAACTCACATTTCGTATGTTGAACAATGGAGGGTGCCCGGGTGAACGTCAAGAGGCTTCCACGATGCGGGTCGGGATATACCCGCGAGATGTGCCGATGATCCTCACGCGGACGCTTGACGCGCCAGGTCGTGCGCGACCTCGACGGCCGCCGTACGCATCAGCCGGACGGCGCGCTCGCGCACCTCGTCGCTCATCCGGGCCGACGGCGCCGACATCGACAGCGCCAGCTGCACCTCGTCCGAGGGCACCGGGACGGCGACGCACTGAACGCCGATCTCCATCTCCTCGATCTCGAACGCCCGGCCGGTACGACGGATCTCGGCGAGTTCGGCGATGAGCGTGTCGGGGTCCGTCATGGTGTTCGGGGTGTGCGCGGGCATTCCGGTGCGCGACAACAGTTCTCGCACGTCGTCGTCCGGCATTCCGGCCAGCAGCGCCTTGCCTCCTGCCCTACAGTGCGGGTGGACGTGCTTGCCGAGCTCGGTGAACATCCGCATGGCGCGCGGCGAGGGCACCTGGCCGACATACACCAGCATGTCTCCGTCGAGGGTCGCCAGGCTGACGGTCTCACCGAGAGCCTCGACGATGCTGCGCAGATGGGGTGCGCACCCGGCGCCGAACACCTCCAGCGCGGAGTTGCCGAGCGGGATCAATCGAGCGCCGAGGGCGTAACGCCGGTTCGGTAGCTGCCGCAGGTAGGAGCGGCCGACGAGGGTTCGCACGAGGCGGTGAATCGTCGGCATCGGCAGTCCGGACGCCTCGGCGAGTTCGACCAGCGCCATCGAACCACCCGCCGCCCCGACCAGCTCGACGATCTCCAGAGCGCGCTCGACCGATTGCACGCCACCCGTCTTCGACTTCGGAGTCACCTTCGTGGACATCGATGCCACCTTCTCGTGAGATATAGAGGTCAGCCATGGATATTCCGCAAAATGGAACATATCCTCCACGAAGCAGAATCTGCCACCCATCGCGGCAAGGAGTTGTTCGTGGAAGTGCCTGAGTTCGTTCCAGATTTGACCGCAGCCCTCGATCGACGCCTCCAGCGGGTCGACGAAGACCTTGCCACGAACTACCCCGGGGACGCAACGACCAGGCAGCCGATCCATACCGTCTACGTGCCCGGCGACGTGTTCACCGCAGACACGATTGCGCAATGGGGCGGGCAGGCGATCGACCTGCTCGACCGCTTCGCGCCCGACGCAGCGGCCCTGGCTGCCACCGTGGGTGTGTCCGGGGACGAGGTGGCCCCGGTCTACGACCGGATCCGAGAGAAGCTGCGCAGCAACCCGATCGAGGACTTCCGGGTCGACTTCGAGGACGGCTACGGCCGCCGATCCGACGACGTCGAGGACGAACACCTGGGCGCCGCGATCGCCGCCCTGCGCACCAGCCTCGGCCGACCCGATCGTCCGCTGCTGTGGGGCATCCGGTTCAAGTGCTTCGAAGCCCCGACCCGCGCCCGAGGGGTGCGAACGCTGGCTGCCTTCATCGCTGCGATGGCCGACCGCGCGTCCGACGGACTGACGCTGACTCTGCCCAAGGTCACCTCGGTTGAGCAGGTCGAGGCGATGGTGGAAGCCTGTGACCGCATCGAGGACGAAGTGGACCTGCCCCGCGGCACGATCACCTTCGAGATCCAGGTCGAGACCGCACAGGCCATCATGGCCGGCTCGGGAGCCGCGCCCCTCGCACCCATGATCCGCGCCGGCGAAGGGCGCGTCACCTCATTGCACTACGGCACCTTCGACTACAGCGCGGGTCTCGGCATCGCCGCCGCGTACCAGTCGGCCGACCACCCTGCCGCCGACCATGCGAAGAACGTGATGCAGGTCAGCACCGCGCAGACCGGCGTCCGGATGTCCGACGGATCGACGAATGTCGTGGCCTTCGGCGACGCCGACCAGGCGCACGCCACCTGGAAATTGCACTACGACCTGGTGGAGCGTTCGCTCGTCCGCGGCATCTATCAGGGCTGGGACATGCACCCCGGCCACCTGCCGACGCGTTACCTGGCCAACTACCTGTTCTTCCGCCGGGCGATGCCGGACGCGTGCAAACGCCTGTCGGCGTACATGGCCAAGACCGCCGGTGACGTGATGGACGAGCCCGCGACCGCCCGGATGCTCGCCATGGCGCTGCTGCGCGGCGTGCACTGCGGTGCGATCGACGAGCACGAGGTGCGCGAGGCCAGCGGCCTCACCCTCGACCAGCTGCTCGAACTCACCCGCTGAACTGTCGACGAAGGAATCCTGATGAGCAACAACGAATTCGACCTTGTCATTCGTGCTCGGCGCGCGCTCGTCGACGGCGAGCTGCAGGCGGTGGCCGTCGGCGTGCGCGAAGGAGTCGTCGCCGAGATCGCCGGGCTCGAGGAACTCTCGGCCATCGACGAGATCACGCTGCCGGACGAGCAGGTGCTGCTGCCGGGCATGATCGACACCCACGTCCACATCAACGACCCCGGCCGCTCGGACTGGGAAGGCTTCGAGACCGCCACCCGGGCAGCACTGAAGGGTGGCTACACGACGCTGGTCGACATGCCGCTCAACAGCCTCCCCTCGACCGTGTCCGTCGAGGCCTTGGAGACGAAGAAGGAAGCCGCACAAGCGAACTGCTTCGTCGACATGGGCTTCTGGGGCGGTGCGATACCGGGCAACAAGGCCGACCTGGAGCCGCTGCACCGCGCCGGCGTGTTCGGGTTCAAGTGCTTCCTGGCCGACTCCGGTGTGCCGGAGTTCCCACCGTTGGACGCCGACCAGCTGAACGAGTACCTCGACGAGATCGCGCGCCTGGGCTCACTGATGATCATCCATGCCGAGGACCCGACGACGCTCGAATCCGCGCCGGTCGTGCCCGGCCGCGCCTACTCCGACTTCCTCGCCTCGCGACCGGACGCGTCCGAGGTGGAAGCGATCCGCGTCGTCATCGACGCTGTCCGCCGCTCCGGTGCGCGGGCACACATCCTGCACCTCAGTTCGGCCGAGGCGCTGCCGCTCATTCGCGAGGCCAAGCAGGAAGGTCTGCCGCTCACGGTCGAGACCTGCCCGCACTACCTGTCCTTCGACGCCGACACGATCCGTGAGGGTTCGACGGCGCACAAGTGCTGCCCGCCGATCCGCAGTCTGGACAACCAGGACCGCCTCTGGGACGCACTGCGCGACGGCACGATCGACTGCATCGTCTCCGACCACTCCCCGTCCACCGCAGAGTTGAAGCAGATGGAGATCGGCGACTTCGCGACCGCCTGGGGCGGGGTCTCCTCCATCCAGGTCGCGTTCACCGCGGTCTGGACGGCGGCGCGGGCGCGCGGCTTCGAGCTCACCGACGTCGTCCGGTGGATGTGCGAGAGGCCGGCCGAGATCGTCCGGATGCAGGGCAAGGGGGCGATCGCCCTCGGCCACAGCGCCGACCTGATCGCGTACGCGCCCGACGAACGATGGACCGTCGACGTCAACGAGCTCGAACACCGGAACAAGATCTCGGCCTACGACGGACTCGAGCTCAGCGGACGCACCCACACCACCTGGCTGCGTGGCGTGGCGGCGACGACCGATTCGGCGGACGGGCAGTTCCTGCGGCTCGGCGAGGGCTGACCCCTCACGGTGTGCCATCGGGACGTTCGCCAGACTGTCCCGATGGCACTGGACGAGGGAGGGGCGACCGTGCGTGAGGACCGGGGGGTGCGGCGCGCCTTCGTGCTGGCCACCATCGCTGCGATCGCCTACTCGGGTTGGATACTCGCCCCGTTCCTGAACCCGGGCCACGACGAAATCCGTTCCTACGTCAGCGAACTCGCGGCGGCGAACGAACCCTTCGCATTGTTCTACCAAGCTCTGGACGCGACCGCGGGCACCGCTCTGGTCATCGCCTCCGTCCTCATTCTGCGCAGCAGCCGGTTCGACCGGCGGTTGTCGATGCCTTTCGTCCTGCTCGGCATCTTCGGGTTCGTCACGATCATCGACGCGCTCCTGCCGCTCAGTTGTACCCCGACCTCGGACACGGTCTGCGCGATCGAGGAATCCCTCGGATTGGTGCCGATCGCGCACAAGATCCACACCGTCAGCAGTTCGGTCGCGGGCGTCGTCGCCGCCGGCTCGGTGCTGTGGACGATCGTGGTGCGTGCGCGCAACGCCGATCTGACCCCGCTCGGCAGCGCGTCGACCGCACTCGGCCTGATCCATCTGGTCACACTCGGTTGGACGACACTCGAGGCCCTGGGCGTGTTCCACCTCGCGCTCGGCATCGCACAGCGCATCTCGCTCACGGCGCTGGTGCTGTGGTGGCTGATCCTGTTCACCGATCGCGTGCCCGGCGTGTCCGGAACGTCTCGGCGTACGGTCCCGGCGCACTGACGCTGCCTGTGCGGCGTAGCGTGCGTCCGTGCTCGACTCGTACGTCACCGGCGTGCTGACCGGTCTCGGCCTCATCGTCGCCATCGGCGCGCAGAACGCGTACGTGCTCCGTCAAGGCATCCACCGACAGCACGTCGCGATCGTCGTGGCGATCTGCGCACTCAGCGACGCGCTGCTGATCATTCTCGGAGTCGCCGGTGTCGGTGCGCTGATCGCGGATCACCCGACTGCGCTCAACATCATGAAGTGGCTCGGCGCGGCCTACCTGGTGTGGTTCGCGATCACGTCCTTCCGTTCTGCGCTGAAGCCACAGGCGTTGGAACTGTCCGGTCCGGTGAAGCGCTCCGGTGTCATCGCAACCACGTTGGCGCTGACCTACCTGAATCCGCACGTGTACCTCGACACCGTGCTGATGCTCGGGAACATCGCCAATCAGCATGGTGCTGACGGACGTTGGTGGTTCGCAGCCGGTGCCGTCACCGGTTCGATCGTGTGGTTCAGCGCGCTGGGGTTCGGTGCGCGAGCGGTCGCGCCGGGGATGTCGAAGCCGTCGGTGTGGCGAGTGCTCGACGTGATCATCGGCTGCATGATGCTGCTGATCGCGGTGCTGCTCGTGCGTTCCTGAGTACTCCACAGTCCCCCGCGTGGATCCGCCCGACCCGGTTCGCCATGCCAAGGTGTAGGCCATGTTGACCGCGTTCGCCTTCGCCGGCCTCGGGCTGGTGCTCGGCGTCGGGTACCGCAAACAACTCCTCGCCGGACGCTGGCGCCGCGACGACGACCCGAGAGCGCTGCCTTCGTTCGGGTGGGTCCTCCTCGTGACACCGGTGGTCATGGGTTGGATCGGTCACCACGTGTCGATGCTGTCGTGGTGGGCGGTGCCCGCGTACGTCGTGCTTGCCGCACTCGGGGTGCTGCTGGCGGCGATCGACTCCGACGTCCACCGGTTGCCGGACAAGCTCACCCTGTGGCCGCTGCCCGTTCTCTCCGGTCTGCTCGTCATCGCCTCCGCCGGGCTCGATGACTGGTCGCGAGTGCTGCGTGCCGGAGCGTGCGGAGTGGCCGTGGCACTCGGGTTCCTGGTGCTCGCGCTCGCCGCACCGTCCGGGCTGGGACTCGGCGACGTGAAACTCGCCCTTCTGCTGAGCTTCACCCTCGGATGGCTCGGCGTCACCGCCGTGGCCACGTGGCTGTTCTTCGGTTTCCTCGCCGGCGGGCTCTGGGCGCTCGCATTGCTCGTCACTCGTCGAGCAACGCGCAAGACCTACATCGCCTTCGGGCCGCCATTGCTGCTCGGCGCCCTGCCCGCCATCCTCGGCGTGGTCACCTTGTGAGAGCCGAGATTCGGATTCGGAGCCGGAGACAGGAGTCGAACCCGCGACATCCTCATTACAAGTGAGGCGCTCTACCAACTGAGCTACACCGGCACGTCTGCATGCGGCAGACCAGAGACGATCGTACCCGTTGTCGGACCCTCGTTTTCCGCGTCCCACCCGCGTAGCGCCGACACATGTGGAGGCCCACTGGCGCAAGCCCTGAACGTCACACCAACGACAGCCGCACCTTGCGGTCGGGGTTGTCGACGTTCAGATCGACCAGGCAGATGCTCTGCCAGGTGCCGAGCATCAGTCGTCCGTCGATCACGGGCACCGTGGCGTAGGGCGGGATGAGCGCGGGCATCACGTGTGAGCGACCGTGACCGCGACTGCCGTGCCGGTGCATCCACCGGTCGTCTGCCGGGAGCAGGTCACGCAACGCGGCGAGTAGATCATCGTCCGAACCGGCTCCGGTCTCGAGGATCGCGATGCCCGCGGTGGCGTGTGGGACGAAGACGTGCAGCAGTCCGTCCCCGCCGGTCTCGGCGACGAATGACTCGCATGCGCCGGTCAGGTCGAGCACCACTTCGGCACTGCCACTGTGTACGGAGATCTCTTGGGAAAGCATGCCTCCACCGTAGGCTCGGAACGCATCGCCGGCGCCTCGGCGAGCCACCTACAATGAGTTGACCGGTCAACTGGCACAGTGGGAATCGTGACCGAACGACCCCGCCGTGAAGTACCCGATCCTCGCCGCCGCCTGCCGACGGCGGTCGATCCCAAGGACCTCGGACGACGGGCGCGACGGGCGATCGCCGGCGGGCAGCCGACTGTCCCGATCGGCCTGCGCGGCCAGGAGAGTGGACCCACCGACAGTCACACCCGACTCGTCATCGATCTCGGGCTGCGCGTCGGCGAAGCACTGCTGTCGACGGGGTCCAGCGCCGCCGACACCACGAACGCGGTACTTCGCCTGACCCGTGCCTACGACGTCCGCTCACTGCATGTCGACATCACCTACACCTCGCTGATCGTGTCGCATCACCGCGGTGTGCTGCGCGATCCGATCACCGTGATGCGGATCGTGCCGGTACTGCAACAGGACTTCACCCGGCTGGAACGTCTGCAACGCCTCGTGCGCGACGCCGAGGACGGAACGCTGGAGATCACCGACGCGCACGATCGGCTCGATGAGATCACTTCGACCGAACATCCGTATTCGCGGTTCATCGTCACGCTCGCTTCGGCCATGCTCGGTGCCGCGATTGCCGCCCTGCTCAGCGGCGACCTGCTGCTGGTCGTGCTGTCGGCGCTCACCACGGCTGTCGTCGACCGGACGGTGCGGTTCCTCGGACGCCGAGGTGTTGCCGCGTTCTTCTGCCAGGCCGTCGGCGCCGCCATTCCGACGATGGTCGCGGTCGTCCTGTATTTCATGGCGAACAACCTGCAAGTGGAGATGTTCAGCAACCTGCGCCCGTCCGTGGTCGTCGCGTCAGGAGTCGTCGTGCTGCTCGCTGGCCTGTCTGCCGTCGGCGCGGCCCAGGACACCATCGACGGCTACTACCTCACGGCGGCCGCCAAGACGTTCGAGGTGCTGATCCTCAGTGGCGGCATCGTGGCGGGCGTGCTGTCCGTGCTCGCCCTCGCGCAACAGATCGGTATCGACATCGCGATCAGTTCGACGCTGACCTTCTCGACCAACCCGGCCATCGGTGTCCTGTGTGCAGCCGCGATCACGTGCTCCTTCGCGATCGGTTCGTACTCGGGCGGGCGCACGGTACTGCTGTCGACCGCCGTCGGCGCGTTGGCGTGGGTCGCCTATTACCTGCTCACCGAGGCGAACGCGTCCGTGCAGTGGTCGGCGGGCTTCGCCTCCCTGCTCATCGGAGCGCTCGCGACGCTGATGGGCTGGCGCCTGCGGGTGCCGTCACTGGCCATCGCGACAGCGGCGATCGTCCCGCTGCTTCCGGGTCTGACTGTGTACCGGGGCATCTTCGAGCTGGTGAACATCCGCTCCGACATGATGCAGGGCGCGGCCACGCTGTTCGGTGCCGTGATGATCGGTCTCGCGATCGCGTCGGGAATCACCTTGGGCTCGTTGCCAGGGCGCCTCAGCCGGCCGGACGACGTGTTGACCAAGCGCCGCGTGAAGGTGCTCGACACGCTCAGCTGAACAGACCCCCGCGGGACGCACGAACCCCCGGCGGACGGTGTCTGCCGGGGGTTCGTCGGTGATTCGGGATCAGAGCACGTGACGGTTCAGGTAGGTCTGCAGGTAGCGAACCGTGGTTGCGTCGAGGTAGCTCGCACCGTTGCGCGGGGCGCCGATCTTCACCTGTAGGAGGCGGACGCTGTTGGAACCGATCCAACCGTCCTGGTGGGCGCCGATCTTTGCCTGCAGCGCACGGCGGGTGTAGGGACCGAACGAGCCGTCCTGCACGGTGCCTACCCATTTCTGGACCGCGCGGGTGGTGTTCGGACCGAACGCGCCGTCGACGACCAGCTTGCGGGACGCGGTGCGCGACGTGGTGGTCGTCGTCGTGGTGGCGGTGGTCGTCGGGGTGGAGGCACCGAGCACCATTCCGTTGGTACGGGTCAGACCGGCACGGCGGGAGCACACCGGCCAGGCGCCAGGGCCCTGCACGCGCAGGGTGTTCTGAGCGATCCTGATCTGCTGCTCGCGGGTCGCCAGGTGCGCGTACGACGCGTAGGCGGTGCCGCCGAAGCCGCGCCAGGTGGTGTAGGAGAACTGCAGACCGCCGTAGTAGCCGTTGCCGGTGTTGATCCGCCAGTTGCCGCCGGACTCGCACTGCGCGACGCGGTCCCAGACGTTCCAGCCGAGTGCCGACTTCACGGCGGTGGTGGTCGCAGCGGCCTGCGCCGCCCCGGTGCCGACGAACGCCGACGTGCCGACGGTCGCGGCGGACAGCATGAGGACGCCGGCCGCGCGGCGACCGGTGGTGCTGGGCTGCTTGGCGGCAGCGTGCTTGGGGGTGTAGCTCAAGGGGTTCCCTTTCCTGACGACGCCTGCGGGGTGAGCTGTCGGGTTAGGGCGGTCAGGTTGCCCCGTCGGCGACGCCGACTTCACCCCGAGATCCGGTGCGGATCGTAAGTGGTTCCCCCGCCCTCATGCCCGGGTGACGGGCCGTGCCGGATGAGGTTGAGCGCCCCGGCATCCAAAGGACAAATGGACCGATCTGGAATTGTTCGAGCCGGCCGAAGGTCAAGCGCCGGTCAAGAAGTGCCGGATCAGGATACCCGGGGTGGGTGTCCCCGCCAACCCCTTGTGAGTCGATGGTCCAGGCGGGTTTCCGTCAGGGCCAGTTCGGCGGAATGGAGGGGATGATGCCCGATCCCGGCACCTGGGTGACGTCGTTGTAGGGCCACCAGTGCATGGGCACGTCCAGGTTTGCGGAAGCGAACAACGCACACCCCATGAGAAGGGCGACCGACGCGATCACGACTGCGAGAGTGACTTCCTTGGTGCGGGCGACGGTGCGCACCAGACTGCGCGAGCCGCGGCGGGTGGCCGTACCACCGACGCCCCACCACGCCGAACAGATCGCCACCAATGTGCCGGCTGCGATGGCCGGTGGACGCCCGTACGCCGAGGTCGTGAGGCCCACCAGGTCACTGACGAACGCGACGGCGACCGTAGTCACCGCGCCCAGGAACACCGGGATGATCGCGACCAGCAGGGTGGAGAACGCCGAGACGAGCGCGTGCCAGGGCGACAGCGCCATGGCGACGGCGGTGTCGCTGCGGCGAGGTCCGGCAGCGTACCGACGCAGCACCATCGAGGTGATCGACTTGTCGTTCCAGCGGGCGGCGAACACCCACGCCAAGATCGCGAACCACGCGACGATCGGCAGCACCATCGACAGTCCCACCGTCGCGAGCATCAGCGCCAGGAGTGTCCAGGTACGGGCCGGCTGGCCGATCCGCGGGTCGCGCGCAGGAGCGGATTGCTGCTCGGTCGGCACTGCGCCCCACGCCACCGGCGGCGCGTCGAGGCGTTGCTGCGGCTGGATCCACTCGGTGCGGGGGTGCTGGGTGCGAACCGGAGCTTCCTTGTGATGCAACGGTTTTGCCGCCGACTGTTGACCACGAGGTGACGTTGCCGGGCGCCGCGAATGACGTTGGACGATCTCACCGGTCATCCCACCTCGGGCGAAGACGTCGAGTTCGCGCAGGATCTCCCCTGCCGACGGACGCTGGTACGGGTCGGGCGACAGCGCGGCTTCCAGCAGCGGCCGGATGCGCGGGTCCACGTTCGTCAGATCGGCCTGGCCGCGGGCGACCCGGTCGAGAATGACCGGCATCGGACCCTTGCCGAACGGTGCCCTGCCGGACGCGGCGTAGGCCAGCGTTGCCGCCCAACCCCACCAGTCGGTGGCCGGGCCGACGGCGGCGCCGTCGATGATCTCCGGCGACAGGTAACCGGGCGTTCCCATGACCAGCCCGGTCTGCGTCAGTCGCGAGTCGTCGCCGATGTGGGCGATGCCGAAATCGATGAGGACCGGTTCGTCACCGACCATCAACACGTTGCCGGGCTTCAGATCGCGGTGCACGACGCCCGCGGAGTGAATCGCATCCAGAGCCTCGGCGAGACCCCGACCCAGTCGGGCCAACTGCTCGGCACCGAGCGGACCGCGTCCGTCCACGACCTCATCGAGCGGTGGGCCCGGAACGTACTGGGTGACCAGATAGGGCTGGTCCCCGTCGGCGTCCGCATCGATGACTCCCGCGACACCGGGTGCCCGCACGCGCGACAGGGAGCTGACCTCGCGCCGCAGTCGCTCGCGGGCCTTCTCGTCATAGGCGACGTGGGCTCGCAGCACCTTGATCGCGACCTCGTCGCCGTTCGGGGCGAGGGCCCGGAACACGACGCCCATGCCGCCCTCCCCCAGGCGTCCGAGCAGTCGGTACGGTCCGATCCGGCGCCCCCCTGGCGCCCCTTCCGCAACAACGGGATCGCGCAGTCCCGCGTCCGACGCCGGGGTGAACTCGGTGGTCTCGTCACCGTCGACCTGAGCGGGTCTGCGCGGCCGGCCACCGGGCAAGCGGTGGCCGCTCGTCGTGGACTCGGGTCGTGCAGGCGTCATGGCTCCACCGTAGGTCGTGCGTCTCATGGGGGTGGACAGGCACGCCCCACGGGGGCAACGGACACCGGGCGACAGGAGTTTCCCCGGGCCGGGTCAGGAACTGATGTAACCCTCGAGTGCGTCCCGCTCGGCCTGCAACTCACCCAGGCGCGCCTTGACGACGTCACCGATGCTGACGATCGAGGTCAGGCGCCCCTCTTCGACGACCGGAAGATGACGGATACGTCGATCGGTCATCTTCACCGCGACCTCGTTCAGTTCGTCGCCCTGACCGCAGGTGTGCACGTCGGCAGTCATGACCTCACTGACCGGGAGTTCCATCAGCCCGTCGGCGCGGTCGGCGAGACGGCGCACGACGTCGCGTTCACTGACGATGCCGGCGATCCTCTCGGAGTCGGCCTCGTCGACCACCACCACCGCTCCGATGCCCTTGTCGCGCAACAGCGCTACGAGATCGGCCACCGAGGCCGAGCCGGGAATGGTGACGACGTCAGTTCCTTTGCCTCGCAGCACATCCGAAATACGCATGAGCCGAATGTAACCCTCGTCACACCGGTTTCGGCCTCAGCGGACGCGGACGTCTCAGGCCGTGGTCGCGACCGGTCGCGCAGGAGCCGTCGACCCGCGAGCGACGAGCTCGGGATCGAAGAGCATCTCGCCACGCGGGTGCCGATGACCGGCGATCTCCTCAGAGAGCGCGTGCACGATCGCACCGCTCAGGCCGCTGATGTCCTGTCGGATCGTGGTCAGTGGCGGGGAGGTGTGCTGGGTGAGCAGGGACCCGTCGTAACCCACCACCGAAACATCGGCTGGCACCGAAAACCCCTGCAGCTCAGCCGCTTTGATCGCTCCGAGCGCCATCATGTCGGATCCGCAGATGATCGCGGTGACACCGCGTTCGAGCAGACGCCGCCCGGCGAGCTCGCCGCCTTCCACCGAGAACCAGGTCTGTTCGATCGCCAGACCGCCGTCGTTCCCCGCCTGTCGCTGGAACTCCTCCACCTTGCGCAGACTCGGCAGGTAGCGCGACTGGCCGGTCGCCAGACCGATCCGGGTGTGCCCGAGCTGGCGCAGGTGATGCAGCGCCATCCGAACCGAGCTCGCTTCGTTGGTCGACAGCGACGGCGCGTCGATCTCGTCCCGGTGCCCGTTGACCATCACCATCGGCAGACCGCGCTCGCACAGTCGCGCGTAGTGCGAGATGTCCGCCGTCGTGTCGGCGTGGCGACCGCTGACGAACACCACCCCGGCAACACCGCGCTCCTGCAGCATTTGGACGTACTCCTCCTCCTGGGCACCGCCGGGCGCCTGCGTACACAGGACGCTGGTGTAGCCGTGGGCGGAGAAGCGCCCCTGGAGGGTCTGCGCGATCATCGCGAACACCGGGTTGGTGAGTTCGGGGACGATGATCCCGACCATGCCGACGGCGTGCCGCCGCAGGTTGCTCGGCCGTTCGTAGCCAAGAACGTCGATCGAGGTGAGCACGACATCCCGGGTCGAGTCGGACACATTGCCCTTGTCGTTGAGAACGCGACTGACGGTCGCCTCACTCACGCCTGCATGTGCGGCGATGTCAGAGAGCTTCGCCATGACGGCCCCCGTCCTTCCAGAGCCACAGCGCGAAGCCCGGGCCGTTCGTCTCCACCCGGATCCCCGATCCGTCGGCACTGATCCCGCGCCCGGCGAGCAGTCGCCCGCCACCGATACCGGGAAGGTCTTTTTCGTCCAGCTCGAGGCTCGTACCGGCGTCACGGGCGACGTGCACCAGCACCGACTCCCCCGCGACCTCACGCAGGAACGTGATCGTGTCGTCCTCGACGCGCACCCACCGCAGACCGCCGTCGCGCAGAGCCGCCGAGTCCCTCCGGGCGGCGACCAGCTGCTGGGCATCGTCGAAAATCTGTGAATCCCAATCGGATTCGTTCCACGGCATCGGACGGCGGCCGTCTTCGGCGAAGGCGCCCTCCATGCCGATCTCGTCGCCGTACGTGATCATCGGGATGCCCGGCATCGCCATCACCAGCGTCAGCGCCACACCGACCTGGCGCGTGTCGGCGCCGACCAGAGTCCGCACCCTGGTGGTGTCGTGCGACCCGACCAGGTTGAAGTTCGCCCGCCGGGTCGACCAGGGCACCATCGCGTTGAACTCGGTCATGGTGTCGACGACGTCGGGACCTCCGAGCCGCGGCACCATCAACGGGTTCCCGAGGAACGACGGAGCAAAGTCCTTGTCGCGCAACCAGGTCCATACCGGACGGGTGAACCCGGAGTAGTTCATGACTCCGTGCCAACCCTCGCCGGACGCGTCCAGGTAGTGATCGTGGGCGTGCTCGCCGACGAGATACGCATCGGGCTTGGCATCGACGACGGTCGCGCGCATGTGGGCAGCAACCTCGTGGTTGACGTCGTGGTCACGCAACCGTCCGGTCATGTTCGCGACGTCGACCCGCCAACCGTCCAGCCCCGAGTCCCCTGCGAGCCAGCGGCGAACCGGTGCCTCAGGACGGTCGAAGAGTTCCTCGCGCAGCGTCGGCGACGCGTGGTTGAGCTTGGGAAGGCTCGATACGCCGAGCCACTTCTCGTAGTCACCCTGCTCGTCGAAGAAGTAGTGATCTCGTTGGGGGGCAGCCGGATCCGCGGACGCCGCGATGAACCAGTCATGCGTGACGCCGGTGTGGTTCGTGGTGATGTCACCCAGCACGCGCAATCCGCGAGCATGCGCGGCACGCACCAGCGACGCGAAGGCCTCGTCGCCGCCGAGCACCGGGTCGACGGCATCGAACGTCGCGGCGTCGTACCGGTGGTTGGAACGCGCGGGGAAGACCGGGGTCAGGTAGAGCGTGGTGACACCGAGCCGCTCGAGGTGATCGAGGTGCAGCTCGACGCCGGCGAGGTCGCCGCCGTACCACTGGGCACCGATATGTCCCCGCCGTGTGTCGACCGGGTCGCTCCAGTCGGCCGGCTCGGCCCACTCGGGCGCGGGGCGATCGCCCGCCTTCGCAAAGCGGTCGGGGAACACCTGGTAGACGACACCGTGCCGAGCCCAATCCGGGGCCAGGCCGAAGGTGGTCAGGCGGAAGTCGAAGACGTCCGGGACGTCACGCCGGGACAGGCCGGCGGCGTTCAGCCAGAGGTAACCGTCCGTCGGACCGCTCATGATGAAGCGGTATGAGGTCACCGGGTTGTGACAGACGACGTCCGCGCTCCACCAGGTGTCGGTCGCGGTGCGGGAGGTGATTCGGGCGGCCGAGAACTCGGGTTCGCCGTCGGTCACTTGGCGCACGTGCATCTGGTCGATGTCGTGGCCGTGGGGCACGCGGACCCGCACGGTCACCCGCTCACCGGGAGCGGGCGCCGCGCGGTCGACGTACAGCGCAGAACCGTCGTGGTGCGGCCGGGCCAGGAGGTCCGGCGTCGGCATTACTTCACCGAGCCTTGCGTGAGGCCGCCGACCAGCTGACGCTGGAACACCAGGTAGAGCACCATGATCGGGATCGAGCTCAGCACCGATCCGGCCGCGAACTGGCCGAACAGGGCGTTGCGCTCGTTGCCCTTCGTCATGCCCCACAGTCCGACGCCGAGCGTCTGGGCGTCCTTCTCGGTCAGGAAGATCGACGCGAGCATGAACTCACCGAACAAGCCGACGAACGACAGCATGAAGACGGTCACCAGGATCGGTGTCACCAGGCGCAGCGTCATCGTGAAGAAGATGCGCGCGTGCGATGCGCCGTCGACCATCGCGGCCTCGTCCAACTCCTTCGGCACGGTGTCGAAGTAGCCCTTGAGCAGCCAGACATTCGAGCCCATCGCGCCACCCATGTAGACCAGGATCAGACCGAGCGTCGTGTTCAGGCCGAATGCAGGCAGCACCTCACCGATCTTGCTGAAGGTGATGTACAGACCCACGAAGGCCAGCAGCGCCGGGAACATCTGCAGCAGCAACAGGGCCATCAGACCGACCCTGCGCCCCTTGAAGCGCAGCCGCGAGAACGCGTACGCGGATGCGGCGCCGATGAACACCGACAGCACGCCGCCGACAAGCGCGATGAACAGAGAGTTCTTGTACCAGGTGAGGAACGGGCGCGCGTCGTCGCTGAACAGCGTCCGGACGTTGTCGAACGAGAAGCCGGTCGGGAACAGGCTGGTCGTCGACAGCGATCCGGCCGGGTTCAACGCCGCCGAGACCACGAACAGGATCGGGAACATCGCGAAGGCGAGCGCCAGCAGTGCGAGCGCGTGCCGCCACCACACACCACCGGAGCCGCGGCGCGGCTTGGTGGGGGTGTTGGTCGGGTCGTCGTCACCGGTGGCGGCTGCGACGACCATGGGGTCGGGAGCAGGAGTAGCGCTCATCAGTTGACCTCTTCCAGGGCCTTGGTCTTCATGAAGCCGGGGAAGCTCAGCAGACCGACGATGATGAAGATGATCACGGCGACCGCGGACGCCAGACCGAAGTTGGGGTTCGCCCCGTCGATCGCGAGGCGGTAGGACATCGTGATCAACAGGTCGGTCGAACCGGCCGTCGAGTTGCCGTCGGTGAACGGGCCACCGGCGGTCAGTAGATAGATCAGTCCGAAGTTATTGAAGTTGAACGCAAAGGACGCGATCAGCAGCGGTCCGACGGCGACCAGCAGCAGCGGCATGATCACCGAGCGCAGGGTGCGGATCGGGCTGGCTCCGTCGATCTTCGCGGCTTCGAGCACGTCACCCGGAATCGACTGCAGCGCACCGGTACACACGACGAACATGTACGGGAAACCCAGCCACAGGTTGGTCAGCAGGATCGCTGCACGCGCGGCCCATGGGTCACCGAACCAGTCGACGTTGAGGCCGGTGAGGTCGTTGATCAGACCGAACTCCTGGTTGAACATCGAGGCCCAGACCAGCGCCGAGACAAACACCGGGATGGCGTAAGGGAGGATCAGCAGCGAGCGGTAGATGCCGCGTCCCTTGATCCGGGAGTCGTTGAGCAGCAGCGCGAGCAGCATGCCCAGGACGAAGGTGGTCAGTACCGACAGCAGCGGGAAGGCGATGTTCCAGGCGAAGACGCTGAGGAACTTGCCACGCAGCGCCTCGTTGGCGAACAGCGACTTGAAGTTGTCGAAGCCGACGTTCTCCTTCCAACCCACGGCCAGCGGCGAACCCTGGCCGCTCTGCGGCACCCAACGTGCGTCCTTGGCGACGTAAACCGTGCCGGTCTTGGAGTCCTTCAAGGTGTCGGACTTCTTGTCCCAGACCAACGTCGGTCGGCCCTCGAACGCCTGACTGATGCCGTTGGCCTTGATGCCGCCGGTCTCGGTGGGCACCGCGAACTGCTGCAGGTCCTTGCGCTTGTTGGCCTCACTGCAGCGCCGCCTCGGCGTCACCACCGTCTACGTCACCCACGACCAGGTCGAGGCCATGACGATGGGCGACCGCGTCGCAGTGCTCAAGGACGGTCTGTTGCAGCAGGTCGACACCCCGCGCCGCATGTACGACCACCCGAACAACGTGTTCGTCGCCGGCTTCATCGGCTCCCCCTCGATGAACCTCATCGACATGGACATCACCGACGCAGGTGTGAAGTTCGGCAACGCGGTCCACCCGGTGGCCCGCGACACCGTCGGTGGCGCCAACGGCAACAAGATCACCGTCGGCGTGCGCCCCGAGGACCTCGTCCTGTCCGGCAGCGGAGAGGGACTGGCGGTCGAGGTGGATGTCGTCGAAGAACTCGGCGCGGACGCCTACATCTACGGCCACTTGGCCGGCAGCAAGCCAACCGCTGCGGACAAGCCGCTCGTCGCCCGTGTCGACGGCCGCAACGTGCCCATGAAGGGTGAGACCGTGCACTTCGTGCCCAAGCCCGAACACGTGCACCTGTTCGACATCGAGAACGGTCAGCGCCTCGGCGACTGATCCGATCGAACAACGACGCAGCCCCGGTGAGCACACGCCCGCCGGGGCTCGGTCGTTGATGGATCACTGTGTCAGTGCCACGATGAGCCGGTGGCACTCGACATCAGGGCTGGACGGCCGTGGCCGGCGTTGCTCGACCTGCCGTGGTCGACCCCGCTCGAGGAGTGGCCGGAGAACATTCTGGCCGCCCTCCCCCGCGGCATCTCCCGACACGTCGTCCGCTTCGTGCGGATCGAGGGCCGGATCATCGCGATCAAGGAGATCAAGGAAGACATCGCCCGGCGCGAGTACGAGATGCTGCGCGCGCTGCGCCGTCTCGACCAGCCGTGCGTCGAGGCCGTCGGCGTGGTGGCCGGTCGCACCGACGACAAGGGCAACCCGCTGGACGCCTGTCTGCTGACCCGGCATTTGCAGTTCTCGCTGCCCTACCGAGCGATGCTGAGCCAGTCACTGCGGCCCGACACCGCCGACCGCCTGATCGACGCCCTCGCGGTGCTGCTGGTGCGGCTGCACCTGGTCGGTTTCTGGTGGGGCGACGTGTCGTTGTCGAACACGCTCTTCAAGCGCAACGCCGGGGAGTTCGCGGCCTACCTGGTGGACGCCGAGACCGGCGAGCTGCGCGAGAAACTGTCGAAGGGACAACGCGACCACGACCTCGACATCGCCCGGGTCAACATCGCCGGCGAGCTGATGGATCTGCAGGCCGGTGGCTTCGTGCCGATGGAGGTCGACCCGCTTTCGGTGTCGGATCTGATTCTGTCGCGGTACGACGACCTCTGGGCCGCGCTCACCGAGGACGAGAGCTTCGAGATGGGCCAGCGATGGAAGGTCGAGGAGCACATCCGCCACCTCAACGACCTCGGCTTCGACATCGGCGAACTCGACATCACCACCGACTTCGACGGCACGCATGTGTCGATCCAGCCGAAGATCGTCGACGCCGGCCACCACGCGCGCCGTCTGCTGCGACTGACCGGCCTGGCCGTCGAGGACAACCAGGCCCGCCGACTGCTCAACGACCTGGACGCGTTCACCGCCAGCCAGGACCGTCAGAACGACGACGAGCAACTGGTCGCCCACGACTGGCTCAGCCGCATCTACGAACCCATCACCCGCACCGTTCCGCCGGCGATGCGCAAGAAGCTCGAACCGGCCGAGATCTTCCACGAGATCCTCGAGCACCGCTGGTACATGGCAGAACGCGCCCAGCAGGACATCTCGATCGAAAACGCCGCGCGCGACTACGTCGACCACGTCCTGCCGAACAAGCCGGACGAGGCGTCCGTCGTCGGCGTGGACACCCAGGAACTCCCCGTCCGGGCGGAGTGACGTGCGCCGCCGGGAGTTGGTTGCCCCAGCGGGAGCACGAACTCCCGTATCGGCAACCAACACGTCGCAGCTGCGACACCCGCACTGCCGGAGGTGGCACCCACCCGACCAGAGCGCAAGGCTCACGCCGGCGGGACGGCGCAGGCACGCCGAAGGAGCCGGCAAAAAAATCAGCTGAGCTGGCGACCGTCGGCGTCGGGAAGCTTGCGCATCGCGATCAGGATGATGTCGATCAGTGCCCAGATGCCACAACCACCGAGGGTGATCAGCTTCAGCACGCCGAGCCCGGTATAGCCCAGGTAGAAGCGGTCGACGCCCAGGCTGCCGATGACGATCGACAGGATCAGCGCCATGATCCACTCCTTGTCGGAGAAGACCCCCGGCACCTGCTTGGCCTGGAAGGCGTGACCCCCACTCGCTGCACGCACCAGCGTTTCCGGCTTGAGCTGGCCACTCGCGGCCATCGCCTGCAACTGCCCGTAGCTCATCGGACCCTGCTCGCTGCCCATGAGGTTGACGAAGAAGCTGTCACCCTGCGGACCACCGGAATGCGCGGCCGGAGCCGAGCCGTACTGCTGCTCGAACTGCTGGCGGTCCTGCTGGCCGTACTGCTGGCCGTACTGCTGCCCACCGAACTGGCCGGGCTGCTGCCCGTAACCCTGCTGGTCGTACTGCTTGCCCGCGTTCGGGTCGTTGTTCGCGTAAGGATCCTGATGCGACATGAGTGCCAACTTTCGGTGAAGGACGATCAGCTGCTGGAGGAGGACGACCCGACGCCGATGGCGACGACGAGCACGACGTACAGCGCGACGAGAACCAATGAAACGGCGGCGGACGCGATCGCGAAGTTCTTCGCCTTGCGGGCCGACTCGTGTGCGCCGGCTGCGTCACCCATGGACCACTTCGAGTTCACCTGGGTGGAGAACACGATCGATGCGATGCCGAGCGGAAGGCAACACAGCACGGTCGACAGGATCGCCCAGACCAGATAGTTGTCCGGCGGCGGTCCGACCGGGGACTGATAACCGTACGGACTGCCGTACTGGTTCGGGTACTGCGGCTGACCGTACTGCTGGCCGTACTGCTGGCCGTATTGCTGCCCGTACTGCTGGTCGTACCCGTGCTGCGGCTGGCCGTACTGGCCGTATTGCGGCTGCTGGCCCTCCTGCTGGCCATACTGCTGCTGGTCGAAGCCCTGCTGCCCGTACGCATCGGACGACTGTGCGCCGTCCCGGCCGGCGGTGTTGTTCGGGTCGTACGGGTCGTAACTGCTCATTGCTGGAGGTCCCCCCGGAAGTGCTGGTGTTGACAACTGATTCTAGATGGGGCCGCCGCGCTCAGGCCGGCGACAACCAGGTCCAGCCCGGGACGTTCCGGGCCACCCAGAAGACCACGGTGACCACCGTCAGCGCGGTGGTCACCCAGGGCCGTGTGATCGAGAGTTTGGGTCTGCCCTGCCACTGGCGGCGTGTCCACAGGGCGAACATCACCACGAGACCGACCAAGGCGATCACCACGAGCGGGTTGAAACCGAATGCGCCCGACACATCGCCGTCGACCACCGAGGCGGACGCCCGCATCGCTCCGCATCCTGGGCAGTACAGGCCGGTCAGCCACAGGAAGGGACAGGTCGGATAGTTGCCGGGCTCACGCGGATCGACCGCGTGCAACAGCACGCCGACGCCGACGGCCGCGAACCCGAACGTCACAGGCGCGATCATCCTGCGTAGCCGGCCGTGCATCGGCCGCCACCCGGGGATGGGATCGGTGTGCTGCAGGAACCAACCTTGCCGCGGAGCCGGCGAGCAGACAGCGGAAGGCGCCCGCACCGCTGCGGGTCCGGGCGCCTTCACGTCCGTCATCAAGCGTTGCTGTCTTTCAGGATGGTGAACATCAAGATTGCGTAGATGATGCCGAAGACGATTCCGGCGATCGCGCTCCAGATGGAGAACTTCTTGGCCTTCTCCGAGGCCTCGCGGGCGCCCGCGTGGTCGCCCTGCGCCCACAACGAGTTCACCTTCGTGGCCTGGATGATCGCCACGATGCCGAGCGGAAGACAGCACAGGACCGTCGTGATGATCGCCATCGCGAGGTTGTTCGGCGGCGGGGTGCCGACGGCTCCGCCGTCACCGGGCATCGGGTTGTAGCCCGGTGCACCGGCACCGTACTGGCCACCCTGCTGGCCGTACTGGCCGTCGTTCTGCTGACCGTACTGGCCGCTGTGCTGGCCGTAAGTGTCGTCGCTACCCTTGTTGTTCGGGTCGTACGGCTGGTTCGGATCGTTCGGACCGTAGTTGGTCATGTCTTCCCTCCCTGCAACGCAGCACGTTGCTTTTTCGGCCGGTGTTCCGGCGTTTCGCACCACCCTATGGGGCGGAGCACGCCGACCGGCGAAGCCGAAGCGGCTCGTTTTCGTCCGTGGAAGGCGACGTCACGAAATCGCGTCCGGTTCCATCCGGTCCACCATCCGGACAGCGAATCGGTCAGCGTGCGGCTCGAGAAGTGGCGATCTGGTAGAGCGTCACCGACGCGGCTATACCGGCGTTGAGCGACTCGACGGACGAACTCATCGGCACCGACACGATCTGGTCGCAGTTCTCGCTCACCAGTCGCGACAGCCCCTTGCCCTCGGACCCGACGACGACCACCAGCGGCTCGGTCGACAGTTCGAGCTGCGGCAGTTCGACGTCGCCGTCCATGTCGAGACCGATGACGAAGAACCCGGCCTTGCGGAACTCCTCCAAAGCGCGGTTCAGGTTGCCCGCCATAGCGACCGGAACGCGTGCCGCCGCACCCGCGGACGTCTTCCACGCCGCCGCCGTCATACCCACCGACCGGCGTTCGGGAACGATGACACCATGGCCGCCGAACGCGGCCACCGAGCGGATGATCGCGCCGAGGTTGCGCGGGTCGGTGATGCCGTCGAGTGCGACGACCAGCGGGATACCCGGCGCCTCCGGGTCGATCAGGTCGCTCGGGTGCGCGTACTCGTACGGCGGGATCTGCAGCGCCAGGCCCTGATGCACCGCATCGTCGGTCAGTCGATCGAGCTCGCCGCGCGGGGTCTCCAGGATCGGGATCGCCCGGTCGGCGGCGAGTTTCAGCGCCTCGCGGACGCGGTCGTCGGAGTCGATCCGGCCGGCGACGTACATCGTGGTGACCGGGATGTGCGCGCGTAGCGCCTCCAGCACCGAGTTGCGTCCGGCGATGACCTCGGACGACGCCTTACCGCGACGGTTGCCACCACGCGATCCGGGACGGGAGGTACCTCCGGTCTTCTGGGCCGCCTTGTACGCCTTGTGATTCGGACGCTCGGCCGCCTTCGGGGTCGGGCCCTTGCCCTCGAGGCCGCGACGGCGCTGGCCGCCACTGCCGACCTGCATGCCCTTCTTCGAGCTGCCCTTGCGGATTGCTCCGCGGCGCTGGGAGTTGCCTGCCATCGATCAGTCCTTCGTTCGTTGGGCGGCGCGATCGGCCGCCGGCATGAGTGACCAGCGAGCGCCGTCCGCGGTGTCCTCGACCGTCACACCGGCGGCGGACAACTGGTCGCGGATGAGGTCCGCGGTGGCGAAGTCACGGTCGGCACGGGCCTGCTTGCGCGAGGCCAACAGCACCTCGATCACGTGGTCAAGCGCTTCGTTCGAGCGATCGTCGCCGCACGAATTCCATTGTGCGTCATACGGATTGACACCGATCACTTCGGTCATGGCGACGACCTCGAGCGCGAGTTCCTCGGCGCGGGTCCGGTCGCCCGCGTCCAACGCGGTGTTGCCCTCGCGGATCGCGTCGAAGACGACCGCGAGCGCTCCGGAGACATTGAGGTCGTCGTCCATCGCAGTCGCGAACGCGTCCGGAACGGCCACGAAGTCGCCGGACGGCGCCTGGTCGAGCGCGCGTTCGAGGAAACCCTCGATCCGTGCGACCGCGGCAGCGGCCTCGTCCAGAGAACCGTCGTGGTACTCGATCGTCGCCCGATAGTTGACCGCGCCGAGGTAGTACCGCAGGACCAACGGACGAACCTTCTTGGTGATCTCACCCACGGCCAGGGTGTTGCCGAGCGACTTGCTCATCTTCTCCCCGCCGAGGGTGACCCAGCCGTTGTGCAGCCAGTACTGCGCGAACCCCAGACCTGCAGCGCGCGACTGTGCCTGCTCGTTCTCGTGGTGCGGGAAGCGCAGGTCGATGCCGCCGCCGTGGATGTCGAACTCGTCGCCGAGCCAGCGGCGAGCCATCGCCGAGCACTCCAGGTGCCAGCCCGGTCGGCCCTGCCCGTAGGGGGTCGGCCAACTGGCGCTCTCCGGTTCGCCGGCCTTGTGGCCCTTCCAGAGCGCGAAGTCGCGCGGGTCACGCTTGCCGCGCGGGTCGGCGTCGGCTGCGGCCTCCATGTCGTCGACCTTCTGGCGGGTCAGCGAGCCGTATTCGGGCCAGCTGCGTACGTCGAAGTAGACGTCTCCGCTGCCGTCTTCAGCGGCGTACGCGTGCCCCTTCTCGATCAGGATCTGCATCAGTTCGACCATGTCGGTGACGTGGCCCGTGGCGCGGGGCTCGTACGACGGACGGCGCACGCCGAGCAGGTCGAGTGCATCATTGGTCTCGCGCTCATGCGCGTAGGACCACTCCTGCCACGGCACGTCGTGCTCGGCCGACTTGTTCAGGATCTTGTCATCGATGTCGGTCACATTGCGGACAAGGGTGACTTCGTACCCGTGACCGATCTCCAGCCAACGGCGTAGGATGTCGAACGCGACCGTGAAGCGCACGTGGCCGATGTGCGGCGACCCCTGAGTGGTGAGACCGCAGATGTACATGCCCACCGTGCCCGCACGAAGGGGCTCGAAGGGACGCAGCTCACCGGCTGCGCTGTCGAAGAGTTGCAGAGTCACCCGGCAAGTTTATCGGCGCCGTGAAGTACAGCAGACCACTCGGGTACTGCGTGCCCCATCCGAGTTGGCCGCCGGCCATCGAGGCGAGACCGGTGACCGAGAAGGCGTTGACCGGGCCGTGCGGATGCCACGGGCCTGCCGGACGGATGGGCGATCGTCACCGGTTGACCACGCGAGTGTCGTGAGGTTCGGGGCATCCCGACCACGAAGGTCATGACACTCACATCAGGTCACGCCCCCTCGGGACGCTCCCACTCGTCCTGTCGGGCGGCTTCTTCGCCGATGGTGGTCGAGTCGCCGTGGCCGGTCAGCACGATCGTCTCCGCCGGAAGGGCGAAGAGCTTCGTCCGGATGGAGTCGGTGATGGTGTCGTAGCTGCTGAACGAGCGCCCCGTCGCTCCCGGTCCCCCGTCGAACAGCGTGTCTCCGGTGAGCACCACGCCCAGCGTCGGGATCCGGAGACACACGGCGCCGGGGCTGTGGCCGGGCGTGTGGATCACCTCGATGGTGACCTCGCCGACCTCGATGCGATCGCCGTCCGAGAGTTCGTGGTCGGGCCCGACGGAGTACACGCGGTCCCAGAGCATCCGGTCGGACGGGTGCAGGTAACTCGGCGCTTTCGTCGCATCGAATACCTCGCCCACCGCGGTGATGTGGTCGTCGTGCGCGTGGGTACACAGGACGGCCTTCACCGTCCGCCCACCGACGGCGTCCAGGATAGGGGCGGCATCGTGTGCCGCGTCGACGATCACGCACTCCTTGTCGTCACCGATGATCCAGACATTGTTGTCGACGTCCCAGGTGCCCCCGTCGAGACTGAAGGTGCCGGACGTGATCACCCGCTCGATCGTGGTGTCGCCGTGTCCCGCAACGATTTCGGCTGCCACGACGCTCCTCAGATCTCGACGACGGAGCGCAGCACGTCGCCCCCGTGCATCTTGTCGAACGCGGACTCGACGTCGTTCAACCCGATCCGCTCGGTGATGAACGCGTCGAGGTCGAAGCGTCCCTGTCGGTACAGGTCGATGAGCATCGGGAAGTCGCGCGAGGGCAGGCAGTCGCCGTACCAGCTCGACTTCAGCGCGCCACCGCGACCGAACACCTCGATCAGTGGCAGTTCGATCTTCGTGTCCGGCGTCGGGACACCGACCAGAACGACCGTGCCGGCGAGATCGCGGGCGAAGAACGCCTGCTCGTAGGTTTCGGGTCGGCCGACCGCTTCGACCACGACATCGGCGCCGAAGCCGCCGGTGAGTTCGCGGATGCGCTCGACGGCGTCCTCGTTCTTGGAGTTGACGGTGTGCGTTGCCCCGAAGACCTCGGCCTGCTCGAGCTTTCGGTCGTCGACATCGACCGCGATGATCGTCGTCGCTCCGGCGACCTTCGCTCCGGCGATCGCAGCGTTGCCGACGCCGCCACAACCAATGACCGCGACGGAGTCTCCACGGCCGACCTGGCCGGTGTTGACCGCCGCGCCGAAGCCGGCCATCACGCCGCAGCCGAGCAGACCGGCGGCAGCGGCGGACGCGTCCTGGTCGACCTTCGTGCACTGACCGGCCGCGACCAGGGTCTTCTCGATGAACGCACCGATGCCCAGCGCGGGCGAGAGCTCTGTGCCGTCGGTCAAGGTCATTTTCTGCTTTGCGTTGGCGGTGTCGAAGCAGTACCACGGCTTGCCTTTCGCGCAGGCGCGGCACTGACCGCAGACCGCGCGCCAGTTCAGCACCACGAAGTCGCCAGGCTTCACCTCGGTGACCCCTTCGCCGACGGCCTCCACCCGTCCGGCGGCCTCGTGGCCGAGCAGGAACGGGAACTCGTCGTTGATGCCACCCTCGCGGTAGTGCAGATCGGTGTGGCAGACCCCGCAGGCCTCGATGGCGACGACCGCTTCACCCGGGCCGGGATCAGGCACGACAACGTCGACCACTTCCACCGGTGCGCCCTTGCTGCGGGCGATGACACCTTTGACGGTCTGGGGCATTTGCGCACTTCCTCACGGTTTCGACACCTGCTCGAACTTCTTCCCCGTCAGCCTAGATGAGCTCGGGTACGTCGAAGGGCCCGACCGTCTCGCGGTCGAGCCCTTTCGTCGTCGGGTGGTGCGGTCGTTGCGGACTCAGTGTCCGCCGCCGTCACCCTTCTCGGCCGAGTCGTCCGGACGGCTGCCCGGGTGCGTGACCTCTTCGCTGCCGTACGGTGGCTGATCGAGCACGACCGGCACGGAGACCCGCTTGCTGCCGCCGTCGGCGGTGGCGAACACGACCGTGGTGGACTCACCCGGGGGAACCGGGGTGGCGGGGATGTCGATCGGGGACACAGTGGCCTTACCGTCGCCGCTGGGCTTGCCGTCGAGGCGGACGGACTGCATCGGCGGGATGGAGACCTTGGTCGGCTGTCCGCCGGCCGGAGTGACTGTCAACTGCGCGGCAGTGTTGCCGTTGTTAGTAGCCAAACCCTGCATCGAGCCCTTGTCGCCCTTGCTCTTGGTGACTATGAGCACGTTCGACAGGTTGACCGTGCCGACCTCGGCGTTGTTGCCGTCGGAGGCGACGTAGTCCATGTCGGTGGTGGGTTCGCTGAAGTAGTAGCAGCCGCTCAGGGCAGTGCTGGCAACGCCGGCCACCAGCATCGCTCGAGCACCGCGGCGGACGGCCGGCCGGGAAGTCACACGTCGCATCACATGTGCATGCTACCGGTCTGCCCGCCGCCCCGGGGCCCCACCCTGCACCGGCCCATGACGGGCCCACGCGAAGCACGTGCGGCGACTCCTGTCAACCCCTCGGCCGCGATCTGTGCACGTCCGTTTGTGGCCTCTGACCTGCACAAACGGTTTCTGTGACCCCGGCCACCCGTGTTATCCTTGACTTCGCGAAAGGGGCACACAACATATGGTTTTCAAGGTCGGCGAGACGGTCGTTTACCCGCACCACGGGGCGGCTCTCATCGAAGAAATCAAGGTCCGAACGATCAAGGGCGTGGAAAAGCAGTACCTCGTCCTGAAGGTTGCCCAAGGCGACCTGACGATCGAGGTTCCGGCGGAGAACTGCGATCTCGTGGGTGTCCGCGATGTCGTCGGCAAGGAAGGCCTCGACCGTGTGTTCGAGGTGTTGCGTGCCGATCACACCGAGGAGCCGACCAACTGGTCGCGTCGCTACAAGGCGAACCTCGAGAAGCTGGCATCCGGCGACGTCATCAAGGTGGCCGAGGTCGTGCGTGACCTGTGGCGCCGCGACCAGGACCGCGGCCTGTCCGCGGGTGAGAAGCGGATGCTCGCCAAGGCGCGCCAGATCCTCGTCTCCGAACTCGCGCTCGCCGAGCACACCAACGAGGACACCGCAGAGGCCACGCTGGACGAGGTCCTCGCGTCCTGAGTTCCATCACGAACAGCGACCACGCCCGCGGCACTCCTGCCGTGGGCGTCGTCATCGTCGCCGCCGGCATGGGCACCCGCCTCGGCGCGGGTATGCCCAAGGCTCTCGTCGATATTGGCGGTGATGCCCTGATCGTCCACGCGCTGCGTTCGGTACGTCAGGTCGGTCGGGTGTCCGACGTGGTCGTCGTCGTCCCGGGCGGGCACCGGGGCGAGTTCGAACCGTTGTGTGAGGGCGCCGTGCTCGTCGACGGCGGCGCTGAACGCACCGACTCGGTAGCCGCCGGACTGGCCGCGCTCTCCGACAGGACCGAAGTCGTCCTCGTGCACGACGCCGCTCGCGCCTTTGCTCCCCCGGCGTTGTTCGACGCCGTGATCGACGCCGTGCTGGGCGGTGCCCACGCGGTGGTCCCCGGCCTACCCGTGGTCGACACCGTGAAGCAGGTGGACGCCGGCGGTGTGGTGGTCGGTACGCCGGATCGCTCGTCACTACGTGCCGTTCAGACGCCGCAGGGTTTCCGCCGGTCCGCGCTCGTCCGGGCGCACTCCCGGGGTGGCCAGGCGACCGACGACGCGGCCCTGGTGGAGTCGGACGGCGGACACGTGGTGGTCGTCGACGGCGATCCCCGCGCGCTCAAGGTCACCGTTCCGGCCGACCTCGACGCAGTCCGGCGTCTGATCGCAACCGACCCACAGGAGCAACTCATCGATTCGCCGCAGCATCCTGCACCCTTGCCCCGCACCGGGATCGGTGTCGATGTACACGGCTACGCCGATGACGAGCGACCGCTGTCCCTCGCCTGCCTCACCTGGCCCGGTGAACGTGGAATCGAAGGACATTCCGACGGTGACGTCGCCGCTCACGCGGTGTGCGATGCCCTGCTGTCGGCCGCCGGTCTGGGTGACCTCGGCACTCAGTTCGGCGTCGACCGACCGCAGATGAAGGGGGCAACCGGCGCGGCGATGCTGGCCGACGTGCACGGCACCCTCGAGCGAGCAGGTTTCCGCATCGGCAATGTCAGTGTGCAGATCATCGGTAACCGGCCGAAGGTGGGTCCGCGCCGCGAGGAAGCGCAACAGGCGATCTCGGCCGCGCTCGGCGGGGCGCACGTCTCGGTCTCAGCAACGACCACCGATCACCTCGGCTTCCTGGGCCGCGGCGAGGGCATTGGCGCGATCGCCAACGCGCTGGTCATCCGTGGCTGACGCCCGAACGTGAACGAGCCCCTGCAGATTCTGCAGAGGCTGGTCCATGGCGCAGAAGGCGCCGGAGAATGTCAGCGCTCCAGGCCCTCGTCCGGGTCGCCGTACCGGCCGGTGACCAGGTAGACGATGCGGTCCGCGACGGCGACGGCGTGGTCGCCGAATCGCTCGTAGTAGCGCGACAGCAGCGTGACGTCGACCGCGGTCTCGGTCGGGTGGTTCCAGCCCTCGCTGTGCAGGGCGGCGAAGATCTGCCGGTGCAGGTCGTCCATGCGGTCGTCCAGGCGCTCGATCTCCTGCGCTGCGTGGACGTCCTTACTGTCGATCGCCTCGCCGGTCTTCTTCGCCAGGTCGATCGCGCACTCCGACATCGAGGTGATGTGCGGCAGCACTTCCTGCGGAACGGCCTGCTTCGGGTAACGCATCCGGGCGATCTTCGCGATGTGGCGGGCCAGGTCGCCCATCCGCTCGATGTCAGATGCCATGTGCATGGCGGTGACGACCATCCGCAGGTCGGTGGCCACCGGCTGCTGACGGGCCAGCAGGTCGACCGCCAGGTCGTCGACCTGGCGTCGCACGGTGTCGATGTCGTCGTCCGCAGCGATGACGCTCTCGGCCACGCCGAGGTCGGTGTTCACGAGTGCGTCGGTGGCGCGCTTCATCGCAGTACCGACCATCTCGGTCATGTGAACGAGCTGATCGGAAACACGATCGAGGTCGTCGTGGAAGGCGTTGCGCATGCTTGGGGAATCCTTGCTTCGGGGTGAACTCGAAAGAAGCCGAGATGGACGGGCGGTTTTGCCGGCCTCGACCGGCTTCACCGGTCGTGGCCCATTGTGCCCCAGACCGGCGACTCGCTGAGGGTCGCAGGCCGCGGTGAACGGCGACAAACGCGCAGGTTAACGGCCGATGGCTCGCAGTCGTACGCGTCTGACCAGCACCGACGACGCTTCACCGACCCCGTACATTGGGCCGCGTGTTGGAGGTCCTAATCGCCCTGAGCGCCCTGTGCGTGGGCCTCGTCATCGGCTGGTCGGCCGCCAGACGTCGGACTGCCGAGACCTCCGCGAAGAGCATCGCCACCACGCACACCAACCCGGAGCCGATCGCCCCGGAGGCCGCCGAGATCCTCGATGCGTTGCGCTCGGTCTCGCTGGTCGTCGACGCCAGCGACCGCGTGGTGCGGGCGAGCCCGTCCGCAGCGGCGCTGGGCCTCGTCCGCGGGCAAGAGATCGTGCATGAGCAACTGCGCACCCTCGTGCGCACGTCTCGGCGAGACAAGGACCTGCACGAACTCGAACTCGACCTGACCCGCGGACTCAACGGCGCCGGACGCCTGGTGCTCGGGGTGCGGGTGACGCCACTGTCCGACGACCACGTCCTCATCCTGCTCGACGACCGCTCGCAGCTGCGACGCGTCGAGGAGACCCGGCGTGACTTCGTGGTCAACGTCAGTCACGAACTCAAGACTCCCGTCGCCGGACTCAGTCTGTTGTCAGAGGCCATCGACGATGCTCGCGACGATCCGGAGGCGGTGCACCGGTTCACCAAGCGGATGCGCACCGAGGCCGACCGCATCAACCGGTTGGTCATGGAGATCGTCGAGTTCTCCAGGTTGCAGGTCGCAGAGACCCTCGACGATCCGCAGCGCGTCGACGTGCGCGAGTGCGTCGCGGAGGCCATCGAGCATATGCGGCTGATGGCCGACGAACGCAATATCGGCATTCAGGCGCACGACGAGGGCAACCGCGCCGAGGTGTTCGGCGACCCCGACCTGATCACCACCGCCGTGCGCAACCTGATCGAGAACGCAGTCAACTACTCCGGCAGCGGCACGCGGGTGGACGTCGCCGTGAAGGGCTCGCCCGACCTGGTCACCGTTGCAGTGAAGGATCAAGGCAGCGGCATCCCGGCCGGCGAGATCGAGCGCGTCTTCGAACGCTTCTACCGCGTCGACGCCGCCCGGTCGCGACGCACCGGCGGCACGGGGCTCGGCCTTGCCATCGTCAAACATATCTGCGCCAACCACGGCGGTGAGGTCACCGCGTGGTCCGAGGAGGGCCACGGCTCGACCTTCACCATCCGGCTGCCGGCCGCACATCCCGAACCCTCCGAAACAACGATCGACCGACCGGTCGACGAAGCCCGAAAGGTCACCCCATGACGCGCATCCTGCTGGTCGAGGACGAGGAGTCGCTGTCCGACCCGTTGTCCTACCTGTTGTCCAAGGAGGGCTACGAGGTGTCGGTCGCGGAGACCGGACCGGACGCGCTGCTCGACTTCGATCGCAAGGGCGCCGACCTCGTCCTGCTCGACCTGATGCTGCCCGGAATGTCCGGCACCGAGGTGTGCCGGGTGATCCGGCAGAAGGCGAACGTGCCGATCATCATGCTGACCGCCAAGGACAGCGAGGTCGACAAGATCGTCGGGCTCGAGATCGGCGCGGACGACTACGTCACCAAGCCGTATTCCTCCCGCGAACTGCTCGCCCGCATCAAGGCGGTGCTGCGCCGTGGCCAGGACACCGGGGAGCTCATGCCCGCCACCCTGCAGAGCGGACCGGTGCGCATGGACGTCGAACGCCACACGGTCAGTGTTCAGGGCGAGCCGGTTTCGTTACCGCTCAAGGAGTTCGAGCTGCTCGAGCTGCTGCTGCGCAACGCCGGACGCGTGCTCACCCGGGGTCAGCTGATCGACCGCGTCTGGGGCAGCGACTACGTCGGTGACACCAAGACGCTCGACGTGCACGTCAAGCGGCTGCGCGCGAAGATCGAGGAAGACCCGGGCAACCCGAAGGTGATCGTCACCGTCCGCGGCCTGGGCTACAAGTACGAAGGCAGCTGACACACGCCGAAAGTCCGCAGAACCGGCGAATTGACGCGCGCGTTCTGCGGACTTACGTTTCAGCGGCCTTGGTTGGCGACCGCCTCGGCAGCCGCCTTCGCGGACTCGGGGTCGAGGTACTTTCCGCCCTTGACGGTGGGCTTGAAATGCTCGTCGAGTTCGTAGACCAGCGGCATTCCGGTCGGGATGTTGAGGCCGACGATGTCGTCGTCGGAGATCCCGTCGAGGTGCTTCACCATCGCGCGCAGGCTGTTGCCATGAGCGGCGACCAGAACGGTCTTGCCGTCCTTCAGGTCGGGAATGATCGAGCCCTCCCAGTACGGCAGGAAGCGCTCGATGACGTCCTTCAGGCACTCGGTGCGCGGCGCGTCATCGCCGAGATCGGCGTACCGCGGGTCACCGTCCTGGGAGAACTCGGCGCCGGGCTCGATGGGCGGCGGCGGGGTGTCGAACGACCGGCGCCAGGTCATGAACTGCTCCTCGCCGAACTCCTCCAGCGTGGCCTTCTTGTCCTTGCCCTGGAGGGCGCCGTAGTGACGCTCGTTCAGGCGCCACGACCGGTTCACCGGGATCCAGTGACGGTCGGCGACGTCGAGGGCGAGGTGGGCGGTCGTGATCGCGCGGCGCAGCAGCGAGGTATGCACGACGTCGGGCAGGACGTCTGCTTCCTTCAACAGCTTGCCGCCGTTCGCGGCCTCGGAGCGGCCCTTCTCGGTGAGGTCGACGTCGACCCAGCCGGTGAAGAGGTTCTTGGCGTTCCAGTCGGATTCGCCGTGACGCAGCAGCACGAGTGTGTAGGTCATGACTCCAGCCTAACCACCGACATACGTGCCGTGGTCAGGCCAGCAGGTGCTTGAACGCCTCGAGGTTGCGGGTGGATTCACCGCGCGAAATTCGCCACTCCCATTCCTTCTTCATCGAGGTCAGGAAGCCGAGCACCAACAGGTCGTTGAAGGGCTCGTCCGCTGCGCGCAGGACGGCACCGAGCAGCTTGTCGAGGTAGGTCTCGTCGACGGCGGCGAGCGGGACGCGTCCGCCGACGTACACGTCGCCGGAGGAATCGATCGAGTACGCGAGACCTGGCAGCTTGAGGTTGCGGCGCAACAGGAACGTGTAGAAGTCGAGGTGGTTCTCATCAGGCTGCCTGATGACGAATGCGGCTGTGATCAGGTCGTTCTCACCGACCGTGAGGGACGTGACCGTCTTCAGCTTCTTCTCCCCCGGGAGGGTGACGACGTACTCGCCGTCGTTGACCCCGGCCTCCCATTCCAGTTCGTTGTCGGCCAGGACCCCTTCCAGGACCGCCGCGACGTCGTCGCGCAGGCTCACGGCACTACCGCAGTCGGCACCGTCGCGAAGTCGAGGTGCGTGTCATACGGCCGCGGCGGCGCCTCACAGGCGTGCCGGTAGACGTCGAACAGCTTGTCGGTCGTCGCATCCCAGGAGAACTCGCGGGCCCGCGCAATCGCGTTGTCGGTCATTGTTTTCCGCCTCTCGTCGTCGTCCAGCAGGCCGGCGAGCACCGACGCCCACTCGTTGGGATCGTGCGAGTCGACCAGCACACCCCCGTCGCCCACTGCCGTCGGGAGCCCACCGACGTTCGCAGCGACCACCGGTGTGCCGCACGCCATGGACTCGATCGCGACCAGGCCGAAGGATTCGGAGTGGGAGGGCACGACGGTCAGGTCGGCCGCCGCGAACCAGCGGGCGAGTTCGGTGCGGCTCTGCGGAGGCACGAACTGCACGACGTCGGCGACGCCGAGTTCGCGCGCCATCGCCTGCAGCGCACGGGGACGCTCCCGCCCGCTGCCACTCGGACCGCCGAGGATCGCGACCACTGTCCGACCGCGGCGCTCCGGTTCGCGTTCGATCATCCTCGCGACGGCCTTGACCAGCACGTCCGGGGCCTTGAGCGGCTGGATGCGTCCGACGAACAGCAGCACATCGGCGTCCTCGGGCAGCCCCAGTTCGCGGCGGCACGCCGACTTGCCGGCCGGCCTGAGGACGTCGAGGTCGACGCCCGGGGGCACGACGCGGACCCGTTCGGGATCGGCGTCGTACAACTCCACGAGTTCGCGGGCTTCGGTATCGGTGTTGGCGATCAACCAACCGGCCACCTTGACGACCTGCTCCTCGCCGATCTCGCGACCCTTGGGTTCGGGCCGATCGCCTGCTGCGAGAGCACGATTCTTGACGCGGCTCATCGTGTGCATGGTGTGGACCAGCGGCACGTTCCACCGGTCGGCGGCCAGCCAGCCGACCTGACCGGACAGCCAGTAGTGGGAGTGGACCAGGTCGTAATGCCCCTCCGGGCTGATGGCGACGAATCGCATCACTCCCGCCGCGAACGCGCACAGTTGTCCGGGCAGATCCTCCTTGTCGAGACCCTCGTACGGCCCGGCGTCGATGTGTCGCACGATCACGTTGGGTGCGAGGGTGACGACCTCCGCCAGGCTCGCGGACGTTCGACGGGTGAAGATCTCGACCTCGACGCCCCGCGCACCCAGCCGCTTCGCGGTCTCCACCACGTACACGTTGAGCCCGCCCGCGTCGCCCGTACCGGGCTGGTCGAGCGGCGAGGTGTGGACACTGATCATCGCCACCCGCTGCACCGGGCATCCGCTGGACTCGGTCATGCGGCTCAGTCTCTCACCCGCGAAAGTCGTCCGGTCGTGGTCTCGGTCGCGGCGCTCGCCCCACGGGGCTCGCACCCAGTCGACCACCGCCTGAGTGAGCTCGTATCTAGGCTGAGCGGGTGGCCTCTGCACGTCCGGTGGGCGCGATCACACGCGGCACCACGAACCCCAATCGCCTGCGCCGGTGCGACCGGTGGCTGGTGGCCACCCAGCGACATCGCCTGACGGCCCCGCTCGGCGCGCCCCTGGTGGTGGATCTCGGGTACGGCGCATCACCGGTCACCGCCGTGGAACTACGCGACCGGCTCCGCGCCGTACGCCCGGACGTCCGGGTCGTCGGAGTCGAGATCAACCCCGCCAGGGTGCGCGCGGCGCAGCACCTACAGGACGACACGCTCAGCTTCCGCATCGGCGGATTCGAGCTGCCGGTGGACGGGAAGGTCGACGTGGTCCGCGCGTTCAACGTGCTGCGCCAGTACGACGAGTCCGAGGTGGAGTCTTCGTGGAGCCTTGTGCAACAACGTCTTTCACCGACCGGGATCTTTGTCGACGGGACCTGCGACGAGGTCGGGCGACTGGCCACCTGGGTGACGCTCGACCGTCGCTCACCGCTGAGCTTGACCTTCTCCTGGCGGCTCGGGGGGCTGGACACACCGTCGGTGATCGCCGAACGTCTGCCCAAGGCACTGATCCACCGCAACGTGCCGGGTGAACCGATCCACGAGTTTGTGCGGACCTTCGACCGTGCGTGGGCGACGGCTGCGCCGCACGGTTCGTTCGGTGCCCGGCAACGCTTCCTGGCGGCGGTCGACACCGTCCGTGCAGACGGCTGGCCCGTCCTGCACGGGCGCAGTCGCCACAGGCTCGGCGAACTCAGCGTGGAGTGGTCTGCGGTCGCCCCGAATCGGAGGTGATCAGCCCACGAGTCCGGTGGTCGCCACGTACGCGGTGCCGTCGCCCGAGCAGTGCAGGTGGTCGACGGATGCCGGAACGAAACACGACTGTGCCGGACCCAACTCGATCTGCTCGACGCCGTCGTCGAGCGTGATCGTTCCTCCGATGCAGAGCACGATGCGCGGCTTGTTACGTCCTGGTACCTCTTCAAGTTGTGTACCCGGGTTCACTTGGTGCAGTTGGAAATACGGCACATCGACCGGGAAGCTGTGCACTCGAACACCCGACGGCGGTTCCTCCACCACAACGGGGCGGTGGACGTCGACGATACGGAGCAGTTCGGTGATGTCGATGCGTTTGGGAGTCAGGCCGGCTCGGACGACGTTGTCGGAATTGGCGAGGATCTCGACCGTCACCCCGTGCACTGCGGCGTGCAGCACTCCTGCTGGCAGGAACACGTAACTGTTCGCGGGCACGACGTGGTGCCTCATGGTCAGCAGCACCGCCGCGCCGACGTCGCCGGGGAACTGGGCGGCAATGCGGTGGATGGCCTCGTAGTGCGGGTGGTCTCGTCGGTCACCACATGCCCGGACGACCTCTTCGGTGAGCTCGCGCTGAACCGACTCCTCGGCCTGCAGGATCGACCGGAGCAACTGCTTGACGCCCGAGCCGGCCGCGGCCTCGATCAATTCCCCGAACCGTTGACACTGCAGTTCCCCTGCCGCGGAACGGATCTCGTCGAAGGCGAGCGTCCCGGCGAACATCTCGAACTCGGTGACCGTGAGCCAGGCCTCCGGCTTCGGCCAGTTGTCGACATAGGTGCCGGTGGGCGCGGTCAGCGCTTCCTCACGGCTGGGATGCGCCTGGATCGACAACGCCTGCTCCGGTGCGAGCAGCTTGAGCAGGAACGGCAGTCGACGCTGGAACTGAGTCACGGTCGTCTCACCGAGCATGCCGATCGGGTCGGCAGCGATGAGCTTGTCCAACGTTGTGCGGTCGTCGTGGTGACCGACGACGCAGGGCGACGCCTCGTGTGCACCCATCCACATCTCGGCCTCGGGGGACTCGGTCGGCGAGGGCCGTCCGGCCAGTTCGGCCAGCGCCGTGCGCGACCCCCACGCGTAATCCCGGATGCGTGGTTCGAGCCGGACGATCATGCGAGGAAGTCTCGCACGAGCTCTCGTACGCGAGCCCGATGACTCCACAGGATCCCGCCTGGTGGGAGCACCTCGAGCCGGGCGTTCGGGATCAGGTCGGCGATCTCACGCGAGACCCACAGCGGGTGCGCGGGATCGTCCTCCTGGCCGAGCACGAGCACCTGCGCCTGCACCGCCTGCAGTGATCGACGGTCGTGCACCGCGGTCGCGTGTGGGATCGTCCGCAACGCACGGGACACGTCTGTCCGGACGATCGTGTGTGCCTGGTCCATACACCAGTTACGCACGACGGGATCGTCCCGGTGCTCCCCCGGCTGTTCCAGCAGCAACAACTCGAAGACACCGTCGACGTCGTGCTCGTCGGCGAACCGGCCCATCTCCAGCAATCGCTCGAGGGCGACGTCGGTGCGGGGTGTGTCAAGCACGGCAGGCAGCGCGAGCACAATGCGTTCGAAGCGGTCGGGCACCCGCTCGAGAAGGTGAGCGATCGCGCCGGCTCCCATGCTGACGCCCAACGCCCGGGTGGCGCCGACGTGCGTGGCCACAGCGTCGAGTTCGTCGGCCAGCGCGGTGTAGGTCCACGCCGATTCTGGCGAGGACGAGGCACCGTGGCCGCGGAAGTGGAAGTACGCCTGGCGTCCGGGCATGCCGGAGCCGAAAGGGCGCGTGGTCGATATCGAGCCTGCGAGCCCGTGGGCGAAGACGGTGACTGGTTCGTCACGTCCGACCAGCAGGTACTCGATGCCGCCTTCGGACGTCGGCAGGATGCAGGTGCGGGTGCTCACCATCGTCCGCGGGAACCGCCACCGCGGCGGGACTCGACCTGTCGCAACGCCGGACGGACGTCGGCGAGGTACACCCCGGCAGCCACGATCGCGATGATGCCGAAGAGGTTGAGCGGTGACTGGATCACCAACAGCGCGAATACCGCAGCCAGGCCCGTGATCAACAACCAGCGTTGCTTGGTCATCTTGTCGGCGGCTCGGAACGCATCCTCGCGGCGACGCAGCGCATCGACGAAAGCGAAGGCCGTGGTGGCCATCAGGGCGAGGCCGAGCAGCAGCGCGACGGTGGACTGGATGCGAAAAAGAGGTTCGAGCACGTCACCAGCCTAAACGTCGAACGTCGCCGATGTCCGCCGCTCAGACGTCGACGACGACGGTGAACGGTCCGTCGTTGACCAGCGACACCTGCATCATCGCGCCGAAACGTCCGGTGGCGACCTCAACCCCGGCGGCAACCAGCGCGGCGACGAGATCCTCGATGAGGGGTTCGGCGACCGGGCCGGGGGCGGCTGCGCTCCAAGAGGGACGTCGACCCTTGCGGGTGCTGCCGTACACGGTGAACTGCGAGACCACCAGCACTGGCGCACCGGCGTCCAGCACGGACTGCTCGTCGGCGAGGATGCGCAGCTCGCCGATCTTGCGAGCCATCGCGGCGACCTGTTCGGCACCGTCCTCGTGGGTGACACCGACCAGCGCCACCAGACCGGGACGATCGATGGCACCGACCGTCTCCCCTTCGACAGTCACTTCCGCGTGGGTAACCCGCTGCAGGACTGCCCGCATCAGACCGCCCGCACCGCACCGACCGGCTGCCCGTGGCCGAGGATCGGCGCGCTCGCAAGACGTTCGAGCACCTCTGCTTCCACCCCCAACTCGCGCAGTGCCGCTGCGGCAACCACCGGACGGGCCCGCTGGCCGCCGTCCGCGATCTTGACGACCATTCCACGACCGTCCGGGAGCCCGATCGCGTAGACCGCCTCGGCACCGTCCTTGGCCACCAGCCCCGGGACGCTGCGGATCAGATCGGTGACGTCGCGTCGGGTGCCACCCAGAAACTCGGGGAACTCGCGGATCGCTTGTGCGACAACACGTTCCGGACCGTCCGTGGCGGCCGCAAGGCGGCCGAACGCACGCGCGAGACCGAGCGGCGAAACCGCCATAACCGGAGCCCCGCAACCGTCGATCCCGGTCGCGGCGACGGACTCGCCGCACAGGTCGGCGAGCGCGTCCGCCATCGCGACCTGCAACGGATGGGACGGGTCCCGATACGTGGCGGTGTCCCAGTCGTTCACCACACACGTGGCGAGCATCGCAGCGTGTTTGCCCGAACAGTTCTGGGCGATGGACGTCGGTTCGTGGCCGGCCGCGAGCCATTCGCGCCTGGCCTGCTCGTCGTACGGCAGATCGGGGGTGTTCTGCAGGTCGTCCTCGGAAAGGCCGGCGCCGGCAAGGATGCGGCGCACGCCGTCGAGGTGGAAATCCTCACCCGAATGACTGGCGCTCGCCAGCGCCAGCAGGTCGGCGGGCAGGTCGAGTCCGGACCGCACCATCGCGAGCGCCTGGATCGGCTTGTTCGACGAGCGGGGAAAGTGCGGCGCGCTCGCGTCACCTCGTTCGAACAGCACCGAGCCCTGCGCGTCGACGGCCACGACGATGCCGCGGTGCACCGACTCCACGAATCCACTGCGTTCGACGACTGCGACGATGGGGGCTTCGGAGAGTGCTTGCTGCGATCGTTGAGTCACGCAGGCGAGGCTAACGACGAAGCCCCCACCGGGGCGAGGTGGGGGCTTCGTCGTTTCTGCTCAGCCGAGCAGGGTCAGTTGTCTTCAGGCGTTGCTGTTCGCCGAAGCAGCCTTCGTGGCCGGAGCCTTGCGGGCCGTGGTCTTGCGAGCAGTGGCCTTCTTGGCGACGGTCTTGCGCGCCGGACGCTTGGTGGCAGCGCCCTCCTTGGCGGCGTTGCTGCGGACCTCGGCGCGAGCCTCGTCCTCGACCTTGCCGGCGACGTCGGCGACGACCTTGGCGGCGTCCTTGCGGCCGGCCGCGAGGGTCGAGACGGCGGTGGTCTGCGCGTCCTTGGCGGTCTTGCGAGCGGTGCTGCGAACGTCCTTGGCCTGCTGGCGCGCGGTGTTCTCGATCCCGTCGACCTGCTTGCGCAGCGACTTCACGACCTTCTCGCCGCGCTTGGCGAGGGTGGCGTACTGGTCGCCGGCCTCGATGCTGGCGTCGTCGATGACCTTGGTCGCGGTCGCGGGCAGCGCCTCGACCTGTTCGCGGACATCGGCGATCTGCTTGGTGAAGCGAACCTGCACGGCGGACGGCTTGAGCTCGGCACCGACGGTCAGCGCACGGTCACGGACGGTGGTGTAGACCGTGTCCGCAGCGCCGACGGCGGCGTACAGCGGGGTGGCTGCGGTGATGGACTTCTTGAGGTCGAACTTGGTGGCCATGGCCACTCCTTCCGGTTCGGTTATCTGGAGTATGTGCTGCCGATGCGGCCGGCGGATCAGTCCTCGGTGAACGATGCGTAAAGATCGAGGAGAACCTTGCGCTGCTTGTCCGAAAGGAGCGGGTCGGACTTGATCGCCACACGGGTGTCGATCAGCGTCTCGGTCTCGCCTGCTTCGTCCAAGAATCCGGCCTGCACGTACAACTGCTCGGCCGAGATCCGCAAACCCTTGGCCAGCGACTGGAGTATCTCCGCGCTCGGCTTCTTCAGTCCCCGCTCGATCTGGCTGAGGTAGGGGTTGGAGATTCCCGAGCGTTCGGCCAGCTGCCGCAAGGACAACTGCGCCTGCTGGCGCTGGTCCTTGAGGTAACCGCCGAGATCGCTGACGGGGTTCGGAGTCATGTCTTCATTATGCTTGCTGCAGTTAGCACTTTGCAAGCCAGAGCAAGCGTGAGACGAGTCACACCGGTGGGGCTGTGTCGTCAGGCCCGCACGATCGGCGTCTGCGCCGCAGTCACATCGCCCGCGCGCAGCACGGCCTCCACCGGCACATTGCGCTTGACGACGGCCAGCGCGATCGGCCCTTCCTCGTGATGACGGGCCACCGAGGTCAGTCGTCCGACGGCCCGTTCGTTCGCGGGCGCGAACAACTCGGCGCCGGGGTCGGGCAATACGTGGCCCGAACCGTCGAGATGCAGGAAGACGAGGCGGCGCGGTGGTTTGCCGAGGTTGTGTACCCGCGCGACGGTCTCCTGGCCGCGGTAGCACCCCTTGTGCAGATGCAGCGAAGTGCGCAGCCAATCCAACTCGTGCGGAATCGTGCGGTGGTCGGTGTCGACCAGGTGCCGCGGACGCCACTGGCTCACCCGCAACGCCTCTGCCGCCCAGGTGCCCGCGAGCGCCCGTTCACCCACGACGGATTCCAGTTCATCGCGCGGGACGATCAGTTCACGCCACGCGCGACCGAACGCCGGGTGCGGCTCGACGTCGCAGTAGGCAGCCGTGTCCGGGCCGAGGTCGGGCCACGGGTCCACCCAGGCAAGCATGTCGACCGCCTCTGTCGACGGGTCGCCGAGCACCGCGAAATCGGCGCTGCGGTCGGCCACCTCGACGCGGAGCATGAACTGCATCGACCGCAACCAGGTCACCAGCGCCTCGGCGGTGCCCGGCTCCACGGTGATCCAGATGGTCTCCCCGTCGTCGATCAGGTGCAGGTCGTGCTCGACATGACCGTGTGGACTGAGCACCAGCGACTCGGTACTCACTGCCGGCTGCAGGTCGTCCAGCTTCTGCGTGGTGATCGAGTGCAACCAACTGCGACGATCTGGCCCGCTCACGGTGACCACGCCCCGGTTGCTCAGGTCGACCAGGGCCTGCCTCGCCTCCAACAGTCGCTGTTCACGCATCGGGTCGCCGTAGTGCGCCGCCACGCCGGCGTCGAGCCCGTCGGCCTCGACCGCCTTCGGGCGATCCAGGAGCGGGGAGCGGTAATCGTCGAGCTTCGCAGCGTTCACGTGTTCAGCGTACGTCCGCGTGCGCCTGCCTAGACTGGCGACCATGACCGACCCGAACGAGCCCACCGGACCCGCAAGCGACCGCCTGTCCGGCGACGCCGACCGCGACGACCGGTTGACGCCCCGTGACTCTCGGGGACGCCACCGTGCGGTGGCCGCAGGCGCCGGCGAAGGCCCGTTCGACGAGGCGGACCCCGCTGCTCACGACGAGCCTGACGACGTCGAGGAGCCGAAGAAGAAGGCCGGCTGCCTGAAGGTCGGTTGTCTGACCCTGCTGACGATGTTCGTGATCAGCGCGCTGGCAGTGGGTGGGTTCGCCGCGTACCTGAACTGGAAACTCGACAACAACATCCAGCGGTCGGACATGATCCCGGACGATGCCGGCCAGCCGACGCGCAAATCCGAGGCGGGCGAGGCCCTCAACATCCTGCTGATGGGTTCCGACTCTCGCAGTAAGGACCTCAACGACTCCAGCCGATCCGATGTCATCCAACTGGTGCACATCAGCGACGACCGCAAGAGCGTCCAGGTCATCCATTTCCCGCGTGACCTTTACGTGTCCATCCCCGGGCACGGCAAGAACAAGATCAACGCGGCGTACGCGTACGGTGGCGAGAAGCTGCTCATCCTGACCCTTCAGAACCTGCTCGGCGTCAAGATCGACCACGCCGCTCAGATCGGCTTCGAGGGATTCGGCAAACTGACGAACACCGTCGGTGGTGTCGACGTCTACGTGCCGCAGCAGTACAACGACGGCAGGCAGACCTGGACAGTCGGCCGGCATCACATGGACGGCGAGCAGGCTCTCAGATTCGTCCGCCAGCGCTACCAGTTGCGAGAAGGCGACATCGACCGCGGACGCAACCAGCAGGCCTGGATCAAGGCCGTGATGGCCAAGACGCTGAAGGCCGGCACCCTGCTGAACCCGGTCAAGCTCAACAAGATGGTCGACGACCTCACCGCCGACAAGAATCTTCGGGTCGACGAGGACATGCAGGTGCAGAGCATCGGCCTCAGTCTGCGCAACCTACGGATGAGCGGCGTCACCTTCTACACCGCGCCGTTCACCGGCCTGGGAAGTGACCCGAGGGCCGGGTCGATCGTGATCGCCGATGAAGCGAAGATCAAGCGCCTCGGGGCGGCCGTCGCCAACGACGACTTCAGCAACTACAGCGCCTCCACCAACCCGCTGCAGTAACTGAAGCAACACTCTTCAGAACCACGACCGAGGAAGGCACCTTCATGCCGATCGAGATCGACCCCGACATGCCGCGCGACCTGGCTCCCCTGGCCTGGCTCATCGGACGCTGGGAGGGCGCCGGCGTGGTCGGCTACCCGACCATCGAGTCCGCGAACTTCGGCCAGGAGATCCACTGCTTCCACGACGGCCGCCCTTTCCTGGAGTGGCACAGCCGTACCTGGCTGCTGGATCAGGAGGGCAACAAGGTGCGTCCGCTGGCGACCGAGCTCGGATTCTGGCGTCCGCTGCCTGACAACGAGGTCGAGCTGCTGCTCACCCACCCGTTCGGCGTCGTCGAGCTGTACTACGGCCGCACGTCCCCTGCGAAGATAGAACTTCGCACCGACGGTGTGCTGCGCAGCCCGAGCGCCAAGGAGTACTCCGCGGGCGCCCGGATGTACGGCTACGTCAACTCGAATCTGATGTGGGCCATGGACATGGCAGCGATGGGTGAACCGTTGCAGAGCCACGTGTCCGCCGAACTCAAGCGGGTCGCCAACCACTGACCCTTCGCCGAACGGTGCCCGCTCAGCGGGTCAGGGCCCAGACCACGGCGAACGGCACGATCCCGACCACCAGGACGCTCCCCGCGCCGAGGGCGACCGCGGCCGGCGCCTCGGACGCGCGTGGCAGTGAGCCCACCACGCGACGCAAGGCGTGTGCAATGCCGCAGGCGGCGAGCGCACTGAGCATCGGTGCGTTCCAAGGGGTTTCGCTGAGCACGCCGAGTGCGGCTCCGGCCGCCACGGCCAGCAGGAGACTGATCGGCAGCGACCATTCACCCAGCGTCCGGCCGCCGAGGAAGAAATCGACGACCACACCGACGGCCGCGCCGAGACAGGCCGCGTAGGTGACGAACTTCGCGTCGAACTCGACCAGGGTGCTCAGGTGGAACGCGCCGACGGCGAGCACGGCAAGCCCGAACACCGCGCCTGCGATCGAGAGAGTCAGTGAACGCCGACCATCACTGCGAAGGAGTTCGTGCAGGAACGCCACCATCAGACCGATCGCGAGCGCCGTCGTCAGCCAACGAAGGCCGTGCGAACGGGGCGCGAGCAGTTCGACGATGCCGATGCCGACCAGTCCGGCGAGCAGGACAGCCGAACTGCCCGGTGGGCGAGGCAGATCCAGCAGGATCGGCCAGCCCCACGCGACGGCAACGCCGCAGGCGATCAGCGCGAGGGCCAACGGGAGCGCACCGCCGTAGGTGCCAAGTGCGACGGCCGCGCCGGCAGCGAGTTCGGAGACGACGGTCAGGGCGCCCGGGCTCGGGCGTTCCTCGACGTCTTCCTGGTCGCTGTGTCGCACGGCGGACATCATGGCAGCCCGGGTGGCCGCTGACTCACTCATGGGCTGCGTGTCATCCGCCGGCGAAGGGCGGCAACACCTCGATGACGTCGGACGGCCCGACCTCATGGGAGGCCTCCACCCGGCGACCGTCGACGAGCAACGCGCAGTGCGGGACGACGGAGGCGAGCGCCGGACGCTGCTGGATCACGAGTTCGAGGGCCTGGGCGACGGTGGCGGCCTCGACCGCTTCGGTCTCCACCCCGGCCGTGGCCTTGGCACCGGCCCAATAACGCATCGTCGGCATGAACCCAGCGTACGGCCCGAGGTCGGCTACTCCTGGTGTCGCACCGGCACCCCGACGAAAGTGCGCCCGAAGTGACGCAGGTTACTGACGCGAAGCCGCTTCGAACCTACTCTGGTCTGTCATGGCCAACCTGCTGCTGCTCACCGACGCCCGCGGGGCGAGCATCGAGGTGCTGCCGGCTTTGGCCCTGCTGGGTCACCGGGTCCGGATCCTGCCCGCGGTGACCGACGTACTGGTCGACCCACCCCCGAGTGACGTCGTGCTGCTCGATGCTCGCCGCGATCTGGTCGGGGCCCGGACGATGGCCAGGTTTCTGCGCGGAGCCGGCTCGACCGATCCCGTCCTCGGTATCTTCACCGAAGGCGGGCTGGCCGCGGTCAACGCCGACTGGCAACTCGACGACGTGCTGCTCGACAGTGCAGGTCCGGCCGAAGTTGAGGCACGTCTGCGTCTGGCAACGTCGAGCCGACCCGAGCAGGAGGACGAGAACCTCACCAAGATCGTGGTCGGCGACCTGGTCATCGACGAACAGGCGTACTCGGTGCGCGTCGGACGCACCATGCTCGATCTCACTTACAAGGAGTTCGAGCTGCTGAAGCAGTTGGCGGCCCACCCGGGACGCGTGTTCACCCGCGCGCAGTTGCTGCAGGAGGTGTGGGGATACGACTACTTCGGGGGCACCCGCACAGTCGACGTGCACGTGCGTCGCCTGCGCGCCAAGCTCGGACCGGAGAACGAGTCGTTCATCGGGACGGTCCGTAACGTCGGGTATCGATTCGCCGGGCCGCGCGAGGCGCGCGGCAGTGACGAGAAGACCTCCGAGATCGATCAGAGCGAGCACGCCGACACCTGACCGCTCTGACCCGGACGTGGTGGAATCGGAGCATGGACCGTCCAGCACTTTCCGACGTCGTGACCCTTGCCGACGCTGCCCAAGCCGTCGACGGCGTCGCCCCGCTGTCGGAGGCCACCTTCCTCGCCCTTGACGCCCCTGCGTCCGATCAGGACCTGCACGGCTACGTACAGGGAGCGGGCGGCCTGGACGCCTACTCCCACCTGCGGCTGGAGGATGACGGCACCGCCTGGGCCGAGATCGTGGTCCATCCCCACGCCCGCCGCCACGGCCACGCGAGTCGCTTCCTGGAGTTCGTCCGTAACCAGAATCCGCAGGTTCGGGTATGGGCGCACGGTGATGTTCCGGCCGCGCAGGAGACCGCGAGACACCGAGGGATGCAGGTCGTCCGCGACCTGTGGGTGATGTCCCGTCCGGTCGACGACAGCATCACCGATCCTGTTGTGCCCGAAGGTTTTTCGGCCCGCTCCTTCCGGACCGGTGATGAGGAGGACTGGCTCGCGGTCAACGCACGCGCGTTCGCGCACCACCCCGAGCAGGGACGGATGACCTTGCCCGACCTGCAGGCGCGCATGGCGGAGCCGTGGTTCGACCCGTCCGGCCTGCTGTTGGTCTTCGACGACGCGACCGGCCGGCTCGCGGCCAGCCACTGGACCAAGATCGCCGAGCAGTCGAGTGGCGTCGGCGAGGTGTACGTGGTGGCCGTCGACCCCGAGTTCCAGGGGCGCGGCCTCGGCGGTTACGTCACCTCGATCGGGTTGGCACACCTGCGGGACAAGGCAGTTCGGGAGATCGAGTTGTACGTCGAGGGCGACAACGAGCCGGCGATCGCCACCTACCGCCGTCGCGGATTCGAGCGGTCTGCGCAGGACGTCATGTACGCCTGGCCCGGACAGGCCTGACACCATGGGCGCCATGGACACGGTGGAGCAGAAGACGGAGCACGACGCCGAGCAGGCCGCGCAGAGCACGCCGGCGGGGACTGCCGAGACAGATGCGCACGCACCGGCCGCCAGCGACGTCGCGCTCGCCCGCATGGCCGAGCGTGCGCAACGTGCCCGTGGCTCGAACGGACGGTTCATCCGCTCGGCCGAGACCGGCGCCGACGACGCCACCGGTGAGTTGCCCGACGACCGCTTCCTGGACCGCGAGGTCTCCTGGCTGCAGTTCAACGAGCGCGTGCTCGAGCTCGCCAACGACCCCGAGGTGCCACTGCTGGAGCGGGTCCGGTTCTTGACGATCTTCGCCAGTAACCTCGACGAGTTCTTCATGGTGCGCGTCGCCGGGCTGAAGCGACGGATCGCCGCTGGTATCGCGGTGCGTTCGGCCTCCGGGTTGGAGCCGCGCGAGGTGCTCGACGCGATCTCGCAGGCCGCCCACGAGTTGATGGATCAGCATGCTTTCGCCTTCCACGAGGTGATCCGAACGGCGCTGCTGGACGAAGGCATCAGCATCCTGCGGCCGGACCAGCTGACCGAGCCCGAACTCGCGCACGTCGACACCTACTTCCAGGAACGCATCTACCCGGTGCTCACTCCGCTGGCAGTCGACCCGGCGCACCCGTTCCCCTATATCTCCGGCCTGTCGCTGAACCTCGCTGTGCTGCTGGTGAATCCGAAGACCGGACGCGAGCACTTCGCCCGGGTGAAGGTGCCCTCGGTGCTCCCCCGGCTGATCCACCTGCCGGCCGACGAGACCAGCGACGAGTTGTACGAGGACCGCTTCGTGTCGATCGAGGACGTCATCGCCAAGAACCTCGGCGAGCTGTTTCCCGGCATGCAGGTCGCCGAACACTTCACCTTCCGCGTCACCCGCAACGAGGACCTCGAGGTCGAGGAGGACGACGCCGAGAACCTCCTCACCGCGCTGGAGAAGGAGCTCACCCGGCGCCGGTTCGGCCCGCCGGTGCGACTCGAGGTCGCCGACGACATGGACGATCACATCCTGGAGATGCTGGTCCGCGAACTCGGCGTGCACCGCAAGGAGGTCTACCGACTGTCGGAGCCGCTCGACCTGCGCGGCCTGTCACAGGTCGCCGACCTGTCCCGCACCGAACTGCGCTGGCCGGCCTTCGTGGCAAAGGCGCACCCGGCGCTGTCCCCGGTCGAGCGCTCGACGCAGGCCGACATCCTGGGCGAGATGCGCGGCGGCGACATTCTGCTCCACCACCCGTACGACTCGTTCTCCACCAGCGTCCAGGCGTTCATCGAGCAGGCGGCGGTCGACCCGCAGGTGCTCGCCATCAAGCAGACGCTCTACCGCACCAGCGGTGACAGCCCGATCATCCAGGCGCTCATCGAGGCGGCCGAAGCCGGCAAGCAGGTGCTCGCGGTCGTCGAGATCAAGGCCAGGTTCGACGAGGAGAACAACATCTCCTGGGCCCGCAAGCTGGAGCGGGCGGGCGTGCACGTCGTGTACGGCCTGGTCGGGCTGAAGACGCACGCGAAATTGTGTCTGGTCGTGCGTCAGGAGGGCGACACGATTCGTCGTTACTGCCACGTCGGCACCGGCAACTACAACCCGAAGACCGCGCGGCTGTACGAGGACCTCGGCCTGCTGACCAGCGATCCCGTGGTCGGCGAGGACCTCACTCGCCTGTTCAATCAACTCTCCGGAATGGCCCCGCGCGCCCGGTTCAGACGGCTCTTGGTCGCTCCGCGCTCGGTCCGATCCGGCCTGATCGCGAGGATCGAGGAAGTCGCCGAAGCAGCCCGCGTCGGCGGCTCGGCGACCGTGCAGATCAAGGTCAACTCGATGGTCGACGAGAAGATCATCGATGCGCTCTACCGCGCCTCGCAGGCGGGCGCTCATGTCGACGTCTGGGTGCGCGGCATCTGTGCGCTGCGCCCGGGCGTGCCCGGGATGTCGGAGAACATCCGGGTGCGATCCGTCCTGGGTCGCTTCCTCGAGCACTCCCGAGTGTTCCGGTTCGCCGTCGACGGCGGCGACGAGACCGTCTACATCGGCAGCGCCGACATGATGCACCGCAACCTCGACCGTCGTGTCGAGGCGCTGGTGCAGGTCATCGACCCCAAGCACGTCCGGGCCCTGCGCGAACTGCTCGCCCTCGGCATGGCAGACACGTCCGCGTCGTGGCACCTGCAGGCCGACGGACACTGGGAGCGCCACCACAAGGACGCGTCCGGCGACCCGCTGATCGACGTCCAGGCCGATCTCATCGCCACCTACGCCCGTCGCCGCACGAAGGCACAGCGCCGTTGAGCCAGACGAACGGACAGGCCCCGTTGGCGACGATCGGCGCGAGCGGTGTGGTCCTGTGGCGCCGGCACCGCGGCGCGTTGCAGGTGCTGCTGGTCCACCGCGCCAAGTACGACGACTGGTCGTGGCCCAAGGGCAAGCTGGATCCCGGCGAGTCATGGATCGAGGCGGCAGTGCGCGAGGTGCAGGAGGAGACCGGGCTGCGTGCCCGCGTCGGCATCCCACTGCCGGACGCGAGCTACCCCTTGCGCTCGGGCGAACTCAAGCACGTCCAGTACTGGGCCGGCGAGGCGATCGCGGGTGACGGCGCCCTCGAGAACGAGATCGATGATGTCGCATGGTTGCCGGTCGACAAGGCCTTGGCACGGTTGAGCTATACCCGCGATTCCATTCAGCTCCAAGCGATCGTCGAAGCCGAGCGCCGGTTCGGGTTGGCCACCTGGCCGTTCGTCGTCGTCCGGCACGCGGTCGCCGTGCCCCGGGTCGACTGGGACGGCGAGGACTCCGAGCGTCCGCTCACCCCGGACGGAGTCGAACGCTCCCGCACACTCGTCGCGTTGCTGGACGCCTACTCCCCCACCCGCATCCTGAGTTCGGCATCGGTTCGTTGCTCGGCCACGGTCGCGCCGTATGTGGAGCATGCCGATATCGACCCGATCTTCAAGAACGGACTGTCGGAGGAGGGCTTCGCCGACGACCCGCGCAAGGTCGTCAAACATGTCGCCCGCGCGTTCGCCAGGACCGACCCGGTTGCCTTCTGCACACACCGTCCGGTGCTGCCTTCGATACTGCTGCAGATCGCCGGCTACTGCACTCCGGGTGGGCTGGCCGGCACGACCTTGCGCGGCCTCGCCGAGAACGGGATGGACAAGGGCGAGGCGCTGGTGTGTCACGTTGCCGGGGCGGGTGACACGGCGCGCGTGGTCGCCGTCGAACGCCACCGACCTTGACCTCGCCGGCGTTTCTTGGTCAACCGTCCGGGTCCACGCTGTGATTCAGGCCACACGAGGGCCCGGTCAATAACAGAACCGCAGGTTACGGTGGGATTTCGATGTGGCCAGTTCACCGTGTGTTCACCGACTGGGGGTCATTCGGTCACGTGCCCTGCCTACCTTCGCATCGTCGGTGCATCTGCCGGCGTATCTGGTAGTCACACCTGAGAGGTTCCCCCGTGAAGATCACGCGTTCCGGCCGCGCAGCCAGCGTGGCACTCGTTGCCGCCTTTGCCCTCACCGCTTGCGGCAGCGACAGCAACACCCCCGGATCGAGCGACAGCTCCAAGGACAACGGCTCCACGAGCTCCTCCTCGGCCGCCGGCGGTGCAGAGGGCGGCAAGGACGAGTGCGGCACCACCAAGATCACCGCCGAGGGTTCGACCGCCCAGGACAACGCGATCCAGGACGTCATCGCTTCCTACGGCGAGAAGTGCGCCGACGCCGGCGTCACCTACAACGGCACCGGCTCGGGTGCAGGTATCAAGCAGTTCATCGCCAAGCAGGTCAACTTCGCCGGCTCCGACTCGGCGCTGAAGACCGAGGAGAAGGACGGCAAGATCGAGCAGACCGAGGCCGACAAGGCGTGCGCCTCCCCGGCGTGGAACCTGCCGATGGTCACCGGCCCGATCGCCATCACCTACAACCTCCCGGGTGTCGACAAGCTCGTCCTCACCCCGGCCGTGATGGCCGACATCTTCAACGGCAAGATCGCCAAGTGGAACGACAAGGCGATCGCCGACCTCAACAAGGACGCGAAGCTGCCGGACAGCGACATCAAGCCGATGTTCCGCTCCGACGAGTCGGGCACCACCGAAAACTTCACCAAGTACCTCGCCGCCTCGGCGAAGGACAAGTGGACCGCAGAGCCGGCCAAGAAGTGGTCCGGCAAGGGTGAGGGCAAGGCCAAGACCGCCGGTGTCGCATCCGCCGTCAAGAGCACCGAGGGAGCCATCGGCTACGTCGAGTGGGGCGCAGCCAAGGACAACAAGCTGTCGTACGCACAGGTCGACAACGGTTCCGGTGCTGTCGAACTGACCGGCGAATCGGCCGGTAAGGCCGTCGCCGCCGCGAAGGTCGACGGCAAGGGCAACGACCTGAAGCTGAAGCTCGACTACGCGACCAAGGAGGCCGGCGCCTACCCGATCCTGCTGGTCACTTACGAGATCGCCTGCTCGAAGTACCCGGACGCGAAGGTCGGAGCAAGCGTCAAGGCGTTCCTGAACCACTTCGCCTCGGACGACGCGCAGAAGGCCATCGAGGAGATCGGCTACGCACCGCTGCCGGGCGAGATCGCCGGCAAGGTCAAGAACGCCATCGGCGCCATCAAGTGATTCACCGTCGGTGGTGGGTCGGCGATCGCCGGCCCACCACCGACATACGCACTTTCTCTTCATCTGCGAGTTAGGTAGCACGCATGACCTCCATTACCGGAGTCTCGGCCGCGGACAGCAGTCCCGACCCGGACGGCCGCACGCCACTCGAGGGCGATCGCGCCAACACCGGACGTCTGGGTGACAAGCTCTTCGGCGGAGCCGCCACCGCCGCCGGACTGATCATCATCCTGATCGTCACCCTGATCGGCGTCTTCCTGATCGCCCAGGCGATTCCGGCGCTGCTGAAGAACAAGGACAACTTCCTCACCTCACAGGCCTGGGACGTCTCCAACCCTGACGAGATGCGCTTCGGCATCGCCCGTCTGCTCTGGGTGACCGTGAGTTCCTCGGTGGTGGCAATGCTGATCGCGGTGCCCCTGGGCGTCGCCATCGCGCTCTTCCTGACGGAGTACGCGCCCAAGTGGCTGGCGAAGCCGGCCGCGTCCCTGGTCGACCTGCTCGCAGCTGTGCCGTCGATCGTCTACGGCCTGTGGGGCGCCAACATCGTCGGCCAGTACTTCGAGCCGGTTGGTGACTTCCTCAACACATACTTCGGCTGGATGCCGTTGTTCGCAGATGCGAGCAATGCGCGCGGATCGTCGATCGCGTTCGTCTCCATCGTCCTCGCGATCATGATCCTGCCGATCGTCACCGCCCTGTCCCGCGAGGTGTTCGCCCAGACCCCGGCAGCCCACAAGGAAGCCGCGCTCGCCCTCGGTGCCACCAAGTGGGAGATGATCCGTACAGCCGTGCTGCCCTTCGGCAAGCCGGGCGTGATCTCGGCGGCGATGCTCGCACTCGGCCGAGCCCTCGGCGAGACCCTCGCGGTCATGCTGATCGTGTCTGCCCTGGCCAGCGGTTCGGAATGGAACCTTTCGTTGCTTGCCGGCGGCGAGACCTTCGCCTCCAAGATCGCCAACAATGCCGGTGAGTTCGACAGCCCCAGCAAGACCGGCGCGTATATCGCAGCGGGTCTGGTGCTGTTCATCCTCACCTTCGTGGTCAACGCGATCGCCCGTATCGTCATCGAGCGCCGGAAGGCCTTCACCGAATGAGCACCGTCGACACTGCCACCGCCACGAACCAGCACGTCGATCTCGGTTCGAAGTCCGCCGGACGCGCGGTCAAGGACAAGGTCGCACAGGCGGTCATGTGGCTGGCCTTCGTCATCGCGATGATCCCGCTGGTCTGGATCCTCGCCACCGTCATCGTCAAGGGTGGCTCCCTGCTGCTGGAATCGCAGTGGTGGACCCATTCCCAGCAGGGCATCACCAACCGTCGCGAGGGTGGCGGTGCGGTCCACGCGATCCAGGGCACCTTGCTGCAGGGCTTCGTCACCGCGCTCATCTCGGTCCCGATCGGTGTCTTCACCGCGGTCTACCTGGTCGAGTACGGACGCGGCAAGCTCGCCCGCGCGGTCAGCTTCATGGTCGACATCCTCACCGGCATCCCCTCGGTGGTCGCGGCGCTGTTCATCTACGCGCTCTGGGTGACCACCTTCGGATTCAACCGAATCCCGTTCGCCGTCTGTCTCGCACTCACGATCCTCATGGTGCCGACGATCGTCCGCTCCACCGAGGAGATGCTCAAACTCGTCCCGAACGAACTGCGTGAAGCCTCGTACGCCCTGGGTGTGCCGAAGTGGAAGACGATCGTGAAGATCGTGCTGCCGACGGCGTTCTCCGGCATCGTCACCGGCATCCTGCTGGGCCTCGCCCGGGTCATGGGCGAGACCGCACCGTTGATCATCCTGGCGCCCTACTTCCGCTCGATCTCGACCAACCTGTTCGACGGCCTGATGGGCACGCTGCCGACGATGATCAACGACGGTCGCGACAACATGGGTCTCCTGCCCACCCAGGAGCGCGTGTGGGCAGCTTCGCTCACCCTGATCCTGCTCATCCTCGTGCTCAACCTGCTCGGCCGGCTCGTCAGCCGGATGAGCAAGGTGAAGAGCTGACCGCCGTTTTCGTCACAGAAGGAATCACGTACATGGGTAAGCGCATCGACGTCCAGGACCTGAACGTCTACTACGGCGACTTCAAGGCGGTCGAGGACGTCACGATGACGGTCGAGCCCCGCTCGGTGACCGCGTTCATCGGTCCGTCCGGCTGCGGTAAGTCCACCTTCCTGCGGACGCTGAACCGGATGCACGAGGTCATCCCCGGTGGACGCGTCGAGGGCAAGGTGCTACTGGATGACCAGGACCTCTACGCCAACGGCGTCGACCCGGTCGGTGTGCGCCGCACGGTCGGCATGGTCTTCCAACGTCCGAACCCCTTCCCCACCATGTCGATCGGTGACAACGTCACCGCGGGCCTTCGCCTCAATGGCATGAAGAACAAGAAGGAACTCACCGAGCGGACTGAGCGTGCGCTGCGCGGTGCGAACCTCTGGGAAGAGGTCAAGGACCGCCTCGACAAGCCGGGTGCGGGACTGTCCGGTGGCCAGCAGCAGCGTCTGTGCATCGCCCGCGCGATCGCGGTGCAGCCGCAGGTGCTGCTGATGGACGAGCCGTGTTCGGCGCTCGACCCGATCTCCACGCTCGCGATCGAGGACCTGGTTCACGAGTTGAAGGAGGACTACACGATCGTGATCGTGACCCACAACATGCAGCAGGCGGCGCGCGTCTCGGACAAGACCGCCTTCTTCAACCTCGCGGCCACCGGGAAGCCCGGCCGGCTCGTGGAGATGGACGACACCACGACCATCTTCAACAACCCGAAGGTCAAGGCGACCGAGGACTACATCTCCGGCCGCTTCGGCTGATCGGCCGATTCGGGCCGATCAGCCCGCCGGCGGCGATCAGGGGGATTCGCCGACGCGACAAGGCCCCGCACCACGAAAAGTGGTGCGGGGCCTTGGTCGTATCCGGGCGGGGAGCGCCTCACGGCGCGTGGCCGCTCGTAGCGGCTGATTTTGGGACCCGGGGCTGCCGCCGCCCGAACACGTAAGAGCCTAACCCGCCCCGACCGGGGTTTGTTCCCCTGACCGGGTGATCGTGACGAGCTACTTCTTGAGCTGACCTTCGGCCACGACGGTCTTGCCCTTGCCGTCGCACTTGTCGTGGTGATGGGAGACGTCGTCGCGGGCCTTTTCACGGGATCGACGCCCTGGGCCGCGCCAGTCGCAGCTCTTGCAGAGCCCGAAGGTGAAGCTGCCGACGTCCTCGGTCAGGTGCTTTTCCTTGACCTCGACGGTCAGCTTCTTGTGACCCCCGATCGGCGGCTTGAGGCGCAGCTTGACCGAGGTCCATTTGTTCTTACCCACGGCCGGAACGGTATCCCCCACCCCCGAAGTAGGACAACCGTCCAATAGGGACTGTGACCGTCCTCATAACGCCGTGATGCACTGAGCTCAATGTAATGTGCCTGACCGCCAGGCGGCCGCTGCTCGCCGCAGGTCCGACGCCGTACCTCGCATGGCGGAGGCGGACACGGTCTGGGTGCGTGCCGCCTCGTCGTCGTAGCCGTCGCTGAAGTCCGCGCGGTGTGCTCGACCGGTCGCGACGACCTCGCAGAACGCAGCGGCACGCTCGAGCGCGGTGTCGAGTTCGCCGCGATAGACGCCGGTCAGAATCGCGTCACCGAGAGCCAGCATGGCATCCGGTGACGGGGGCTCGGCCGAGCCGGCGATGGCCGCGGGCACGTCGGCGCGCAACCTGCCCTCGGCGAAGTCGGCGGACGCCCCCGCAGCGTCCCGGACGATCCACTCACGCAAGGCGTACAAGCGCCACAGGGCACCGGGAAGACTCACTGCCGGCTGCCTCGACCACAGGTCGGCAACCGTCGACAGCCCGAGTTCGCCGACCAGGTTCACCAGTCGCGCCGTCAAGGCCGGGTCATCGTCCGCGCGGCCGGTGCGCACCAGAATCGCGGCGGATTCGTGCGCGATCTCGCTGGCCCGCGCCGGGTCGAAGCTGCCGACGTGCGACTCGATCTGTTCCGGGGACATCGGTTGGGGACGCCGGGGGCGACGCTGCTCGTCGGACATCGCTCCAGGCTACGCGTCCATGCGGTTGAGACCGAGCACGACGATGACCGGCTCCCCCGCCTCATCGGACGCTGCCAACGGCACCTCGGCATCGATGCCCCAGTCCAGGTCACCATCGGGGTCGAGCACGACCTGACGGACCCGCCACAGGTCGGCCTGCTGCTCGATGCGCAACAACTGTGGACCCCGTGCGTCAGGGGTCAGCACCATCTCGTCGTGATCGTCGAAGTAGTGCGAAAGGTCCTGCGACCACGCGGCCTCATCCATCACGATCTGCGTGGGCGGGTCGGTCGACTCGCTCGCCGCACGGTCGAGCGCGGCCAACCGATCGACGCGGCGGATCGACGCGAGTTGGAGGCGCCGGAACATCGCATTGCGGATCTGCACCCGGAAGGCCCGTTCGTTGCGGGTGACACCGCGCGGCGTCGGCGGGATCACCTGCGCGGTGAGCAGTTGCGTGGGGTTGGTGAGCGCTTCCCACTCGTCGATGAGGCTGGAGTCCGTCTGGCGGATCGACTCCCCCAACCACTCGACGATGTCGTCGATCTCCTCGTTCTTGCGGGTGTCCGGCAGCAGTTGACGCATCGTGCGGTAGACGTCGGTGAGATAGCGCAGCACGACCCCCTCGGAGCGGGACAACTCGTATTGGCGTACCAATTCGCCGAAGCTCCAGGCGTTCTCGTACATCTCCCGGACGACGGACTTCGGCGAGAGCGCCTCCTGCGGCACCCACGGCTGGTTCCTGCGGTAGGCCTCGAAGGCGGCCGTGAGCAGTTCCTCCAGCGGCTTGGGCCAGGTGACCTCCTCCAGCAGTTCCATCCGTTCCTCGTACTCGATTCCGTCGGCCTTCATCTGGGCGACGGCCTCGCCGCGTGCCCGGTACTGCTGGGCCCGCAGGACCGGGAAGGGGTCCTCGAGAATCGCCTCCACGACAGACACGACGTCGAGTGCGTAGGTGGGTGACTCCGGGTCGAACACATCCAGCACCGCGAGTGCGAACGGTGACAGTGGTTGGTTGAGGGCGAAGCTCTCGTGCAGGTCCGCGGTGAGTTCGACCTGACGACCGTCGTCCAGCGGTGCGTCCAGTCGGCGCACGACTCCGGCTGCGAGAAGCTCCCGGTAGAGGGCGATGGCCCTTTTCGACAGTCGCCGCTGACGACGCTCGTCCTCGTGGTTCTCGCGCAGCAGACGGCTGATCGCTGCGTACGGATCCCCCTCGCGCGCAACGACATTCAGGATCATAGAGTGTGTGACCCGCATGCGGGACTGCAGCGCCTCCGGGGCTGAACCGACCAGTTTGTCGAAGGTCTCCTCGGTGTAGTTGATGAAGCCCTCGGGCGGCTTCTTGCGCTGCACCTTGCGCTGCTTCTTCGGGTCGTCACCCGCCTTGGCCAGCGCGCGGGCGTTCTCGATCTGATGGTCGGGCGCCTGGACGACTACGGTTCCGCTGGAGTCGAACCCGGCCCGACCCGCGCGACCGGCGATCTGATGGAACTCGCGCGACTTGAGCAGCCGCTGCTTGGTGCCGTCGAACTTGGTGAGCCCCGTGAAGACCACCGTCCGGATGGGGACGTTGATTCCGACGCCCAGGGTGTCGGTGCCGCAGATGACCTTGAGCAGTCCACGCTGGGCAAGGGTCTCGACCAACCGGCGGTACTTGGGCAGCATGCCGGCGTGGTGCACCCCGATGCCGTGCCGGATCAGCTTGTTCAGTTGCTTGCCGAAGCCGGCCGAGAACCGGAACCCACCGATGAACTCACCGATCTGCGCCCGCTCGTCGGCGGTGAGGATCTTGAGCGAGAGCAGTGATTGCGCTCGTTCCAGCGCGGCGGCCTGGGTGAAGTGGACGACGTACACCGGCGCCTGGTGCGTGGTGAGCAGTTCCTCCAGCGTCTCGTGCAGCGGGGTCATCGCCCACTCGAACGACAACGGCACCGGGCGCTCGGCGTTCGCGACGACCGCAGTCGGTCTACCCGTGCGGCGGGTGAGGTCCTGCGCGAAGAAGCTGACATCGCCGAGAGTCGCCGACATCAGCACGAACTGGGCCTGCGGGAGTTCCAGCAGGGGTACCTGCCACGCCCAACCGCGATCCGGATCGGAGTAGAAGTGGAACTCGTCCATGATCACCATGCCGACGTCCGCCGAACTGCCTTCGCGCAGAGCGATATTCGCGAGGATCTCGGCGGTGCAGCAGATGATCGGGGCGTCGGCGTTGACCGACGCGTCGCCGGTGAGCATGCCGACGTTGTCGGCGCCGAAAATCTCGCAGAGGGCGAAGAACTTCTCCGACACCAGCGCCTTGATCGGAGCCGTGTAGAAGCTCACGCGGTCCTCGGCCATCGCGACGAAACTCGCCGCCGTCGCGACCATCGACTTTCCCGAGCCGGTCGGCGTCGCCAGGATCACGTTCGCCCCGGAGAGGATCTCCATGATCGACTCTTCCTGGTGCGGGTAGAGCGACAACCCACCGTCCGTGGCCCACGCGGCGAACGCCTCGTAGAGCGCATCGGAGTCGGGACCCTCAGGGATGCGCGCGGTGAGGTCGGATGCCTTCGACGGCGAGGTGGTGGTCATCAGCGACCATCCTGCCAACACTCGCTCGGCCTTCCGAATCGCCGGTTCGCTCCGCCGGTTTTCGGGTCCGCTGTGCGGTAGGTAGGCTGACCTCCGCTCGCCACGCGAGCGAGGGCCTTTAGCTCAATTGGCAGAGCAGTGGACTTTTAATCCATTGGTTCCGGGTTCGAGCCCCGGAGGGCCCACAGATTTCTGTCGACCGTCAAGCCCCACCCACGCTGACCGGAGTGGTTCCCTGGTTGTCAGGTGCTCCCGACGAGGGTCACCTGGCACGAACCAACCGACAACAAGGAGTTGATTGTGATGGGTCTCGGCGACAACTTGGGCGGCCTCGGCGACAAGGCCAAGGACCTCGGCGGCCAGCACAGCGACAAGGTCGACCAGGCCATCGAAAAGGGCGGCGACTTCGTCGACGACAAGACCGGCGGCCAGCACGCCGAGCACGTCGACAAGGGCCAGGACTTCGCACGTGACCAGTTCGGTGGTGGCGACCAGGGCGCCGGCCAGGACGGCCAGGGCGGCGAGCAACAGTAGGGCTGCACCACGATCCAGCGCATGTCGGGGCGCGTCACCACGGGTGACGCGCCCCGTTCTCTTTGCTCACCTGCTTGCTCACCTGCTTGCTCGTCTCCTTGCTCGGCCCGCGTGATGTGCATCGCCACCCCGCAACGCCCGTCCGGACGCCATGGGTGGGCAAGATGGGAGCCATGCCCTTCACCAGCACCTACCGCCTGCAGTTGCACTCCGGATTCACCTTCGCGGACGCGGCGCAGCAGGTGCCCTACCTCGCCGAACTCGGCATCTCACACCTGTACCTCTCCCCGATCCTGACCGCCGTCCCCGGCTCCATGCACGGGTACGACGTCGTCGACCACACGCGGATCAACCCCGAGCTCGGCGGCGAGGACGGTTTCCGCGAACTCGCCGAGAAGACACACGCGCTCGGCCTCGGCATCGTCGTCGACGTGGTCCCCAACCACATGGCGTTCGTCGCCCCGGAGTACCTGAACCGTCCGTTGTGGGAGGTGCTGCGGGACGGGCGGGACGCGTCCACCGAGCAGTGGTTCGACATCGACTGGAAGGTGGGCGGCGGGCGCATCGGCCTGCCCGTGCTCGGCCGGTCACTCGCTGAAGTGCTCGAGGCCGGCGAACTCACCCTCGACACCTTCGACAGCGGCGAACCGGTGCTGCGCTACTACGAGCACGTCTGGCCGGTCGCCCTCGGCACCGAGGAGGGCGACGTCGCCCAGGTGCTGGACCGGCAGCACTACCGCCTGGCGTCCTGGCGCGAAAAGGACGAGGTGCTCAACTACCGCCGGTTCTTCGAGGTCGACGGACTCATCGCGGTCCGGGTCGAACTGCCCGAGGTCTTCGACGCCACCCATGAGCTGCTGGTGCGCCTGCACCACGAAGGCCTCATCGACGGGTTCCGGATCGACCACCCGGACGGCCTCGCCGACCCGTCCGGCTACCTGGAACGCCTGACGTCCGCATGCAAGAAGGACACCCCGATCTGGACCGAGAAGATCCTGGAGGGTGACGAGCGCCTGCCGACGGACTGGAAGTGCGCCGGCACCACCGGGTACGACGCACTACGGGTCGTGCAGGCCGCGTTCACGGATTCCGCGAGCGCCGACGTGCTGGACGAAACCTGGATCGCGGCGGGCGGCAATCCCGACTTCCACGCGATCGTCCAGGACTCCAAGCGCTGGATCGTCACGCATGCGCTCGCGCCGGAGGTCGACCGACTGACCCGTCGCGCCCGCGAGGCGCTGCCCGATCTCGACCCGGAGCGGTTGCGCGAGGCGGTCGTGGAGCTGCTCGTCGCCGGTGAGGTGTACCGCGCATACGTGCAGCCCGATCAGCGTCTGACGCCGGCCGCCCGGGCGCGACTGCGGGAGGCCTTCACGGCCGCGGTCGAGGCGCGTCCGCAACTCCAGCACGAGATCGAGTCCCTCATCCCAGTGACGTTGCTCGCCGACGACGACGAATCCGCAACGGATTTCGCCATTCGCCTGCAGCAGACCTGGGGCCCGGTGATGGCCAAGGGCATCGAGGACACCACCTTCTACCGCTACCACCGCCTCGTTGCACTCAACGAGGTCGGCTCCGACCCCACGCTGGTCGCCGGCGCCAGCCCCGACCTGCTGCACCAGTGGGCCGTCTACCAGCAGCGGAACTGGCCGCGCACCATGACCAGCCTGTCGACCCACGACACCAAGCGCAGCGAGGACGTCCGAGCCCGGATTCTCGCGGTCGCCGGCGAGCCGTCTGCGTGGCAGGAACTGTCCGCGTCCGCGGCCGCACTCGCGCAGGGTCACATCGACGGACCGACGGCTCACCTGGTGTGGCAGACCCTCTTCGGCGTCGGCGAGATCGACGACGAGCGGCTGACCGGTTATCTGGAGAAGGCCTTGCGCGAGGGTAAGGAACACACCGCCTGGGTCGACGGAGACGCCGAGTACGAGGCACGGGTGATCGCGTTCGCCGAGCGCCTGCGCGACGACGCCGGACATTCCGCGCTCAGCACCCGGATCGAAGCCGATCTGGCGGAGTCCATCCGGGCGATCACGTTGGGCACCAAGCTGATTCAGCTGATGCTGCCCGGCGTGCCCGACACCTATCAGGGCACGGAGTACGTCAACCTGTCGCTCGTCGACCCGGACAACCGGCGTCCAGTCGAATACTCCGAGCGTGCGCAGACTCTCGGCACCCACGAGACTCCTGATCTCGATTCCGAGAAGCAGTTCGTCGTGCAGAGCGCGCTGCTGACCCGCCAGCGGCACCCCGAGGTCTTCGGTGACTCCGGCGGGTACACCCCGATCGAGTCCGACAGCCCGCACCTGCTCGGGTTCGTGCGTAACTACGCACCCGGCCTGGTGTCCGGCGTGCTGCGCCGCGAGCAGCCCGCCGCCGTCGCCGTTCTGGCCACCCGCACCCCGAGTCGGCTCGCTCTCGAGGGCGGTTGGGCCGACGCCACCGTCGAACTGCCGGAGGGCACCTGGACCGACCTGCTGTCCGGGCGCCTGTACGACGGCGGCCGCCACGTGCGTTGTGCCGACCTCTTCACCACGATGCCGGTGGCGCTGCTGGAGCTCGCCGCCTCATGACGACCAAGGAGAACACCGCTGTGAGTCCGGGAAATCACACCTTCCGTGTCTGGGCACCGTTGGCGCAGAACGAGGTCGAGCTGTGCGTCGACGACACGTCCGTACCGATGCACCCGGCGGACGACGGATGGTGGCAGGTCGACGCCCCCGGCGGCCCGGGATCGCGATACGCCTACCGGGTCGACGGCGCCGACGAGCGTCCCGACCCGCGGTCGCTGTCGCAGCCCGACGGACCCCACGCCCGTTCCGAGGTGGTCGACCTCGCCCGGCACCGGTGGACCGACGAGGGGTGGGAGGGCATCCAACGCAATGACGCGGTCATCTACGAACTGCACGTCGGCACCTTTACCGACGAGGGCACGCTGGACGCTGCCATCGAGCGTCTCGACCACCTGGTCGATCTCGGCGTCAACCTGATCGAGTTGATGCCGGTCGCCGCGTTCCCGGGCGAGCGTGGCTGGGGTTACGACGGCGTCAGCCCGTACGCCGTCCACCAGGCCTACGGCGGTCCCGCAGCGCTGCAGCGGTTCGTCGACGCCGCCCACAGCAAGGGCCTCGGGGTGTGCCTCGACGTCGTCTACAACCACCTCGGCCCGAGCGGCAACTACCTTCCGGTCTTCGGCCCGTACTTCACCGACCGTCACCACACACCGTGGGGCTGGGCGGTCAACCTCGACGGGCCACAGAGCGACGAGGTCCGCCGCTACCTCATCGACAACGCCACAATGTGGTTCCGCGATTTCCACCTCGACGCGCTGCGCCTGGACGCGGTGCACGCCCTGATCGACGATCGCGCCGTGCATTTCCTGGAAGAGCTTGCGGCACAGACGGATTCGCTGTCCGACGTGCTCGGTCGGCCGCTGCTCCTGATCGCCGAGTCCGACCGAAACGACCCGGCGACGGTCACCGACCGAGCGCCGGGTGGCGAGGGCGGACAGGGCTTGCACGCGCAGTGGGCCGACGACGTCCACCACACCTGGCACGTGCTGCTCACCGGCGAGACGCAGGGCTACTACGCCGACTTCGCCGACCCCGAAGCGATCACCAAGATCGCCCGCACGCCGTTCTTCCACGACGGCACCTGGAGCAGTTTCCGGCAGCGCCACCACGGCCGTCCGATCGACGGGGCGAGCACTCCCGGCGATCGTTTCGTGGTGTCGCTGCAGACCCACGACCAGGTGGGCAACCGGGCCACCGGCGACCGCCTCTCTCACCTGGTCTCCCCCGGCCGTCTGGCGATCGGTGCCGCATTGATGCTCACCTCGCCGTACACACCGATGCTGTTCATGGGTGAGGAGTGGGGCGCTTCGACCAAGTGGGCGTACTTCACCGATCACGAGGAGTCCGACCTGGCTACAGCAGTCTCAGAAGGACGCCGCAAGGAGTTCGCCGATCACGGCTGGAGCGACGAGGTGCCCGACCCGCAGGCGAGGTCCACGCGGGACGCGTCGGTGTTGCAGTGGCAGGAGCTCGACGAGCCGACCCATCGCGCGCTGCTGGACTGGTACCGTACGCTGATCTCGCTGCGCCGCGAGGTTGCCGACCTGCACAACCCGTCACCGGAATCGTCGCGCATCGAGCGCTCGGACGATCTGCTGATCGTGCACCGAGGTGAGCACCGGGTCGTCGCGAACCTCGGTGGCGAACCGGCGCGCATCGACAACGACCAGCACATCGTGGCTGCGTTCGAGACCTCCATGGACGCTGGTGGAGACGTCGTCATCGAGCCGGACGGCGTCGTCCTGCTCGGGCCCCGTACCGACAACGAAGGGACAGTTCGATGAGCAAGGGTTACTGGATCGCACACATCTCGGTGCACGACCCGGACGGTTACACCCAGTACACCGACCGCAACGGTGCGGTGTACGCGAAGTACGGCGGGCGTCTGCTCGTGCGCGGCGGCACCTTCGAGGCGGTCGAGGGCGAGGCACGCGACCGCAACGTGGTCGTCGAATACCCCAGCTATGAGGCTGCCCTGGCGGCGTACCACTCACCGGAGTACGCCGAGGCGAAGAAGTACCGCCAGGCGTCCTCCGACGGCGAACTGCTCGTCATCGAGGGCTACGACGGGCCACAGCCCGGCGAGTGATTTCCCGAAACCGCTGCATCACAGCGGTATCGGTCACTTCACCAGGAAATTCGACCAACCGGATTCGGGGGCGTCGTTCAGTGCCCGAAGTGCATCCAGGGTGGCCGGCTCCTGGGCGTCGAGCCAGTCGCACAGTTGCCGGAAGGTGACGAAACGGGTGTCCGGCTTGGCCGCCATCCGGCCGATGGCGTCCTCGACGGCGTCCATGTAGATGCCGCCGTTCCAGCCCTCCAAGTGGTTGCCGATGATCAGCGGTGCCCGGTTGCCGTCGTAGGCGCGCTCGAAGCCGGCGACGTAAGTGTCGGCCGCCTGCTTGCGCCAGGCCGGACGTTTCGCCGGATCGCCCTTGGTGCCGCCGGACTGGTTGACCATGATGTTGTAATCCATCGAAAGCACCGTGCCGCCCTTGCCGGCGAACGGGATCGACTGCAGCGACAGGTCCCACAGCGTGCCGTCCTTCTTCGGCCACACCTGGTTGTTCCCGGCACTCGTGTCATAACGCCAGCCGAGCTTGCTCGCCGCCTTACGGACGTTCTTCACCCCTTGCAGGCATGGAGTACGTCCGCCGACCAGTTCCTTCTCGTAATCGAATGGAAGCGGCGGTAGGTCGGTGAACCCGGTGTTCGTCTTCCAGGTCCGCACGACGTTCTTGGCCTGGCGGATCTCGTCCAGCCAGTCCGCCTCGGACCACGTCTCCACACCGTTGTCGCCACAGAAGTGTCCGTTGAAGTGGGTGCCGATCTCGTGGCCGTCGAGCCAGGCCTGGCGCAGCAGTTCGATGGTCCGGCGGATCTCGGCGTCCTTCTGGAATCCGACATCGGAAGCACCCGCCTTGAAGCCCGGACCTTTGTAGAGCGTTCGCTTCGACTCGGGGAGCAGGAAGATTCCGGTGAGGAACCACGTCTGCTGGCACTTGTACTTCTTGCCGACCTTGAGGAAGCGCTCGAACAGCGGCGGCATGTCCTGGTTCTCGCCCGCGCCGTCCCAGGAGATCACCACGAACTGCGGCGGGGCCTGTCCCGGCTTCAGCTTCTCCGGTTCGGGTTGGTGCGGCTGCGGACCACAGTCCGCGGTCGATCCGTCACCGATCAGCCGCGGGTTGTCGATACTCGGCTTGCCCGACGGTTTACCTGGAGCGCTCGTGCCGGACGATTCGGCGTCCGGGTTCTTTCCGGGCTGCTTGGGATCGGCCTTGTCCTCCCCGCTGCAGGCGGCCAGCGTGCTGGCTGCGAACCCCGCTGCAATGACGGATCGACGGCGGACGGTGCGAGACATTCGATTTTCCCCCTGAAACTTCGTTCTAACCCTGGACGCCCCTGTGCGTCGTCGGACTGGACCTTTCAACACCGTGCCAGCCCTTGGCGCCATACCCAAGCCCCCACGCCAAGGTTTGCCGATCGTTTGCCAAGTCCTGGGTCCTGTTTGACCCGTCCGATGCCCGCCGCGCGGGTGGTGTCGGCTCCTAGAGTGGGAGCCATGCCGAACAACTCCGCTCTCCGCTCCCCCGCAGCCCAGAATCTGCTCGCTGCCGCCGTCGCCGGTCTGGGCGTTCTTGCCCGCCCGGCCAGGATCCCCACCTGGGCCCGTCGGGGCCTCACGGTCGCGAACACCGCAGGCACGGCCGGCTCGCTGTTCATGACCGACAAGGCCGCCGAGAACTCCGACGCGCTCGGCCTCAAGCCGGTCAACACCAAGCGTGACGTCGCCGTCACCTCCGGCTCCGCGATCGCTGCGGCCGCCGGCAGTCTGAGCCTGCTGAGCTCCGGCAGCGGGCTCAAGCTCGACGCCAAGGCCGAGAACTACCTGCTGAAGAAGGGTGTGCGGCACCCGCGCATCTGGATGGCCGTCGCCGCCGTGGGCCTGGTCTTCGCGATCAAGTCCTTCCAGGACGCGGCCGCGCGCACGGCCGACACGGCAGCGTCCAAGCTGGCTGAGAAGCAGGCCGACAAGCAGGGTTCGGCCGGCCAGGTCACTGCCGGCACCGCCAAGCCGGCCGTCGCGCGTTCCTCGTTCGTTCCTGCGACGACGGCGTCCGCATCCTCGGACAACAAGTCCACCGTGGGCAGCGCCGACCAGAGCACGAACAACGGCCAGAACAGAAGCGACAAGGCCTCGGACGAGGCCACCGGCACAGGTGGCTCGGACGCCCTACGTGCCGAAGCGTCACGTCCGGCTGCCGGTTCCGCCACTCCGGAGGGCGCATCGGACGCTCCCGGTGCTGCCCCGGCCGGCGACGTCGACGACACCCCCATCTGGAAGAACGTCACCGACAACCGCGGCGCGTCGACGGACAACAGCGACGAGGGCTGGAACCGGGCCGCAGGTGACAACTCGGACGGGCCGTCCACCCAGCACGCCGACCACGGCTCGGACGCGTTCGGTACGGGCAACAACGGCGCCACCGACGGTTCGGACGCTTCGGGTCACCGCCCCTCGTTGTTCGAGCAGCAGCTGGTCGAGACGACCGTCGACGATGTCGACGAGCCCAACCCGACCGACCTGTCCACGGAGGACGAGAAGAAGAGCTAGTCAGTTACGCAGGTGGTGCCAGGTCAGGATCAGCACCGCCGCGAGCATGACCAGCGAGCCGAACAGGCTCCACGGGCGTCCCGCCCGGGCGATCGCAGTTGTGACGGCCGGCGGGGCGCCCAGTTCGTTCATCCGTTGTTCGACGGTCTTACGCACCTTGCGCAGTTTGGTGCGACCCAGAGTGGCCGCGAAGGGCACGTAGACCAGCAGGACGGACGCGGCGAGCGGCACCCGCAGGTAGACCGCGTTCCAGCGCAGTTCGACAAGCACTGCTGCAGCAAGGACCAGGACGGCGATGAGCGCGGCGGCCGCCTGCACCAGGTGGGTCACCCGTGCTCCGCGCGATGAACTGCCCCCCGCGCGCCCCACCAGGAACGACAGGACACGGTGCTGCATCCGCGCCTGGGCCCACAGCATCCAGGCCAACGACACGGCCAGCAGTGCGACGAACAGCCCGGCTCTCACGCAGGTGACGATAGCGGCGCCCGTCGCCCCTTAGTCTCGCCGTATGGCCGAACCTGTCATCGAACCCGTCGACGCCCTGCGCCGGATCGCCTTCGTGCTCGAGCGTGCGCGAGCCGGCACCTACCGGGTCAAGGCCTTCCGTCAGGCGGTTTCGACGGTGGTGGCGACACCTCGCGAGGAACTCCGACAGCGTGCGGAGGCCGGAACCCTGGCCGAGCTTCCCGGGATCGGGAAGTCGACCGAAGCCGTCATCCGGCAGGCGCTCGCGGGCGAGCGGCCGGAGTACCTGGCGACCGTCGAGGCGAAGTACCCGGACAAGATGGTGGACGGTGGTGAAGAGGTGCGGGCCGCGCTGCGCGGCGACTGCCACAGCCACTCCGACTGGAGCGATGGCGGATCACCGATTCCCGAAATGGTCGCTACCGCAATGGAACTCGGACACAAATACCTCGTGCTGACTGATCATTCGCCGCGACTTCGAGTGGCGAACGGACTGTCCGCGGCGCGCCTGGCCGAGCAGTTGCAACTCGTCGACCGCATCAACACCCACCTCGCCGACTCGTTCACCCTGCTGAAGGGGATCGAGGTCGACATTCTCGATGACGGCGGACTCGACCAGACCGAGGAGATGCTCGATCAGCTCGACCTGCGCGTCGCGTCCGTGCACTCCAAGCTTGCTATGGCGTCCGCGCCGATGACCCGTCGGATGATCGCCGCCGTCCAGAACCCGCGCACGAACGTCCTCGGGCACTGCACCGGACGCCTCACCGGTGGTTCACGGGGCACGCGAGGTCAGTCCTGCTTCGACGCGAAGGCAGTCTTCGAGGCATGCGCTGACAGCGATGTCGCCGTCGAGATCAATTCGCGCCCGGAGCGTTGCGACCCGCCCGACGACCTGCTCGTCCTTGCTCGGGATGCCGGCTGCCTGTTCAGCATCGACAGCGACGCCCACGCGCCCGGTCAGCTCGACCTGTTGCAGTTCGGCTGCGCCCGCGCGCAGGAGTTCGACATCCCGATCGAACGCATCGTGAACACCTGGGAACGTGACCGGCTCGTGGAGTGGGCCGCGAGGCGCTGACCTGCACAAATGCGTTCGAATCGGCCGGCGTCCGGGGTCGTTTTGGAAATCCTCCGAAGACTCCCCTATAGTTGCGCAGGTCCTCAACGGATCCGAGCCGAGTTCGCTCGGCGGTGGAACTGACCAGGACAGGTCCCCATCGTCTAGCGGCCTAGGACACCGCCCTTTCACGGCGGCGGCACGGGTTCGAATCCCGTTGGGGATACGCAAGTCAGGTCTTGCAACAGCAAGGCCCCGTAGCGCAGTTGGTTAGCGCGCCGCCCTGTCACGGCGGAGGTCGCGGGTTCGAGTCCCGTCGGGGTCGCCAGTTCGGTGACGAGGCCCTGCCGAGCCGAAAGGTTCGGTGGGGCTTTTTTCACCGGGCGGAGTTGGCCAGATAGCTCAGTTGGTAGAGCGAGCGACTGAAAATCGCTAGGTCGGCGGTTCGACCCCGTCTCTGGCCACATCGATGAAACCCGCTGCCCATGGCAGCGGGTTTCTGCGTCTGCTGAGTGGCAGCGCGAGCCGGATGAACCCGCAACATGCCGCGAATCCGGTGGTGGGCAGAATGAACCCATGCTCCGGATCCTGGCGCGAGTCACCTTCGCACTGCTGCTCTTGCCCCTGCTGCTGATCAACCCGGGGCAGGCGATGGCTCATGACAGGCTGACCGACTCGGTCCCGAAGGCAGGCGCTCGCACCGAACCGATCGATGCGGTCTCGCTGGTCTTCAACAATGCTGTGCTTGGCACAGGCGCCGCGGTCCGGGTCGACGGGCCCGCAGGCACCGTCGCGCAGGGCACGCCGGCCGTCAGCGGTGCCCGCGTGACCCAGAACCTGAAGACGCCGCTCGCGAACGGTGGCTACCGGGTCGTCTGGCGCGTGGTCTCGTCCGACGGCCACCCCATCTCGGGCACGTTCGACTTCACCGTCGAGGGCGCGAGCGATCCCGCCGACTCCGCCGCATCGTCGCGCAGCGCCGACGCCAGTTCCGAGGCCACGATCCCGCCTTCGTCCTCGAAGCCGACGCCGCCCGCCCAGGAGGTGCCGACGTCCGAGACCGACAACAACGCACCGCTGATCATCGCCGCTGCCGCCCTTGCCCTGTTGTTGATCGCCGGTGGCGCCTTCCTGACCAAGGGACGCCTCAAGGACGACGACGTCGACACGCGCACCGACGAAGCAAGTGCTGGATGAGTCTTCCCCGACCCAGGCGGCGAACGAACCCGACGAGAAGATCGCTGATTCAGCCCGCGCAGAAGCGGATTCCGGCACCGACGCTGATTGCACCAGCTCCCCCGATTCCAGCGATAACGAGGGGCCCGGACCGCGTGGCCAGCATTCGGACGAGCATCCTCGTGACTGATGCATCGGTGGGTCGTTCCCTGATGTACCGTTGACCCCACGACAGATACCAAAGATCCCGGGGTCTCCGGATGATCGATCCTCGGGCTTCGGCTCGAGGGTTCTTCGTTACGGGCACACCGGCAACACACACGAGGGGGTCTCGCCATGGGGCGCGGCCGGGCCAAAGCAAAGCAGACGAAGGTTGCCCGGGAGTTGAAGTACTTCTCTCCCGACACCGACCTCACCGCTCTGGAGCGCGAACTTCGCGCTTCGTCTTCCACCCGATCTGCGGAGAGTTCCGCCGCAGACGACGAAAAGGGTGATGACGACGATTACGACGACTACGCGGATTGGGCTTCCCACAACCGCTGATTCGTCGGGTGACCGAATTCTCGGTGACCAGCAGTACGCATCGCTGACCTCGCACCGGTGATCTGTCCCGACCACCGGTGACCGCCTCGAAGATGCTTCGAGGCGGTGTCAGTGTGCGTTCGACGTCCGCTCAGCGTGCGTAGGTGCCGATCAGTTGGGCGCCACCGGCGTCCACGCCCTTCGCGCCGGTGATGACCTCACCGCGGGTCGTGTCTGCGTCTTCGGCGGACACGACCGTTCCCATCTGCCACGCCGGCAGGTCGACCGACTCCAGCACCTCCAGGGCGGTCTCCACCGACTCCTGTGGAAGCACCGCGACGAACCCCACCCCCATGTTCAGGGTCGCTTCGAGGTCGGTCTGCGGCACGCGACCGAGTTCGCCGATGACGGTGAAGACGGGTGCCGGTGTCCAGGTGGAGCGGTCCATGACAGCGGTGACGCCCTGCGGCAACACGCGGGCGACATTCGCCGCCAGGCCTCCTCCGGTGACGTGCGAGAGCGCGTGCATGTCGACGCCGTCGGTGCGGATCAGGCGCAGCAGGTCGGCGGCATAGACCCGGGTCGGGGTCAGCACCTCCTCGCCGAGCGTGCGACCGAACTCCGGCACCTCACGCTCCCAGCCCCATCCCGCGCCGGCCACGACCTTGCGCACCAGCGACAGTCCGTTGGAATGCAGTCCGGACGACGGGATGCCCAGGACGACGTCGCCGACCCGGACACGGTCGGAGGTCAACAGGTCGGCGTACTCGACCACACCGGTGGCCGCACCGGCCACGTCGTACTCGTCAGGCTCCAGCAGGTCCGGGTGCTCTGCCGTCTCGCCGCCCACCAGGGCGACACCGGCTTGCTCACAGGCGGCCGCGATGCCACCGACGATCGCGGCGACGCGCTCGGGCACGACCTTGCCGGTGGCGATGTAGTCGGTCATGAACAGCGGCTCGGCACCACATACGACGATGTCGTCGACGACCATGCCGACCAGGTCGAAACCGATCGTGTCGTGCTTGTCCATCGCCTGGGCGACCGCGACCTTCGTCCCGACACCGTCGGTGGAAGTGGCGAGGACCGGACGCTGCATACGGGTGAGCATCGAGGCGTCGAACAGGCCCGCGAAGCCGCCGAGTCCGCCCAGTACCTCCGGACGCTGCGCGCGGCGCACGGACGCCTTCATCAGTTCGACCGCCTTGTCACCGGCATGGACATCGACGCCGGCGTCGGCGTAGGTGATCGGGGTGTCGCTCATCGTCTGCTCTCGTTCGCGCTGAGTGGGAGGTGAGTGCGGCTCACGGGTGGTCGAGGGCACCCGACCCGCCGCCGCTGACCCCGGTGCCGACACCTTCGGCGTCCGAACCACCGGAGCGGCTTGAACGATCGACGCGGTCCTCGGGGGCGAGGGTGATGCTGCGGTCGTGGCCGGACGCGATCTCGATCGGCAGGGTCTCCAGGACGTGCTTGCCGATGCGGCCGTCCTCGGGCAGTTCGATCGGGTACTCGCCGGTGAAGCAGGCCGCGCACAACTGGGAAGGCGGCTGGTTCGTCGCGGCGATCATGCCCTCGGTGGAGATGTAGCCGAGCGAGTCGGCACCGATAGATGCCCGGATCTCCTCGACGCCGAGCCCGGTCGCGATGAGTTCGGCGCGGGTTGCGAAGTCGATCCCGTAGAAGCACGGCCACTGCACCGGCGGGCTGGAGATCCGGACGTGGACCTCTGTGGCGCCGGCCTCGCGCAACATCCTGATCTGCGCCCGCTGGGTGTTGCCGCGCACGATGGAGTCGTCGATGACGACGATGCGCTTCCCGCGGATCGAGTGCTCAAGAGGGTTGAGCTTCAACCTAATTCCGAGCTGTCGCAGGGTCTGGCTCGGCTGGATGAAGGTACGGCCGACGTAGGCGTTCTTCACGAACCCCTGTCCGAACAGGATTCCGCTCTCCTGGGCGTAACCCGTGGCTGCCGGAACTCCCGACTCCGGCACTCCGATCACCATGTCGGCCTCGACGGGGTGCTCGCGGGCCAACTGGCGGCCCATCTCCACGCGGGCCTCGTGCACCACGCGTCCGCTGATCACGGCGTCGGGACGGGCGAGGTAGACGTACTCGAAGACGCATCCCTTGCGCTTTGGTTCGGCGAACTTGTAGCTGCGCAGGCCGTTCTCGTCGATCGCGATGAGTTCGCCGGGCTCGACCTCGCGGACGACGCTCGCACCGACGGTCTGCAGCGCCGCGGTCTCGGACGCGACCACCCAGCCGCGCTCGAGGCGTCCGAGCGCGAGCGGACGAACGCCGTACGGGTCACGGGCGGCGTACAGGGTGTGTTCGTCCATGAAGACGAAGCAAAAGGCACCTTCGAGGTTCGGGAGCACGTCGAGCGCGGCTTCCTCGAGCGACTTGTCCTCGTCAGCGGCCAGCAGTGTGGTCACCAACGCGGTGTCGGAGGTGTTACCGCGGGCGATCTCGCCGCGGACGGTGCGGCCTGCGTGCTCGCTGTCGACCATCTCGCGCAGTTCGACGGTGTTGATCAGGTTGCCGTTGTGGGCGAGGGCGACCGTGCCGCCGGCGTGGCCGCCGAGCGTCGGCTGGGCGTTCTCCCAGGTGCTGCCGCCGGTCGTGGAGTAACGGGTGTGGCCGATCGCGATGTGACCGCGCAGGCTGCCCAGGCTCGACTCGTCGAAGACCTGGGACACCAGACCCATGTCCTTGTAAACCAGGATGCTGCGCCCGTCGCTGGTCGCGATGCCGGCCGACTCCTGACCGCGGTGCTGCAACGCATACAGACCGAAGTACGTGAGCTTGGCGACTTCCTCGCCGGGGGCCCAGACGCCGAAGACTCCGCAGGCGTCCTGCGGGCCCTTCTCGCCGGGGATCAGATCATGGGAGAGACGTCCGTCGGAGCGAGCCACGTCACGATCCTCCCACGCAGGTGTTCACCGTCCGGCGCGGCGGTCGAGCAGGACGCCGACGATGCCGCCGAGCATGGCGCCGAGGAGACCGAAGATGGCCGCGAAGTAACCGAAGGTGGTCATCATCGAGTAGTTGGCATCGTCGGTAGGAAGATTCGCGACGACGACGGCGGCGATGATTCCGAGCACGACCCCGGTCAGGACGAACATCAGGACGTTCGGGCGACGCCGCACCGGGAGCAGCTGGGGTGACTCACCGGTAGGTTCGTCGGAGGTTTCCCTGGCTGCTTGGTGGGTGACCCCCGGGTCGGCGTTCACGTCGGTGACGTCGTCGGATTCGTCGGGCACTTGCTGTGACACGTGCCTACGGTATGCGACCGGTGGCTAGGGTTGCCGACAGGTCTTGTTCCTGCACTGTTCCTGCACGTTCTCTGCACTGCGAAGGAGTGCCCATGAAGTGGGTCATTCTCGTCCTGGTCATCATCATCCTCATCCAGCTGGCGATCATCGTGCTGCGCGATCCCAAGCGCGGCGGGTCGGTCGGTATCCATGGTGTCGACTCCGACAAGAAGGTCGGCTCGCCTGAGCCCGAGGTCGAAGAGACCGAGCAGACCCCCGCCGAGGAGGTCACGGCGGGTAAGAGCGAGGCTCCGCAGAAGGCCACGGCGAAGACCGAGCAGCCGGTGAAGGACTCCGGTCCCTCGAACGCTGCCGGAGGTGCCGCCGCCGCAGGAGCCGTCGGCGCCACCGGAGCGGTCGCTGCTGCGACGTCGGACGCGAAGGACGACGCCGCCACGAAGGATGAGACCAAGAAGTCCGAACCCGCCGAGCCCGCTGCTGGTGCGGCCGACGACTGGGACGCCGACCCTGCTCCGGTCGCCGACGAGAAGCCGGCAGAGCAGGCTGCTTCGTCCGGCGGTGACGATTGGGACGCCGACCCTGCGCCCGTGGCCGACGACAAGCCGGCCGAGGCTCCTGCCGCATCCGGGGGGGACGACTGGGACGCCGAGCCTCCCGCCGTGGAGGACAAGCCTGCTGCGGCGGCTGCCACGTCCGGTGATGATTGGGACGCCGAACCCGCGCCCGTCACCGACGACACAGCGGACAAGACCTCGAAGACCGACGAACCGAAGGCGGCCCCCGCCGCCGCTTCGGGCGCAGACGACTGGGACGCCGAACCACCCGCGTTGGACGATGCGTCGGCCAAGGCTCCCGCCGAAGCGGCGAAGACCGACAAGTCCGCCGACGAGCCGAAGCAGGCCGAGGCGCCGGCAGCGTCCGGTGGCGATGACTGGGGCACCCCTCCCCCGCCGCTCGACGACGCTCCTGCTGCCCCCGCCGCCGAGACGACCGCGCCGGCAACGACTGCGGAACCCGTCGAGGAGCCGAAGGCGACCGAACCTGCCGAAGCAACCATGGCTGAAGCACCCAAGGCTGAGTCCGAGCAGGCTGAGCCCAAGCCCGCCGAGGCACCAGCTGCGACCGGTGGCGACGACTGGGCCACCCCGCCCCCGCCCCTGGACGACGCACCCGAAACCGCTGCCGCCGAAAAGACGGAGTCGGCGAAGTCTGCCGATCCGGCCGACACCGGAGCATCCGCACAGGAGAGCCACGCGACGGAAGAACGTGCCGCCAAGGCGCCGAAGGACGAACCGGCTGAGGCACCCAAGACGGAGTCCGAAACCGAACCCGCCGAGGAGTCCGAGCAGGCTGAGCCCACCTCGACCGAGGCACCCGCAGCGACCGGCGGCGACGACTGGGCCACCCCGCCCCCGCCCTTGGACGACCCACCCGCAGCATCCGCAGTAGACGGTTCTGTCGAGGAGCCGAAGGCAGCTCAGGCGGACGCGGAACCGACGGAACCGGCCGAGTCGAAGGCGGCCGAGGATGCTGACCCCGCGGCAGAAGCACCTGCCGAGCAAAGGTCCTCGACGAGCGCCACACCGGCCGTCGACCCCAATGACCCGGCCGGAGATGCATCCGCGTCGCGGGACGGCGAATGGTCGACCCCCGCGCTGCCGTTGGGGGATTTCGAGGAGCAGCACCCGAGCGGCAAGGTCGCTCCAATGCGGGATGACCAGCGCAGCGGTGAGATTCAGGGAACTCCCCGCGCGGCGCAGCCCAACCTGCCGTCGGACGGCGCCTTTGCTTCCGACACCGCGGCGCCGGCCGACCCCGCGTCGACCGAGGTTGCCGACGAGCCCGCCGACGGTCCCTTCGGTCCAGGTTCTGCGATGCCCGAGGAGGACGGCTCCGGCCCGACCGGCTGGATCAAGGGCAACGCCGACTCGATGCTCTTCCACACGACCGACTCCCCGGCGTACGCCGACACCGAGGCCGAGGTCTACTTCAAGGACGAGCAGATCGCGGCGTCGGCGGGCTTCCGCCACTGGGACGCGTCCAAGCGCTGACCGCGTTCGTCGATCGAGTTGTTGATCGAGCCCCGCCCACGACTCCGGGCGGGGTTCGGCACATCTGGCGCCGAAAACTCGCAGGTCTCACCCGGCGTGCGTGGGCTCCGACAAGCGGAGGCGCCTGCGTCCGGGCTCTACGAACGCACCGGTCGACGCGGAAGCAAAGGCAAGTAGGCAGAGAGATCCGCTCGCCCACCGGACGCACGCAAGTCGCCACTCTCCTCGGCATCCGCCCAGGCCAGATCACCGACGACCAACGCCAGCCAGGTCGCAGCGGACAACTCGACGACGTTCGGCGGCGTACCCCGACGGTGCATCGTTCCCTCGATCACCTGCACCGCACCGAACGGCGGGACGCGTACCTCGACCGACCGTCCCGGCGCCTGCAGACCGAGTTCCTCCAGCGTGTAACGGACCGCCGTGGCGAGCGTCGGACGCGGCACCTGCGGGTCAGCACACCAGTCCTGGACGGCCTGCCTACCTGCACTCGGGTCAATTCGTCGCACTGCCACCGCCTTAGGCTCTCACCGTGCCCTCCGACGACAACGCTCGCATCGAGTTCCGAGACGACGAACGCGGTGGTGTCACCGTGCTGCGTGACGGGCACCCGCAGTCCTACGTCGATGTCGGCGACCCGGGGCTCTTGGCGTTCGAGTACGTCCAGCACTTCGCGAGCGTCCTCGACCTACTACCCGCCGGACCGCTCGCTGTGACCCATGTCGGCGGGGCAGCACTCACGCTGCCCAGGTATGTCCAGCACACCCGACCGGGTTCACCGCAGATCGTCCTCGAGCCGGACGCCGAGCTCACTCAGGCTGTGCGCGAGAAGTTGCCGCTCCCCCGTGGCCACCGCATTCGGGTGCGCCCGACGGACGGCTGGACCGGTCTGCAGCAGCTGGCCGACGCGAGCGCGGACGCCGTCGTCATCGACGCTTTCGACGAAGGCCGGATACCCGGCGACCTGGTGACGACCGCCTCACTGCACCGGTGTTCGCACGTGTTGAAACCGAACGGTGTCCTGCTCTTCAACATCGCCGACCGACCGGAGCGCGCCTTCCTCAAGCGGGTGTTGGCTACTGCCGCAACGGCTTTCGACACGATGGCGCTCCTGACCACCACCGAGGTCATGAAGAAGAAACGCTTCGGCAACTACGTCCTGATCGCGTCATCGACGCTCGACGAGGCCGCACTCGGACGCCGCGCTGCCGCGTCCGACTTTCCGACAGCCTTCGTCCGCGCCGGCGAGACTGCGGCTTGGGCACGCTCGGCGAAGCCGATCGCCGACCCGGACGAGGATCCAGCACCACCGCCCGAGACGAGCGGCACCCTCCGATTCCGTTGAGCGTCAGTCGAATCGGCGTCCGGTGAGAGACTCGTACGCCTCGACGTACTTGGCACGCGTCTTGTCAACGACCTCATCGGGCAACGGCGGAGGCGCTTCGCCGGAACTCTTGTCCCAGCCACTCGCCGGCGACGTCAGCCAGTCCCGGACGAACTGCTTGTCATAGGACGGCTGCGGCCCCCCGGGCGCGTAGGAGTCCGCCGGCCAGAAGCGCGAGGAGTCGGGCGTCAGCACCTCGTCGGCGAGCACCAACGTGCCGTCCGGGCGCTGCCCGAACTCGACCTTGGTGTCGGCGAGGATGATCCCGCGCTTCTCCGCAATCTCGTTGCCTCGCTTGAGGATCGCGATCGTCAGGTCCCGCAACTGCTGAGCGAGTGGCGCTCCGACCTCGGCCACGACCTCGTCGTAGGAGATCGGCTCGTCGTGCTCACCGAGGGGCGCCTTGGTCGAGGGCGTGAAGATGGGATCGGGCAGACGCGATCCGTCGACCAATCCATCCGGCAACGAGACACCGGAGACCACACCGGAGCGCTGATAGTCAGCCAGTCCGCTCCCCGTGAGGTAACCGCGAGCCACGCACTCGACCGGCGCCATCTCCAGCCGCTCCACCAACACCGCCCGACCGGCAACGGCGTCCGGCACGTCCGTGGAAATCACGTGGTTGGGCACGAGATCGGCCAACTGCTCGAACCACCACAGCGAGAGCTGGGTCAGCACCTTTCCCTTGTCGGGGATGACGGAGTCGAGCACGAAGTCGTAGGCGGAGATGCGGTCGGAGGCGACCAGCAGGATCTGGTCGTCGCGGGCGACGTCACCCACAAGGGGGGTGTAAAGATCGCGCACCTTTCCCGAGTAGGCGTGGGCGTATCCCGGCAGGTCGAGACTCATGTCGACATTCTTCCCGAGGCCACCGAATCCGATGACGCCGACTGCCCAAATCTGCGAATCCGCGGGTGAAGATGGAAGGAACGACGGCCACGGAATCGCCGTGAGGTCGTCAGAGGGAAAGGACCGAGCATGGGTATCGGAGACAAGATCTCGAACAAGGCCGAAGAGCTCAAGGGCGCAGCCCAGGAGAAGATCGGCGACGCTCGTAACGACCCGGGCCAGCAGGCCGAGGGCCAGGCCGAGCAGTCGGGGGCCAAGATGAAGCAGGCCGGCGAGAAGGCCAAGGACTCGTTCGGCGACGCCAAGGACTCCGTCACCGGCAACTGACCCGGAGACACGACGAGGGCCCGGATCCGCACGGATCCGGGCCCTCGTCGTGTCCTGAGCGCTCAGACGGAGATCTCGCCGCGCTCGGCCTTCAGCGCGATGTCGGTACGGAACTGACCGCCCCGCATGCCGATTCGGTCGATCGCTGCGTACGCCTTGTGCCGAGCCTGCGCCAGACCGTCACCCAAGGCGACGATCGAGAGCACGCGCCCTCCGGCCGACAGCAGACGGCCGTCGTCCGACGACGTGCCGGCATGCAGGACGTACGCATCGCCTTCGACAGGAAGCCCTTCGATCACGTCCCCCGTCACCGGCGCAGCCGGGTAGCCCTCGGACGCCAGCACGACCGTCACCGCGTGCTGCGTATGCCAGCGCAACGACTCCAGTTGGTCGAGTCGGCCGCGAGCTGCTGCGCTGAGCAAGGACGCCAGTGGCGTGCGCAACCGGGCAAGGACGACCTGCGTCTCCGGATCGCCGAAGCGTGCATTGAACTCGATGACCCGCGGCCCGCGTGAGGTGAGTGCCAGACCGACGTACAGAACTCCGGAGAACGGCGTTCCTCGCCGCCTCATCTCGTCGACCGTGGGTTGCGCGATGGTGCGGACGACGTGATCGACGAGGTCGCCGGGCGCCCAGTCCAGCGGCGAATACGCTCCCATTCCACCGGTATTGGGTCCTTCGTCGCCGTCGCCGATGCGTTTGAAGTCCTGCGCCGGCTCCAGCGGGATGACCGTCTCGCCATCAGTGATGCAGAACAGGGACACCTCAGGACCGTCCAGGAACTCCTCGATGACCACCTGCGCACCACCGGCGAAACACGCCATCGCGTGCGCGACGGCTTCCTCGAGATCGTCGGTGACGACGACGCCCTTGCCCGCGGCGAGCCCGTCGTCCTTGACGACGTACGGAGCGCCGCTCGCGTCCAGTGCGTCCCGGGCTTCGGCCTCGGTGGAGCACACCCGGCTCATCGCCGTCGGCACCTCGGCGGCCGCCATGACCTCCTTCGCGAACGCCTTGCTGCCTTCAAGACGAGCAGCTTCACCGGATGGACCGAAGACATCAAAGCCGTTGTCCCGCAGCACATCTGCCACGCCGGCGACCAGCGGGGCCTCCGCGCCGATGACAACGAGATCGGCGGACTCGGCCTGCGCGAGCCGAAGTACATCTGCCGGGTCCGTCGCCACCACAGGTCGACATTCCGCCAGCTCGGCCATGCCCGGGTTGCCCGGTGCCGCGACGACCGCCTCTACATCGGGATCTGCGGCGAGGCTTCGCACGATCGCGTGTTCGCGGGCACCGGATCCGATCACCAGAATTCTCACGGGACCGACCCTACCCAGACCACGGAAAAGGCCCGGAGCCACCGAGGATCCGAGCCGGGAACGAGAAAGAGAGACGGCAGGGCCCTCCCGAAAGTCAGGGGGGAGGTCTCTCGGGAGGAGCCCCACCGCGAGCCTTGGGGTCGGCCGGAGGGGGACTCGGCGACGCGCTCAAGGGCTCGCACAACGGGAATGTTGTTGACTCAACTATTACGCACGGAAGCGGCCCATGTCCAGAAAAACCGTGACGGCCTTGTGACGCTGGCGGTGAACCGACAGTACGCTGGCGAAGAGTTGAGTCGGGCACGGGCCGGGTAGGAGGGGACGAGCATGGACGACACGAGGAAGAAACAACGCGAGGACAGCAGAAATCCGCCGCCTCCCATCGTGGGCGATTTCGATCTGACCGACGACCACACCGAGATCTACCTGGCGCTGCTCGAAGCACCGTCGGTCACTCGCAACGAATTCGTCCGTCGGGGCTTCGAGCCCGAGTACGTCGACAAGAGCATGCGTGCCTTCGAACGTCGCAGCCTGGCTCGTCCACTCGGGTACGACGTGTGGGAGGCGATCCCGCCGGACATTGCACTGCCCGCCTTCGCCGCCCGACTGGAGGAGTACGCGACGACGATCCGTGCGTCCACCTCTGCCCTATCCCGCAGCTACGCCAATCGTTCGGCCGATGCACCCGACCCGAGCGGTTACGACCGCCTGAACAGTGTCGAGGAGATTGCGCTGGCCACCCAACAACTGCTGGCCAGGTCCGGCACTCAGGTGGTCGGGCTGCGCAACAACTCGCCGTACACCCGCTACCTGCTGGGACTGCCGACCGACTTTCACGTGACCCCCGTCCGCAATGCACAAGGCGTCAAGCTCGCGGCTCGCGTCACGATGGACACGTCGATGATCCCGCACCCCCGCTTCAACGAGGTCGTCACCGCCCGGCAGAGCACCGGCGAGTTGTACCGCTTTCACTCGGGCCTGCCCTTCTCCGCGATCGTCAATGATCGAGGTCTGGCGGTCATCGACGCGCACGGTCCGGACGGTGAGGCGTTGGGTCTGATGATCAGCACTCCGGGCGCCGCGGCCGCCGTCAGCAACGTGGCCGAATGGGCCTGGCGACTGGGTCGCGAGTGGCGCCTTGCCCAGGAGACTTCGGGCGAACTCGATGCCCGTGACAAGCGCATCCTGGAACTGCTCTCGTCGGGCACCACCGACTCCGTGATCGCCAAACGACTCAAGGTCTCCCAGAGAACCGTCGAGCGCCGGGTGCGCGAATTGATGGACCGTCTCGGCGCAACCACACGCTTCCAGGCCGGCGTACTCGCCGCCAAGGACGGTCTGATCTGAGCACGCTCGGCACCCTGCGTAAACTCTTGCACTTGCGCGGTCCACGCAACTCACGCGAGAACCGCCGCGGCCTGTTGAGATCTGCGCTCACGCGTACGGTCCCCGACCGAAGCTGGGGGAAGCAATGACGACGTCCTCGACGAATGCGGTGTCGCCCGCCATCGAGAGTGAACTGTCTCGCGAACAGGCACACGTCGACCGCGTGTACGCCGAGCTGAAGAAGGCGGCCGACCGGGCTGCCCTCGTCGAGGCCGAGGGCCACACCCGTGGCCGTTCCTCACGCACCGGCGAAGTACGCGAGGAGGAGATCACCGGCCTGTTCGAACGCGACGTGATGGTGTTCCAGGCGAGCAACCGTCGCCGTAGTTTCGAGACCCAGCACGAGGGCTTGGTCTTCGGACGCCTCGACATCGAGCACGACAAACCCGACCACCTCGGCGACACGCGCGAGGTGCGGTACGTCGGGCGCCTCGGCGTCCGCGACGACGAGTACGAACCGCTCGTCATCGACTGGCGCGCACCCGCAGCAGCCGCTTTCTACCAGGCGACCCCGGTCGATCCCAAGGGCGTGATCCGACGCCGCGTGCTGCGTAGCCGCGGCGTGAAGGTGATCGGCATCGAGGACGACCTGATGGTGCCCGAGGCGCCTGAGGACATGGTGGTCGTCGGCGACGGCGCGCTGATGGCTGCGCTCACCCGCACCCGCGGCGGACAGATGCGCGACATCGTCGCCACCATCCAGCAGCACCAGGACGAGGCGATCCGCGCTGCCGCCCGCGGCGTCACCGAGATCAGCGGTGGCCCGGGCACCGGCAAGACGGTCGTCGCACTGCACCGCGCCGCCTACCTGCTCTACTCCGAGCGCCGCAAGTACGAGAACGGCGGCATCCTGGTCATCGGTCCTTCTTCGGCGTACACCGCCTACATCGAGCGTGTTCTTCCCTCCCTCGGCGAGGACACCGTCACCCTGCGCTCGCTCGGCGACGTGATCGAGGGGATCACCGCCACCCGCCTCGACGAGCCGACCGCGGCAGCTGTGAAGGGCTCCCTCCGAATCCGCCCGGTTCTCGGCCGCGCCGCCCGCGACCTGCCGCCGGGAGCACCCACACGTTTCCGGGCGATGATCTCCGGTCACCCGGTGCGCATCGAAGGGGATCGACTGCTCGACATCCGCCGCCGGGTGTTGCGTCATCACCAGCACAACGCCGCGACCGCTGCCGCGCAGGACGCACTCGGCGAGGCAGCGTGGACCCAGGTGCGGCCACACGTGGGCGCGCTGGAGAAGTCGGAGTTCCTCGACCGGTTCGGCGACCACCTCGAAGTCGAGTCGTTCATGAACCAGTGGTGGCCCCAGGTCGACCCCCGCGAGGTGCTGCTCTGGATGACCGATCGTGGACGCTTGCAACGGTATTGCGACGGTCTGCTGTCCACACAGGAGCGGGACGCGCTCGGCGATTCGCTGGACGCCGCTCTCGCGACCGGCGCGTGGAGCGTCGCCGACGCCGCCCTGGTCGACGACGTCTCGGCCCGGCTCGGGCTCGTCGTCGAACGCCAGGCCGAGGAGCGCGGGTTCTACGAGATCGAGTTGCTCGACGACCCGTCGGCCTACGACGTGCAGGAGGTTCGCACCTCCGGACAGGCCGCGTCCGCGCAGGAAGTGCAGTTCGAGCGGCGCCCCACCGACGCCCGCGAACGGCTGCTGCAGGGCAAGATCGGTCGCTGGGGCGAGTACGCCCACGTGCTCGTCGACGAGGCACAGGACCTCTCCCCCATGCAGTGGCGAATGGTTGGCCGTCGTGGTCGGTACGCGTCATGGACGGTCGTCGGTGATGCCGCGCAGTCGTCCTGGCCGGACGAGGCCGAGGCGCTCGGGGCCCGCGAGGAAGCCTTCGGCAAGAAGGAACGCCGACATTTCCACATGACCACCAACTACCGCAACGCCCGCGAGATCTTCGAGTACGCGGCTCAGGTCGTCCGTCGGCACGTGCCCGACGCGGACATCCCGGACGCCGTGCGCGAGACAGGTGTGTGCCCACAGGACCTCGAAGCACCTGATGTCGTCGAATCGTCCGTGACCGCCGCTCAGGATCTGCTGGGCGAGGTCGAGGGACTCGTCGCAGTGGTGACACCCGCGAAATGGGCTGCAGCACTTGGCGCTTCGCTCAACGATTCAGACGAGCGGATCATCCTGATCGACCCGATGTCGACCAAGGGACTGGAGTACGACGCCACGGTCATCGTCGATCCAGACGAGATAACGCGAGAGTCTCCCGGCGGTGTCCGCGTGCTTTACGTTGCACTCACCCGTGCAGCGCACCGGATGACGGTCGTCCACCCGGCCTGATCCCCAAGGACATCCGTTGCCCACTCCACGGACGCGGTCGGCCCGCCGGTGAAGCGGTGTTCGAGAATCGAGGGGTGGATGACTCGAACGGCCCCGAAGACCAGCGACTGCGCTCCTACCGGCAGTCGATCGACAACATCGACGCTGCGCTGATCCACCTGCTCGCCGAGCGGTTCAAGATCACCCAGGCGGTCGGCCAGTACAAGGCCGAGCACGACCTGCCGCCGGCCGACCCGTCCCGTGAGGAACGTCAGGTCGCACGGTTGCGCACGCTCGCGGCGCAGTCGCAACTCGACCCCGAGTTCGGGGAGAAGTTCCTGCGGTTCGTGATCGACGAGGTGATCCACCACCACGAGCGGATCCGCGAGGACCCGACGGCCTGAGCGCGCTCAGCCCAGCAATGCGCGCAGCTTCTCCGGACCGATCGCGAGCAGCAGCGTCGGCAGCCGCGGGCCGGTGTCCTTGCCGATGAGCAGGTTGTACAGCAACTTGAAGAACTCCCGCTGGGCGGCGCCGAGGGCGGCCGCGAGTTCAGGCTCCTTCTTGCGGTCGGGTCGAAAGTCGGGGCTCTCGCCCTGCATCACCTTGGGCACGCCGTAGACCTGATGGGTCAGACCGTCGAGCGACCAGTCGTCCTCGATGGCGCCGAGCTCGGTTCCATTGCCGTCCAGCAGGATTCGCAGCGATTCACGCTGGTTGTCGCTGAGCGCGGCCATCGCTGCGGCGTCGGGCTCCGCCCGGACGACAGTCTTGTCCTCGTCCGCCATGCGTGTGGCGACCCAGGTCTCCACGCAGGTCAACCTCGGGCGCAGTGACTCGAGGGAAGCAGGCGGGTTCTCGGGGTCGAGTTGACCGACGATCCGCAGCGTTTGTGCTTCATCTCCCGTGGTGATGTCGACGATGGACGCGAGCGTGCGGTACGCAACCGGGTACGGCGTCGAGGGCAGTTCGCCGGCGGAAGTGCTGGAAGCGCGGGTGTACGACGCGACATCGCCGGCCTGGCCCTTGCCCTCGGAAACCTTGCGCTGCAACGCATCCCACTCGTCATACATGCGCTGGATCTCGGCGTCGAAGGCGACGTCGAACGCCTGGTTCGGCTTGCGGCGCGCGTAGAGCCAGCGCAGCAGAGCCGGCTCCATGATCTGCAGCGCGTCCTCGGCGACGGGCACGCCACCCTTCGAGGAACTCATCTTCGCCATGCCCTTGATGCCCACGAACGCATACATCGGCCCGATCGGACGCTGCCAACCGAAGATCGGCGCAAGCTCGAGTCCGACCGCGTACGACGAACCGGGTGACTGGTGGTCTACACCGGACGGCTCGAACACGACCTTCTCGTAGGCCCACCGCATCGGCCAGTCGACCTTCCAGACCAGCTTGCCGCGGTGGAAGGTGTGCAGGTCGACCGTTTCGGTGTGGCCACATGCCTCGCACTCGTAGTGCAGTTCCGCTGTGGTCTGGTCGTATCCGGTGACCCTGGTGAAGTCCTTGTCGCACACGGTGCAGTACGGCTTGTACGGGTAGTACTCGGATCCCGAACCGCCATCGTCCTCGGACGCTGCCCCTGAACCCTCTGCGGCTTCGGCCGCCGCAGCGGCCTGCTCGGCGTCCAACTTCTTGTCGACCTGTGCGGTGGAGTTGGCAGCAAGCGTGCGGTACTGGTCGAGCACCTTGTCGATCTCGCTGCGTTGACTCATCGCGAACAGGATCTGATCGGTGTAGGCACCGGAGGTGTACTGCTCGGTCTGGCTGATCGACCGGTAGGTGATACCGAGTTCGGCCAGGGAGCGCTCACACTGCTCTCGGAAGTGAGCGGCCCAGGAGTCGGCTCTCGATCCGGGCGGCGCCGGCACTGACGTGATCGCCTTGCCGATGTGTTCGGCCCACGAATCATCCACTCCCGCAATGCCCTTGGGCACCTTGCGGAACCGGTCGTAGTCGTCCCAGCTGATGATGTGTTCGCACTCGATGCCGCGTCGGCGAATCTCGTCGGCCACCAGGTGCGGGGTCATCACCTCGCGCAGGTTGCCGAGGTGGATCGGGCCGGACGGTGAGATGCCGGACGCGCACACGACCTTGATGCCGCGCTTGTCCGCGTCGGCGATCACTTCGTCGGCCAGTCGGGAAACCCAGTCGTCAAGCTGCACGTCAGTCACGGTCGACCATTCTACGGGCGATCGACCGGCCGTCCCGACCGACCGAAACCAGCCGGCCCACGTCCCGATCCAGCGGCGGTGGTACCCCCGTCGGGTCGACAACCGCGGCGGACGCAGTCGGACTCAGCTGATCCCGATCGCCCAACTCAGGAAGAACAGCCCCAGCAGAAGGGTGGGGACCGCGAAGACCGCCAGACAGCTCGACTGAGCGCGGCGCCCCTCGGTCGGTCCGTCACCGCGGCGTAGCCAGGCGGCGAGCAAGGCCCACGCCGCCGACCCGATCATCACCAGGCTGATCGTCCACATGGTCGCCACGAACCAGGACGGGGTGTCGCGGACCGCCTCGGCGGCCACAAGCACGCTCGAGGGCACGTCAGTCGTTGAGCAGGTCGTGCCGGACGATGACCTCGTCACGTCCCGGTCCGACGCCGATCACGGAGATGCGAGCGCCGATCTGCTGCTCGACGAACTCCACGTACGCGCGGCAGTTCTCAGGAAGTTCCTCCCACGTGCGGCAGTGCGAGATGTCCTCGAACCAACCTGGGAGCTCTTCGTAGACCGGCGTCGCGTGGTGGAAGTCGGACTGGCTCATCGGCATCTCGTCGAAGCGCTCACCGTCGACCTCGTACGCGACGCACACCGGCACCGTCTCCAGACCCGTCAGCACGTCAAGCTTGGTCAGGACGAAGTCGGTCACGCCGTTGACGCGATTCGCGTAGCGTCCGATCACCGTGTCGACCCAACCGCACCGACGCGGACGTCCGGTGGTGGTGCCGAACTCGGCGCCCTGCTTGCGCAGGAACTCGCCCTTGTCGTCCAGCAACTCGGTCGGGAAAGGACCCTCGCCGACGCGGGTCGTGTAGGCCTTGATGATCGCGATGACGCGGTCGATGCGGGTCGGCGGGATGCCCGCGCCGGTGCAGGCGCCGGCCGAGATCGCGTTGGACGAGGTGACGTACGGGTAAGTGCCGTGGTCGACGTCCAGCAGGGTCGCCTGACCCGCTTCGCACAGCACCGTGTCGCCGCGGTCGAGCGCCTTGGACAGTTCGAGGGAGGAGTCGACGACCATCGGACGCAGCCGCTCGACGTACTGCAGGAGATCCTCCACCACTTCGTCGACCTCGACGGCGCGGCGGTTGTACATCTTCACCAGCAACTCGTTCTTCACATCGAGCGCGGCACCGACCTTCTGGCGCAGGATCGAGGGATCGAAGAGGTCCTGGACGCGGATGCCGATGCGGTTCATCTTGTCGGCGTAGGTCGGACCGATGCCGCGACCCGTGGTGCCGATCTTGCGCGAGCCCAGGAAGCGCTCGGTCACCTTGTCGAGCACCCTGTTGTAACTCGGGATGACGTGCGCGTTGCCGCTGATCTGCAAGCGGCTGGTGTCGATGCCGCGCGCGTTGAGGCCGTCGATCTCCTCGGACAGGACACCCAGGTCGATGACGACGCCGTTGGCGATGACCGGGGTGACCCCCTCGGTGAGGATGCCGCTGGGCAGCAGGTGCAGCGCGTACTTTTCGCGGCTGCCGTCCGGCTGCTCGATCACCACGGTGTGACCGGCGTTGTTACCGCCGTTGAACTTCACCACGTAGTCGATGCGGCTGCCCAACAGGTCGGTGGCTTTGCCCTTGCCTTCGTCGCCCCACTGGGCACCGACGAGCACGATCGCTGGCATGACTGCTCAGACCCCTCCGTCACGGAACGAGGCCGGCCAGTCGGCCGGCTCGTAAAGGCCAACGATACCGGCCACCGATCTGCTGTGCTCAGGCGACGACGACCGCGAACGGGACGGTGAAGCCCTCGTCGAAGACGGGCTTGCCGGACGCGTCCCGGATCTCGAACTCCGCGCTGCACCCACCGGCGCGATCGGGCGCCTGGAAAGCGATGCTCGCGGAGAACGTCTCGCCCGGGTCGAGGTCCGCGATGCGTCCGGTGCGGTCGGCGTCGGTGAGACATGTGCCGGTCGACTTCACCATGTGCACGGTCCATCCCGAGATCTTCGTCGTGCCGGTGTTCTTCAGCGTGAATCCCTGCTTCGTCGTCTCGCCGGCGGCAACCTTCCCGCACAGCGAGAGACGTCCGGACCGGTACTCCATCGCCGCACCGTCGATGCGGGAGGACTTCCAGGAGCGGACGCTGGATTCGTTGGGGCGCGGGCAGGGCACCGAACCGACGGACGACGGCGAAGATGTCGAAGAGGGCCTGCTCACGGTGGGCGATGTCGCGTTCGCGGTGTTGGACGAGGACTGCTGGGTCCAGGACGCAGCCGCGTAACCCCCGACGATGAGGACGATGGCAGCGAGCAGAGTGCCGAGCTTCTCCCAGCGGCGTGCGACGTGTCGCGTACGGACCGATACCGGCATCGTCCTGGTCGGTCCCGTGTTCGGGACTTCGGTCCGCAGCTGCTTCACTCGTTCATCGCCTTCCTCTCCGGGAGGACTCCACGACGGGCCGGCAAGCTGCGAACGGTCCGGTTCACGGGTCGGTGAGGCGGTGCCGGTCGCAGTGCCGGTCACGGCCGGTCGGGATGTCGGCTGAGCTGGTTGCCCGGTGGACGGGCGACTGACCAATCGGTTCGCGCGACGCCACTGCTCGCGCCACGGGTGCGGATCGACCCCACACGCGATGAGGAACTGTTCGGTCGCTTCCCAGGTGGGCAGTCGCTTGCCACGGGTCGCCTCGTGCAACGTGGCGTGCGAGATGCACCCGGAGGTCTGGGCCATCTGCCGGAAGGAAGGCTGTCCGGCTGCCTGCCGGACGTCCGACAGGGCCTGGGCGAAACCGAGGATCACCTGACGACGATCGGTGCCGTTGTTCCCTGCACCGTTCGTGCCCGGCTGCGGCGACGCGTTCGTCATCTTCCTGTTCCTTCGTGTGTCCGACTGCGTGTCAACGGGTGTAAGACGTCAGCTCCGTGTCAATGGCTCCCCGCGATGTGGTGCCTGACGCCGGGGTCGGCCGGTCGTAGGGGTGTCGGTGTTCGACCAGAGAAAAGGACAGTGATCGACACGAAGAACGAATCCCTGTGTGAACCGCGACTCGCCCCGGAAGCCATCGGCTCCCGGGGCGAGTTGCGTTCAGCGGAGGTTCAGGCCCGCATGCCGATCTTCAGGGCCACCTCTGCCGCGAGGACGGCTGCCGCTCCGATCGCGCCTGCCAAGAGGTATCGCCGAGCATCCGGCGCATGACCGTCCGGGCTGACCGGCGGGCTGCCGATGTCCCGAACCGGTTCATCCGGTTCGCGGCCTGCTCCGATCCACTGCAACCGCTGTGCCCGCTGCCATTCATGCCGCCAAGCGGTCGGATCAGCCCCGCAGGTGAGCAGAAACTGTTCGGCGGTCTCCCAGGTCGGCAGCCGGCGTCCTGCTGCGGCTTCGTGCAATGTCGTGTGTGAGATACAGCCCGACCGGCTCGCCATCTCCCGGTAGGACGGTTGTCCGGCGCTCTGACGTACATCCAGGAGTTGCTTCGCGAACGCCTCGATCACGTCACGGCGCGGAGAGGGTGAAATCGGCATCGTTTCAGGCCTTTCTTACGGTCATCGGCACTGTCAGGCAGGTGTTTGACACGGCGTCTGACGTCCATCGACTGTTCACCGCTCCCTCTGACACGGCACCTCCTGACACCCGGCTGCATCGACTCCATGTCCGCAGCTCGGGAACAGCCCGGCCGGACGCCGGGGCACGGTTCAGCCCCGACCGCACAGGGAGGAAACACCCATGCAGGTATCCAAGCGCAAGAAGATCGTCTACGCCGTTGTCGGCACGTCGCTCATGGCGGGCACCGCAGTCGGTGGACACGCAGCCGTCAGTCATGCCGAGGGGTCCAAGATCCGTACCGGCACCGTGATGACGAAGTCCGATCCGCTGTCGGTGCGGTCCGGACCGTCCACCGACGAGGCACGCGTCGGCTCGCTCAAGAAGGGAGCGAAGGTCAAGATCACCTGCCGGACGAAGGGCCAGTGGGTCAAGGGCACCCGGTCGACCACGAACTGGTGGGACAAGATCGGCCCCGGTAAGTACGTGTCGCACGCGTACATCAAGACCAACCTGTGGATCCCGGTCTGCAAGGGGTCCGGCAGCACCAACGGCTCCTTGCCGAAGGCGCCGCGTAACAACCCGCACCCGAGCGCGATGTCGCAGGCACCGAACCTCACCGAGCGGGCCGCGCACGTCCGCAAGGAGATGGCCAAGGCGTTCCCGGGCATCCAGTGCGACGTGAGTGCCTACCGTCCAGGCCAGAAGTCGGACCACAACTCCGGCAATGCGATCGACTGCTTCCCGGGCAGGTTCGGGGTTTTCCCCAAGGGCGCGACCAAGAAGGAAGGTGACCAGGCCGCCGCGTGGCTGCGCAAGTACGCAGGCAAGCTCGATGTCCAGTACGTCATCTGGCAGAACAAGATCTGGAACAAGAAGCCGGGTCTGAACGAGAAGGGCTGGCGCGAGCACCGCCACGCCGGGCAGGTCACCCTCGGTCACTACGACCACCTGCACATCTCGGTGACCGCACCGGTGCAGTACTGACCGGTGTACGGATGCGTCACTGACATCGTCACCGACGCATCGAGCGAGGCGTCCCGGCTCTTCCCTGCGGCCGGGGCGTCTCGCTGCCGTCGTGTTCAGCGGTTGCGGTCGGCGCGCTCGGCGACCTCGAGAGCGAGCTGGAACCGCGTCTCGACCCCGTGCGCGTCCATCAAGGCGGCGATCCGACGACGCACCGTGCGCAGCGAGACGCCCAGAACGCGCGCGATGGCCTCGTCCTTCAGACCCTGACGCATCAGGTCGAGCAGTCCGTCGCCGTCGACATCATCGGGCGCCGTCGCGGCGCCCGCCCAGAGCCGGTCGAACAGTTCGACGAACGCGGCCACGACCATCGGGTCGCGCAGAATGACCCAGTCACCGTCCGACCTGCCCCACTGCGTCGTCGCCAGCGCGGCGTCGGTGCCGAAACACACGAACTCCGAGGGCACTGACGGCGCGACCCGCTGCACTTCACCCACGTCGGCCCAACGCTGCATCCACCCGGCACTGCCGTCGACGGCCGAAGCGACGTAGAGGGTTCGCACTTCACGGCCCGCTTCGACCTGGCCGACCGTGGTCGGGTATTCGGTCGGGTCCCGGTCGGGCGGGTGAGCACGGGTCCGCCGGATCGGCCCGACACTCGACGCGGCGAGTTGCTCGTGCATGGAGGTGAGCAGGGCCCCGTCGACCCGCTCTCGGGTGGGCGGGGTGGATGACGAACGTTCCTGTCCCACGCGGTAATCGGTCGCGAACTGATCGATCGAGTCGCGCAGGCGAGCGAGTTGCTGCCGACGGGTGGCCAGCTTCGCCTCCTCGACCGAAACGACCCGTTCGAGCGCCGCCCTGGGGTGATCCGCGCTGAGCGTCCCGTCCTGGGAGATCCGGACGAGGCGGTGGACGCGCAACTGCTGCACCTCGCGTTCGCCGTCGTGATCGGAGCAACCGAGTTCACGCACGTGGGCCGACAAGGCCCGGCCCGGTGTGCGCAGCACCTGCCGGTAGAGGGCCTCACCGATCGCGTCCACACCCAGAACCGCGAGTCGTCCGTCCACGGACGCCAATCTAACGACGCCGCGCCGGTGTTGGACAATGGCGCAGCCCCCGCTCACGAGAGGTCCCGAATGAGTCTGCTGATCCTCGTCCGCCACGGACAGGCATCCATCACCGGCGACGACTACGACCTGTTGTCGCCGCTCGGCGAACATCAGGCGGGGGTCACCGGGCGTGCCCTGGGCGAGCGCATGGCGCAGCCCGCGGTCATCGTGCGTGGGTCACTGCGTCGCCACGGCCAGACGGCCTCAGGCATCACCGCCGCAAGTGGTTGGTCCTGCCCGGTCGAGACCGATGACCGATGGGACGAGTTCGATCACGACGGCCTGCTGGCCGCTGCCCACCCGGAGTACGCGACCCGGCCCGCGCTGTTGGAAGCCCTTGCTGCGCAAGAGAATCCGGCGCGGGCGTTCCAGGACCTCTTCCTCGCGTCGGTCGACCGCTGGACCGGGGGTGAACACGACGGCGACTATCGCGAGTCCTTCCCCACGTTCGTTCGGCGGGTCCGTGAGGCGGCCACCGAACTGGCCGAGCGACCGGGCACGGCGGTCGTGTCAAGTTCCGGTGGACCCATCGCCGTGCTTGCCGCACTGTCGACTCTTGGTACGAATGATGCCGGCCCCGAGGTGGCGAAGGCCTGGGGGCGACTGAACGAAGTGGCCGTCAATGGCGCGGTCAGCAAGTTCCTGCGCGGGCGCCGTCCGACGCCGACCCTGCTCAGCTACAACGACCACAGCCACTTCGAGCACGACCGCGACCTCATCAGCTACCGGTAGGAGCGACATGCCTGACGTTCGAGACACGGCCGACTCCCCCGAGGTCGCCAGGCAGCGCTGCCTCGACTTCGCCTCGATGCACTCCGAGGTACCGGTGTACGCAGCGATCGTCGCGGGCATGGCGGACGACCCGGACGCGATCGACCTTCTGTGCCGGGCTGCGCCGGGACAGGCCCGTCCCGTGCTCCTGCTTGCTGCGCTGCATGACTTGGCGATGCGCCGTCCGGATTCACCTGCGGCACACTGGTTCTCCCCCAGGGCACGCCCGGCTCAGGACCCGTGGCCGGATGTCCGACGAGCGATCACCGAGTTCCACGACGAGTTGTCGCAGGTGGTCGCGACCCGGACGACGCAGACGAACGAGGTCAACCGCTCGACTTACGTGCGAGCGATGGTGGCCCGTGCATGTGCCGACCTGCCCGACACCCCGATCACGTTGCTGGAGCTGGGTGCCAGCGCCGGCTTCCTGCTGAACATCGAGCACTATCGAGTGGCAGTCGGCGACGTGGCGTTCGGCCCGCTACATGCCCGAGTCCGTTGTGAGGCCGAAAACCTGGGATCCGCCATCGAACTCCGTATCCCACCGATCGCACGGCGGATCGGTCTGGACGCCGATCCGATCGGTCCCGACGACATCGACGACCTGCGCTGGTTGCGTGCCTGTATCTGGCCGGAGATGCCTGGTCGGGTGGAACGCTTCGACGCGGCGGTCGAGGGACTGCGCGACCATCCACCGACGCTCGTTCGCGGTGACATGGTCGACGCGCTCCCCGGCGTCATCGAGCGCGGGGACGACCACCTGGTGGTCTTCTCCTCCTGGGCCGTCACCTACCTGCCGCGCGAACGACGTCCGCTGATCGCGCGAACCCTTGATGATGTGGCATCCGCTCGCCCGGTCAGCTGGGTCACCGCCGAGCCGCCGGGTTGCGTCCCAGGCCTGCCCGACGTCCGCGACGACCACGCGGACGCCGACCGTCTGACGGGAACCCACGTCGGCCTGCGGCGTTGGCGCGACGACGCTGAGATCGCACCCGAACTACTGGGAACCGTTCATCCGCACGGGAATTCGATCAACTTCCGGTAGTCCTCACTCGTCCGGGATGAGGTCGACGACCTCGCGTCGCACGACCTTGCCGAGAAGGTTGGTGGGCAATTCCTCCACCTCGACGAAGCGACGCGGCACTTTGTACGCGGTGAGGTGCTGCTTGGCCCATGCGCGCAACTCCTCGTTCGACGGGAGTTCTCCGTCGGCCACAACGGCCGCAACGACCTGTTCCCCGCTGCGCGAGGAGGGCATGCCGACCACGGCCACGTCGCGGATCGACTCGTGTTTGCACAGGACCGCCTCGACCTCGATCGGCGACACGTTGAACCCGCCGGTGACGATGAGCTCCTTCAACCGGCCTGAGATCACGAGGTACTCGCCGTCGTGACGGGCAAGGTCACCGGTGCGGAACCAACCGTCGACGAATGCCTTCTCGGTCTCTTCCGGCTGGTCGAGGTAGCCATCGAAGACCTGCGGTCCGCGCACCAGAAGTTCGCCCTCCTCACCCTCCGGCACGTCGCGGGACGGCTCGTCGGGGTCGACGATGCGGGTGTCGGTGTCGGGGAACGGCAGGCCGATCGTGCCCGCCCGGCGGGTCGAGTCGAACGGGTTGCCGACGACGACGGGCGAGGTCTCGGTCAGCCCGTAACCCTCGATGAGCCGTCCGCCGGTAGCCGATTCCCATCGCTGGACGAACTCGGCGGGCATCGACATCGCACCCGACAACACCCACTCCAGACCGCGCAGCGAGACGTCCTTCTTCTCGGCTTCGTCCAGGATCGCCTCCAACAGCGGCGGCACCCCGACGAAGAAGTTGGTGTCACTGCGCTTGATCGCGTCCAGCATCAACTTCGGCTCGGGCGATGGCACCATGCTGATCTGCGCACCGAGGACGAGCGCCAACAGGACACCAACCGTCAGCCCGAACGCGTGGAACATCGGCAGCACCGCAAGGAACCGCTCTTCGCCGAATCGCAGTCCGGTCCAGGCGACACCCTGGTGGCAGTTGGCCAGCAGGTTCGCGTGCGTGAGCGGCACACCCTTCGGGCGACCCGTCGTGCCCGAGGTGTACATGATCACCGCGATGTCGTCCGGGCGCGGACCGGGTTGCCCGAGCGGCAGCGGACCGTGTTCGCCCAGGCTCGCGAACGGTCGCGCGCCGTCCGGCAACGACCCCGCGGTCAGCTTCTTGCGCGACTCCTTGGCCTTCGCGATCGGCAGACGCAATGCCAGCCGCAGCTTCGCCGGCAACGACTTGGTGAGGTCGACCCCGATCACGTGCTCCACCGGGGTGCGTTCACGCAGCGACAACACCGCGGGGACGACGTTGTCCCAGGCCACGACCACCTTCGCGCCGTGGTCGAGGAACATCGGCTCCAATTCACCGGCGGAGTACAGCGGGTTGTGCTGCACGACATGGGCGCCCAGACGGAGCGCCGCGAGCGTCACGACCAGGTTCTCCGGGCAGGTCGGCAACAACACCGCGACGCGCGAACCGTGCTCCACACCGAGGGTGACCAGGCCCATCGCGACGCGACGCACCTCGTCCGCGATCTGCTCATACGTGCGGGTGCGACCGAGGAAGTCGGTGCAGACGGCGCTGCCGCGACGTTGCGCGGAGTCCTCGAACATCTGCGGGATCGTGATTTCGGGGTAGTCCAGTTCCCTTGGCACCGAGCGCCGTCCGGCGGGTTCGGTCATCGGGTCTGTCTCAGGCACCGTGGTCTCCTCGTCTTCCGCCTTCCGTCATCGGAAAGGCCGCTCCTCACGCTACGAGACGAGCACACGTCCGGACGAGAAAGGTCGAACCTGTCTCACGCGGCGTCAGCCCTCGTGAGACAGGTTCGTCAGGGGTTTCTTCAAAGACCGAGTTCGCGGGCTCCGGCGGCGGACGAGTCGCGCAGGAAGTCGGCGCACCGACGGTGTTCCTCCTCCTCGCCGATCTCGCCGGCCGCCTTCGCGAGTACGGCGAGCGCCCGCAGGAAACCACGGTTCGGCTCGTGCTCCCACGGCACCGGACCCTGCCCGCGCCAGCCGGACTTGCGCAGCGAGTCCAAGCCCCGGTGGTAGCCGGTGCGCGCGTAGGCGTATGCCTCGATCACCTCGCCGTCGTCCAATGCGTCCTCGGCCAATGTCGCCCAGACCAGCGACGAGGCCGGGTAACCGCGTGCGACATCGCGCACGTCGACGCCGTCGTCGAGCTTCTGGGCGGCCGGGTCGACAGGGAGCTTGGTCTCGGGGATCCCGAGCAGGTTCTCGCCGCTCACTTGTGGGTTCCGGCCGAGCCGAGGTTCTCGCAGGCTTCGACGATGCGCTCGGCCATGCCGGCCTCGGCCGCCTTGCCCCAGGCACGCGGGTCGTACTGCTTCTTGTTGCCGACCTCGCCGTCGATCTTCAGCACGCCATCGTAGTTGCCGAGCATCCAACCGGCCACCGGACGGGTGAACGCGTACTGGGTGTCGGTGTCGACATTCATCTTCACGACCCCGTAAGAGACCGCTTCCTTGATCTCTTCGGCGGTCGAGCCCGAGCCCCCGTGGAAGACCAGGTGGAACGGCTTGTCCGTCGAGGTGTTGAACTCGGCCTTGACCGCGTCCTGGGCCTTCTTCAGCACCTCGGGGCGCAGTTTCACGTTGCCCGGCTTGTAGACGCCGTGGACGTTGCCGAAGGTGAGCGCGGTCATGTAGTAACCGTTCTCGCCGACGCCGAGCGCCTTCGCAGTGGCGATAGCGTCCTCGGGCGTGGAGTACAGCTTGTCGTTGATCTCGTGGGCCACGCCGTCCTCCTCGCCGCCGACGACACCGACCTCGATCTCCAGGACGATGTTCGCGGCCTCGCACAGGTCGAGCAGTTCGCGCGCGATCGAGAGGTTCTCGTCCAGCGGCACGGCCGAGCCGTCCCACATGTGTGACTGGAAGTAGGGCAGACCGCCGTTCTTGACCCGCTCCGTGGACGCCGCGATCAGCGGGCGGACGAAGCCGTCCAGCTTGTCCTTCGGGCAGTGGTCGGTGTGCAGCGCGATGTTGACGTCGTAGTTCTTCGCGACTTCCTGCGCGAAGGTCGCGAACGCGAGCGAACCGGCGACCATGTCCTTGACCGTCGGGCCGGACAGGTACTCGGCGCCACCGGTGGAGACCTGGATGATGCCGTCGCTACCGGCGTCGGCAAATCCGCGCAGTGCCGCGTTCAGTGTCTGGCTGCTGCTGACGTTGATCGCCGGGTACGCGAAACCCTCCCGCTTGGCGCGGTCGAGCATGTCGGCGTACACCTCGGGTGTTGCGATGGGCATTGGGTCTCTCCCTCGTGTTCGTGGGCGAGCGTGGCCTCCTCGCCCTGCTGCCACGAGTCTGGCACGCTGGTGCGCAGCCGTGCCGAGCGGTCCGAAGAGACCCGGCGGCCGCACCCCCTCACCGACGACTCCCGAACGGAGCCCGATGTCCCGCCGCCTGGTTGCGAGTTCGCTCGCAGCCGCCCTGTTCGCCCTCGTGCCGAACGCACTGCCCCGATCGGCCGACGCCGCGACCACACCCGGTCTGCGCTGGGCGAAGTGTGCCGACGTGCGCACCCACCAGTGCGCGCGGTTGTCGGTGCCGCTCGACCGCAACAACCCGGCGGCAGGATCGACCACGATCGCGGTGGAGCGTCGGCGCGCCTCGGTGCCATCGGCTCGGGTCGGGGCAATCTTCGTCAACCCCGGCGGCCCCGGCGAGGCGGCCACCGCGAAGGTCGACGATTTCGCCCGCATGCTCGGCCGGAAGGTCACCGATCGGTTCGACATCGTCGCGGTCGACCCGCGCGGGGTCGGCCGGTCGAGCCAGGTCTCCTGCACGACCCGTCCGGGCACCACCACACCGCCGAGTCTCGAACCCGGTTTTCCGGTCACGGTCGCGGAGGCTCGCGCACAGATCAGCCACGACGACGCCGTACGGGCTGCTTGCCGGCGCACCGGCGGCCCCCTGCTGCAACACATGACCACGGCCGACGACGCCCGCGACCTGGATCAGGTTCGGGCCCTCCTGGGCGACCGGCAACTGACCTTCGTCGGGTTCTCCTACGGCACCGTGCCCGGCGCACTCGACGACGTGCACAACCTCTACCTCGCCCTCACCGGCAAGCAGGTCTCTCCCGCTGCGGCAGCGGCCACGGTCGACCGCCAGGCGTCGCCGGCGCGACAGGGCTTCGGGCTGCCCGGCGAGGTGCTCGACGTCACCCGGCAGGCGGTGATGTGCTCCGACTCGCTCGACCCGTACGACCGGTGGGCCACCTGGCGCGCGGCCGCGGCGACGCGCGATCGCACCCGTGGCTTCGACGCCGCCGGCGCCTGGAGCAACTCGCTGTGCACCAGCTGGCCCGGTGTCGGCAAGGGCGCCTATCGCGGACCGTTCGACCGGCGTCCGGCCACGCCGATCCTGTTCATGAACGCGCTCTACGACCCGGCGACCTCGATCGTCGGCGCCCGCTCGGCCCACGCGATGTCGCCCGGTTCGCGGCTGGTCACCGGCAACAAGGTCGGCCATCTGTTGCTCAACGACAGCGCATGCGCCACCCGGATCCGCACGAACTACCTGTTGACGAAGGCCTTGCCCGCCCAGGATGTCGCGCGCACCGACGTCCGGCCGCTCTACTGACCTTCTGGGTCAACTACGAACGCGAGTCGCTGCTCAAGGTCTGACCGCTCGACATCGTTGGCACACAACGAGATCGCTTCGCGATAGGCGTCCCGGGCTTGCGTCGTTCGCCCTGCACGGGTGAGGAACTCCGCCCGCACCGCGTGCAGTCGGTGGTTGATCGGCAGTTCGGTCAGCAGACCGTCGGCCAGCGCCATCGCGGCGTCGAGGTCGCCCGCTTGGGCCACGGCGACGGCCCGGTTGAGTTGCACGACCGGCGACCCGGTGAGCTCTTCGAGTTGCCGGTAGAGGTCGGCGATCGTCACCCAGTCGGTGTCTTGTGCACGGGCGGCCCGGGCATGCTCAGCGGCGATCAACGCCTGCAGCAGGTAGGACGCCGCGACCGGGCCGTCGATCTCGATCGCAGGTGACGTCTCCCGTCCGGTGAGCACGCCGAGCAGGTCGAGCCCCTCGGCGATCTCGTGCTGGTGCCAGGTCGAACGCTGCTGGTCGGGCAGACGCACCAACTCACCGGCATCGCCCACGCGTGCGTCGCGCCGGGAGTGCTGCAGCAGCATGAGTCCGAGCAGGGCGGTGAGCGACTGGCTCGCCCGGGCAACCGGGCTGCTCGAACGCATCAACCGCACCAATCGGATTGCCTCACCGGCCAGTTCGACCCGCACGAGGTCGGGGCCGCTGCCGGGTGCGTAGCCGGCGGTGAACGCCAGATAGGCGACTTGGGCCACGGTGTCGAGACGTCCGGGCAGCACCCGGGCGTCAGGCAGGGCGAGCGGGATGCCCGCAGCGATGACCTTCTTGCGCGCGCGAGTCAGCCGCGCCGCCATCGTCGGCTCACTCACCAGGAAGAGTTTGGCGATGTCGCCGGTCGGCACGCCGAGCACGAGCCGGAGGGTCAGTGCGGCGCCTGCCTCGGGCGCGAGCGCCGGATGCGCCGCGAGCAGCACCAGCCGCAGCAGCTCGTCACCACGGTCGTTGTCCTGCATGCGATTCCGTTCGTCGATCGCCAGCAACGGCTGCTTGCGGGCGGCTATCGCCTCGGCCCTGACCCGGTCGGCGATCCGGCGCTTCGCGGTCGTCATCAGCCAGCCGGCCGGGTTGGTCGGAGTGCCGTCTCCCGGCCAGACGCGCGCCGCCTGTTCGAACGCCTCGGCCAGCGCGTCCTCGGCGAGGTCGAGGCGGCGCGAGTGCGCGACGAGCAGGGCCAGCAGTCGGCCCCACTCGTCGCGGTGGATCTGTTCGAGCGACATCTACGCCGAGACGTCGATGTCGACGACCGGCCTGATCTCCAGGCTGTAGCAGTCCGGCAGCAGTTCGCACCACGCCACCGCTTGGTCGAGATCGGTCGCCTCCACCAGGTAGTAGCCGCCGATCGTCTCGGTCGTCGTGCCCGGCGGCAGATGCTTCGCCTCGGTGGAGGCGTGCAGTTCAGCGCCGCCGGTGATCTTGTGGCCGCGCTCGACCAGCGACTTGCTGAACAGGCTGTACTGCTCGTAGCCGTGTTTGCGCTCCTCAGCCGTCATCGTCGTCCACCAGCGGTCGGCGTCGCCGACGATCAGCACCATGTACTCGGTCATCTCAGTGCTCCTCGACGTCAGGGTGCGGGAATACGAGATCCTCGGGCTCGTGCGCAAACTCCTCGGGTGCCGGCAGCAGAATCAGATACCTGGCCATGTTCGCTCCTTGTTTCGATGTGTTCTGACATCACCATGACGAACGGGGTCGACGAACATCGACAGCCGCGCGAAGAAAACTCGTTCAGTTTCCCGTCGCGCGGATCTCACTGCCGCGAACGGCCGTGGCGCCGTGTGCGCCACCGGCGATCGACCATGTGCCGACGTGCAGCGTTTGCGAGTGGTGTCACTGCCTGTCCACAGCCCACCCAGCCGGCCCTGATTTGCCTGTGGACAAACCAGTCTTCCGGTTAGGGCTGTGGATACCGATGGGTATCGAATTCTTCTGTCTTTCAAGAGAATTCGTCGTGCAAAGTCTTTTCTTCTGGCTCGAACAAGCGTACGATGAAGGTAGTCCGAAAGCACCTGGGGAGGAGGCACCGGCATGACCACCGACGAATCGTTCGAGGCGTTGTCCGAAGGCATGCACGACTCGTATCCGGGTGAAGCTGCCGCCTGCGCGGCAGTGGTGTCGGACGCGTTGGCCGCGGTGATCCGGCTGGCGCAGTTGACCGACAACCTCACTGATGCCGAACTCACTGCGGCGATGAGATCACTCGCACTGGTGCACCAACCGACCGAAGCAGCCATGGTGAGCATCGCGTCCGACGCGATCGAGCGTGGTGCGGTGTACCGGTCAACAGCGGCTGATGCGACACAGTGGGTGCGGCGGCTGTCGACCGGCGAGTCCGCCACCGCTGTGTTGAGTGCCGACACCGTCTCTGCTGCAGGGCCGCTCGTGCCGGTCGACGAACCTGGCTCCGCCTCCGCCGATGATGTGGACGAGCCGTGGCAGTGCGGTCTCGAACCCTCCCACGCCTCCCGGATCGCGAAGATCGCCGACGCCGTCCGCTCCCCGCTCAACAAACCGTTGGCAGATGCATTGCAGTCGGGGCGGACCAACACCACCATCGCGAAAACCTGCCTCGACAACATCGACAAAATCCGGGCAGTCATCCCGACCGCGAGCCGCGAGGAGATCTACGGCTGGTTGCTCACCCTCGACGTCGGAGCCGGCGCGAAAACCGTCCGGGAACTCACCAAGAGCATCCTCGCCCAGTACGGCGACGAGGTCCTCGACCAGGCTGAGGACGAGCACCAACGCGTCGAATCACTGTCCTGGTCGGACGAACCGAACGGGATGGTGAGGTTCACCGCCGACCTGTCGCCCGATCACGCCGAACAGTTGAAGCAGGCCGTCGACTCGCTCGCCGGACCATCACCGAAATCAGCGTGTTGCGATGATCCGCACCACCGGCACACCCCGGGCCCAGACGGCACGTCACAGAAGACCGGTGAGCCCGACCTCAGGAGCGCCGGGAAGCGTCGCGCAGACGCCCTGGTGTTGCTGCTGGGTCTCGGCGCCGAAGCCGTCGACGCAGACCGGGAGATCAAACACCGCGGATCCGCCACGTTGGTCGTCACGGTCGACTTCCTCGTCCTCGCCGGGATCCTCGCCGGCCTCGGGATCAGCGACACCGGCACCGGCGTCACCCCCGACACCGTCCGACAACTCGCCTGCGACGCGAAGATCCTGCCGATCGTCCTCGGATCGAAGAACCAACCCCTCAACATCGGCCGCAAGAAACGCTTGGTGGAAGACGAACTACGACGAGCCGTGATCCACCGCGACAAACACTGCACCTACGCCGGGTGCGACCGACCACCGGTCATGTGCGACGTCCACCACGTCGAATCCTGGTGGGCCGGCGGCGACACCTCGTTGGCGAACAGTGCCCTGCTGTGCAACACCCACCACCGCATAGTCCACCGCGACCACCTCACCGCCACCGTCACCGACACCGGCGTCACCTGGCACTACGCCCACACCGAGACCGCAGTCGCGTGACAGCGTGCACCGTCGGTTCGAACTCGGTCGCGAGGGGTTGAAAGCGTCCTTTGCATCGCAAATCGGACCTCCCGGACTAGGGCATAGTCATAAGCGTGAGCGGTGAGCACCTGGTCGTCCTGCGCGGCAACTCCGGATCGGGCAAGACAACCATCGCCCGGCGACTACAGCTCGCCATGGGGAGAGGTACGGCGAACATCGGCCAGGATCACTTCCGTCGAACCGTTCTGCGCGAACATGACGTGGCGGGCGGGGACAACATCGCCTTCATCGCGGAGAGCGCCAGATACTGCGTCAGTATCGGCTACCACGTCATCCTCGAAGGGATCTTCTGCTCCGAGCACTACGGCGACATGCTGCGCGAGTTGATCGATACTCATCGCGGACCGGCTCATGTGTTCTATCTGGATGTCCCCTTGGAGGAGACGTTGCGCCGACACGAGGGGCGCCCGATGCGAGCGAAGGTCGAGCCTGACAGGCTTCGGCAGTGGTACGTCGCCAACGACGTTCTGAACGTGCCGGGCGAAGTGATCCTTGATGAGACCGGCGACGTCGACTCGACGACCCAGCTGGTCATCGCCCGCATCGGCAAGGTGAGCCCGAAGTCCTCCGTCGAGGGAGCCCGCTTCCTCTGAGGCTGACGCACCGCCATGCGCGAGCCGTGCGTGGAGGGCCTGAATCAGAGATAGCGCGTGCAGGCATCGGTGATAGTTGCACGCCATAGCTGGCCGTCTGTATGCCAGAAGTCGTGGACAACGTCGGGCACGAACTCGAACTCGCCGCGGGGCACGAGCGCCGCCAGTTGTCTCAATGGCCAGTTCGGACGGATGTCGTGGCCGGCTCCGATGAAGCGCATGGGGACGGCCGTGTCAGCCAGGCGTCGCCAGAGGGTGGGCTGGTGAATCCAGTCCGGAAAGGATGTCCACAAGGAATCGTGAATCTCCGGCACGAAGTCGATCGCGATTGATGGTTCACCCGACTTACCGGCTTCGTAGGCGTCGGACCATTCCCGGTCACGATGCAGGCCATGACCAGCGACACCAATCACCGCCTTGACACGCGCAGGTTGCTCCAGCGCGTAGCGCACTGCGAGGTCCGATCCCCAGGAATGTCCAATAACCATCCAGGCGGCGATGCCAAGCTCGTGACGAATGGTTTCGAGATCCAGGATCGCTTGCGCCATGTCATGCGGGCCGCCGCCGGAACGGCCCACCCCGCGAGGGTCGGGAAACCACGCGCGAAATCCGTGCGGGGCCAATGTCTCATCGGACAGGTAATTCACGCATCCGGGCCCTCCCGACAGGACCAGCACATCAGGGCCCTCGCCGCACGTCGCAACGTGGAGCCAGACTTCTTCGCCAGCGGCGACCATCCGAGACTCCACGCTCTAATACTGCCAGCCGATGCCCCCAAATCCGTCGTGCCGAGGGTGCTGAGGCCGGCTGATCCGTTGGGGTGAGGCTGGGTCGGGCAGAATCCAGTCGTGGTGGAGCCGACTGAGGCGGCCAGTATCAACCTCAACCCGCCGGGGTCTTCAACGACCGGGCTCCTCGGCCGGCGCGGCGTGAGCTCAGCGGCGGTCGGAGGCGACGTACGCCGCGCCCGCGGCGAGCGCTGTGACGGCAGCGACCGAGGGCCACGCGCCGATCTTCTTGGCCAGCGGGTGCGAACCGCCGAAGCCGCCCAGGTACAGAGCGCTCAGCGCGCCGGCGGTGACCGGGCCACCCTTGGCCAGCCAGGTGCGTCCGGCCAGTGCTCCGCAACCGGCTAACAGCACGCCACCCAGCGGGCGGATGCCGCTCTCGCGGGCGACCAGGAAACCGCCGACCAGTCCCAGCGCCACGACCGGCGCGGTGTGGACCTCGGTCGCGGGCAGCAGGCTCATTCCGTTTCGTGCGCTCATGGCTGCACGGTACGACGCGAGTCTGGGCGGGCGATCGGCAGGCTCGGCCGCTGACCCCAGACATGTCGACGGATCCACGCGTGCATCGCCACCGCCGCGGCCGCGCCGGCGTTGATCGAACGGGTGGAGCCGTACTGCTCGATGTGCAGGATCACCTCGCACACCTCGCGCATCGGCGCCGACAACCCAGGCCCCTCCTGCCCGAAGACCAGCACGCACCCGCGCGGCAGGTCGTAGGGCTCGATCGGCACCGAGCCCGGCACGTTGTCGATACCCACCAGCGTCAGACCCTCGGCGGCCGCCCAGTCAGCGAGGTCCTGGGCCGTCGGGTGGTGGAACTCGTGCTGGTAGCGGTCGGTGACCATCGCGCCGCGCCGATTCCACCGCCGCTTGCCGACGATGTGGAAAGCCTTGGCGTTGAACGCGTTCGCCGTGCGGATGACCGAGCCGATGTTGAAGTCGTGTTCCCAGTTCTCGACCGCGACATGGAAGTCGTGCCGGGAGGTGTCGAGGTCGGCGACGATCGCTTCGAGGCTCCAATAGCGGTAGCGGTCCTCGACGTTGCGCCGGTCGCCCTCGCGCAACAACTGCTCGTCGTAGGGCGCCTGCACGGCACCGGAATCGTCGACCGGCCAGTCGCCGGGCCAGGGCCCGACACCGATCTCGTCCTCGACCTGGCTGTCGCCCGAGTTCTGCTGAGACACGCGGCTCAGTGCAGCAGACGCGACAGGAACTGCTGCAGACGGGGGTTCTCCGAATGGTCCAGCACCTGCTCGGGGGCGCCGCGTTCGACGATCTGTCCGCCGTCGAGGAAGCACACCTGGTCGGCCACCGAGCGGGCGAACCCCATCTCGTGGGTGTTGAGGATCATCGTGACGCCCTCCTGCTTGAGTTCGCCAAGCAGATCGAGCACCTCCCCGACGAGTTCGGGGTCGAGCGCGGAGGTGACCTCGTCGAGCAGCATCAGCCGCGGGGAGTTCACCAGCGCGCGAGCGATCGCGACGCGCTGCTGCTGACCACCTGAGAGGTCGTCGGGGCGGGCTTTCGCCTTGTGCGCCAGGCCGACCCGCTCGAGCATGCCCATCGCCGCATCGCGGGCCTCGGCTCGGTCGTGCTTGTGCACACGCACCGGCGCGAGCGTGACGTTGTCGAGCACACTCATGTGCGGGAACAGGTTGTACGCCTGGAAGACGACACCCATCTGGGCACGCACCTTGTCGACATCGACCCGCGGGTCGGTGATGTCGCGTCCGGCGAAGGTGACGACACCGTCGTCGACCTCCTCCAGCAGGTTGATGCAGCGCAGGATCGTCGACTTGCCCGAGCCGGAGGCCCCGATGAGCACGACGCACTCGCCTTCGTCGACGGCGAGGTCGACGTGCCGCAGCACGGTGTGCGCGCCGAAGGTCTTCCGCACACCGTCGAGTTCGAGCAGGCTCACAGCATCCCTCCCGCACCCTGGAAGCCCTGCTTGCGCGCGTACCAGTCGGTGAACCGTGCCATCGGCACCGTGAGGCAGACGAACAGGAAGCCGGCGACGACGTACGGCGTGAAGTTGAAGTCGACGGCGGTGGAGATCTGGGCCGCTTTGATCGCGTCGACCACACCGAGCACCGCGATGAGACCGGAGTCCTTCTGCAGCGACACGAGGTCGTTCATCAGGGCCGGGATGACCCGACGCACCGCCTGCGGCATCACCACGAACCGCAACGTCTGGCCGTAGCCGAGCCCGAGCGACCGGGCAGCAGCACGCTGCGACGGGTGCACCGATTCGATGCCGGCGCGCAGCACCTCCGCGACGTACGCCGAATAGGACAGCACCAGCGCGACGCCACCCCAGAAGATGCTGGTGTCGGGCAGCCCCTGCAGACCCAGCGCCGGCATGCCGAACCCCAGCAGCAGCAGCAACAGCAGCAACGGCAGACCGCGGGGCAGGTCGGTGTAGACCACCGCGAACATCCGTAACGGGAAGAACACCGGGCCGCGCAGCGTGCGCATCACCGCAAGCAGCATCGAGCACGCGAGGATGACGACGCCGCAGATGAGCATCACCCTGATGTTCAGCCAGAGCCCGCGCAGCACATCGGGGAACGACTCCTTCGCCTTCTCCCAGTTGAAGAAGGTTTCGTGCACGGCGGCCCAGCCCGGGCTGGTGACCAGCAACGTGCCGGCGACACCGAGCACCACGATCGTGCTCAATGTCGCGATGAGCGCGGATCTCCGTTGCCGGCTCGCCCGGTAGGCGGCCCGTTCCCGCTCGACGGCCGACGGGGTCCAGTCGTCCTTGGTCGTTGCTTCGTTCGGGGCAGCGGTCATCGCCGGCTCCCGACGACGACTGCTGGGCGGACGCGGCGGGTCACGACAGCTTCGGCGCGCCCTGCTTGGACAGCCACTCGTCGGCGAGCTGGGTCAGGGTCCTCGCTGATCGAGACCTGGTTGAGGTCGAGGTCGAACGCCTTCGGGCCGGGGGTGATCACGTTGTTGAACGGCACCTTCGCCCAGACCACCTCGGCCTTGGTGTAGCCGAGTTCCTGCGCGATCGCGTAGGCGACGGCCGACTCGTACCCCTTGCCGTTGCTCGGGGTGTTGTCGGAGAACCACGGCTCGTAGGCCGGGTTGTCGGTGCCGATCGTCAGCTTGCCCGCGGTCTTCGTCTTCAGCGACGCCTTGTCGCAGGACGCCGCAGCCGACGTACCCGAACCGGCCGCAGACGAACTGGTCGAGCTCGACGAATCCGACTTCGGCGCACCGCACGCAGCGAGCAGGACGACCGTGGACACCACACCGATGCGCCGGGCGAACAGGCCGGCGGAGAAGAACGCAGCATGGCCGAAGCGTCCGCGGGCGGCGCCGCCCGAATTCGGGCGATTCCGCAGATTGGTCACCCGTTCAGTGGCGGCGACACTGCCTATTACGGCGGCTCGCGGGCGACATTCAGGGAACGATCATCCGTCCCCGTACGCTGGTGTCCCGTGATGCATACTTTCGCTCCTGTCGCTCTCGGCCCGAGCTGGATGGACCCTGCGTGGCTCCTCGAGCAGTACGGCGGGGCGTTCTTCTGGATCTCGCTCGCGATCGTCTTCATCGAGTGCGGCCTGTTCTTCCCGATCCTGCCCGGCGACTCGCTGCTGTTCGCGGTCGGCATGTTCTCGGTCAGCTCCCAGGGCATCGGCATCCCGCTGTACCTGTCGATCCCAGCGCTGATGATCGCCGCGTTCGCCGGCAACGTCGTCGGCTACGAGATCGGACGCAAACTAGGTGAACCGCTGTACGAGCGGGACGGGCGCATCATCAAACGCAAGTACTTCGACCAGACCAACGCGTTCTTCGACAAGCACGGCAACAAGGCCCTGGTCATCGGACGCTTCGTGCCGATCGTGCGCACGTTCATCACCGTCGTTGCCGGCGTCTCCAAGATGGACCGCCGTCGGTTCTTCACCTGGTCGGGTGTCGGCGCCGTCCTGTGGGTCGGGCTGATCGTCGGAGCCGGCGCGCTGCTGGGCAACGTGGCGTTCGTGCGCGACAACCTGGAGACCGCCATCCTGATCATCGTGGCGTTCTCGGTGCTGCCGATGATCGTCGAGTACGTCCGCCACCGCCGCCAGGCCGAGGTGATCATCGACGAGACCACGGACGCGGCCCGCGACATCGTCACCGGCGATCACAAGAACTGATCGGCGAACGCGCCGAGGCGCCCGGACCGCTTCGGTCCGGGCGCCTCGCTGTCTGCGATGCCGCTCACCAGGTCACCATCGGGCGCGGCTGTTGAGGGGCGCTCTGCTCCTCCTCCACCCCACGTGCGGCGGCCCGCTTGGCGAACGCCTGAGCGTACCCGGCGCCTGCCGCCAGGAGCGTGAGACCGACGACGATGAAGGCACCGGCGCGGACGATGCCGTCCAGACTGGACAAGTCGTGCAGGAACAGCTTGCCCAGCGCCAGGACACTGACGCTCAGCCCCATCGAAACGGTCGCGGTCGCGCTGCCCTCCACGCGTAGGCTCAGCCACAGCAGCGCCGAAGCGATCAGCATCCAGGTCACCGTGATCGCGAACTGCGCAACCGGGCGGCCGCCGTCGCCGAGCACGAGGGCGAACAGTCCGCGGTGCACCAGACCGGTGCTCGCCAGCAGAGCGATCGTGCCGAGCGCGGTGGCACCTTCCTTGTCCGCACCGTAGCGGCGCACACCGACCAGCGCGATCAGCAGAGCGGAGATCGTCATCAACAGACCCGCGGTGAACGCGACGCCGGGTTCGTCCTCGACCGAGGTCCCGACTCCCGTGACAGCGACGGCGAGGTACCCGGCCGCGGTGAAGACGATCGACAACGCCGCGGCGTAGTGGTTCTTCACCTGGTAGGTGGACGCTGCCAGGACTACACCGATACCGAGCAGGATCACCGACAACCACGGACCGCGGGTGACGGTCACTGCGGACGCCATCAGTGCAGCACCGACCACGAGAGCCGCGGCTGCAGAGGTACCGGTACCCACCGGTCGGGCGGCGACCACCGCGCCGAGGGTCATCACGGCGATCGCCGCGCCGGCGATCGCGGCGACCGGACCGGTCAGCGAAGTGACGGCGACGATCATCGGCACACTCGCGACGGCGTACACGCAGGCAGTGATCCATTCGTTCGTGCGACGGCTCGCCATCAGTGCCGAGGCGAGAGCGATCGTGGCCACGAGGTAGGCCGCGACGTGCGTGCTGGCCCGGTACGACTCCAGTTCTGCGGCGACCGTCGCCGCGAGCGCCACCGGCAGGGTGCGGGCGGCTGCGATGGCCGGCCAGTCCTTGGAGAACTCGGGGACGCAGCCGGCCGCCTGCAACAGCACGAGGAAGGCGATCAGCGGGACGGTGAGACCTTCGGTCAGCACCGGGGCGAGCACGCCGACTCCGGCGGTCATCATCACCGCAAGAGCCTGAGAGTTCCAGCGCATCGCGATCGCCACCGTGCCGGCCGCGATCGCCGCGGCGATCACGAGTCCGGCGGCTCCGGGGATCCATTCGTAGAAGTTGGTCGCCGCGACCACGCACAGGAAGAGGCCGGCGGTACCGGTCGCGGCCAGTGCGATGGCACCGATGCGTCCACCGAGGCTCGACTCCAGGCGAATCGATCCTGCGAGCAGCAGACCGGACAGCAGTGCGCCGCCGGCCACGCGAATCTCGGGGCGCAGCAGTCCTGCTCGGGCAGCGATGACCAGCAGCATGACGACGCCGATGAGGGTCACGAAGACCCCTGCGCCGGCGAAGATCTTGCCGATGACCCCGTCGCGCTCCCACCACGGTCGGCGGACCTGTGGTCGGAGCGGAGGGTATTGATAGGCCGGCTGCGGACCGGATCCGGTGTTGTAGTGAGCGCCGTTCGGGTACTGGTGCTGACCCTGCGGGCCGGGCTGAGTGTTCGGTGTCGTGTTCATGCCTTCAACCCTGGTTCGGCGCGGCCGAACGGACATGAGTAGCACTACTCAACCGACATAGGTACTTCCTGAACGTTCCCCTACCTACGCGTACAGACGACGGCGTTCACACCGGAGCCGGGTCTCAGTCGAGGCCGTGCTCCATGGCGTACCTCGCCAACTCGACGCGGTTGCTCAGCTGGAGTTTGCGCAAGGACGACTGGACGTGGTTCTCGACGGTGCGGTGCGAGACACCGAGGCGGGTGCCGACCTGCTTGGCGCTCAAGCCTTTTGCGACAAACCGGAGCACCTCGGTCTCGCGGTCGGTGAGCTTGGGCAGGTCCGGTCCGTCGCCCGTCGGGACGGTCGCCATCCGGCGGTACTCCCCCAGCACCAGACCGGCCAGGCCGGGCGTGAAGATCGCTTGTCCCTCGGCAGTGGCGGTGACGGCCTCCACGAGTTCGGCTTGGCTCGCCGACTTCACCAGGTATCCGCTGGCACCGGCCTTTACCGCTTCCAGCACGTCCTCGCGCTCGGAGGACGCGGACAGCACGAGAATCCGGGTCGCCGGTGAGTGTTCCAGCACGGCGACCGTCGCCTGTGCGCCGTTTCCGTCCGGAAGGTGCATATCCATCAGGACGACGTCAGGCTTGGTCGCAGCTGCTCGATTCGCCGCTGCCGCAACAGAATCCGCGGTTGCGACCACCTCGAATCCGTGCTCGGTGAGGTCACGACCGACACCGTCGCGCCACATCGGGTGGTCGTCGACCACCATGATCGTCGTCATCGCTGCTCGGCTCCCGTCGACGGAATGTGCACTTCCCACTCGGTGCCCTCACCGGGCGCGGTGAACAGGTCGACCGTGCCGCCGAGGTCGGTGACGCGACCCCTGATCGACTTGCTCACACCCATCCTGCCCTCGGCCGCTGCCTCGGCGAGCCGGGACGGGTCGAAACCCGCCCCGTCGTCCCGCACCGCCACCACGATCTCCTCGCCATCGTCCTCGAGCAGGACGTACGACCTCGCGTCGGCGCCGGCATGCTTGGCGGTGTTGTCGATCGCGGCACACACGACGGCCACGATCTCGTCGGTCATCTGCTCGGGCAGCACGATCGGTTGCCCGGGCGCGGCGAGGGAAACCTGCGTCGGCAGTACTTCCTCAAGGCGTGATCGCAGGTCACGCTGCACCGGCACCGGCACCGGCACCGGCGCCTCGACGCCGGCCTGACGAGACAGCAGTTTGCGTAACGCGTCCTCCTGCTCCGCGGCCAGTCGGGCGAGTTCGGCTGTCGGACCACCGATTTCCGCGCCCCTGCGACGCACGAGCGCGAGCACCTGGAGGGTCGAGTCGTGCACCTCCCGGGCCAGTCGTTCGCGCTCCGATGCGGCCGCCTCGAGCCGGATCGCCCGGTCTATCTGCTCGCGGGCACGCCGGACGATCTGGGCTCCCATCCCGACCGCAAGGCCGACGGTCAGCAGAATCGGCAGCGTCGCGTCGAAACCGATGTTGTCGAGTTGGTTGCAGATCGCGAGCGCCGACAGCCCGACGAGACCGGCGCACGCCAGTCCCCACCACGGACCGAGCAGGATCGCGACGGAGACAACCGCATTCGCGGCCCAAAAGGTCGTAGGCACCGTCTGGTGGCGATCGAAATAGTTGTTCTTACCGCCCACCATCAAGGTGCTAGCCATGAGCAACAGCGTCACCACGACCTCGGCTGCGACGACCTGCCGGCGGCGGCGGTACCCGAACGCGAGCAGCATCGCCGCGATGCCCGACCAGATCAACATCAGGGCGAAGACGGCCCAACTCAGCAAGGGTCGGACGTAATGCTCGACCACGGTCCACTGCACCGCACCGGCATAGATCAGCGAGGCGAGACGGAACACCTGGGCGGCGCGCCACAACGGCAGCAGACCCGATGAATCGCGTTGCAGCGTCGCCGTACTCACGTCATCACAGTAGTCGGCAAAGTGCACTGACCTGCGAAGTTGATGCTCTCTTGGTGGACCTCGCGAAACCCATACCTGCGTCTGGTGCGCGCCTGACGTACTGCTTCGCGAAAGGTCCGGGCACCGCGGGGGTGTCCGGACCTTTCGTCCTGCTCCGACTGTTACGAGGCGGTCAGTTGCCCTGGCCCGGGTAGCCCTGCGGCTGCTGGCCACCCTGCTGCGGGTAACCCTGCGGCTGCGACTGCTGATGCGGATACTGCTGTCCCGGAAGGGGATTCGGCATCGTACCCTGCTGCTCGATCTGCGGGTACTGCGTTGAGTGCGGCTCGACCGGGTCACCTGGGTCGGGCATGTTGTACCCGCCGGGACCACCTGCGGTACCGCCGGGACCGGTGCCGAAGTTCACGTTCGGGACGGCGCGCTCGTTGCCCTCGGCTTCGAAGTACTCGGCCCGCGCGACACCGGCCGGACCCGCGAGGAATTTGGTCGGGATCGACTCGATCGCGGTGTTGAGTTCGCGGACGATCGCGTTGTAGTAGCGGCGACCCGAGGCGATGCGGTCCTCGGTGGACGACAGTTCGTTCTGCAGTCCGAGGAAGTTGGAGTTCGACTTCAGATCCGGGTAGGCCTCGGCGACCGCCATGAGGCGTCCGAGCGCCTGGGTCAACTGGCCCTCGTTCTGCGCAGCGGTTGCCGGTGTGTCGCCGCCGCTGATCGCGGCCGAGCGGGCGCGCAGCACTTCGTCGAGCGTTGCGCGTTCGTGCTGGGCGTATCCCTTCACGGTCTCGATGAGGTTTGGGATGAGGTCGTGACGTCGCTTGAGTTCGACGTCGATCTGGTGCCAGGCCTCCTGCACCTGGTTACGCTTCTTCACCAGGCCGTTGTAGGACGAGATGCCCCACACCACGAGCAGGACGATGATCAGGACGATGGCGAGCAGAACCCACGTCATCAGCAAGTCTCCTTCTGTTGCATTGCCGCTCAGCCTACGTGCTGGTCGGCTCCCGGATCAGCTGTCCACACCCTCGAACCGCCGCAGCACCAACTCGGCCAGCCGCGGGTCGTCGCCCAGCGGCGCCGACACCCGTGCCCCGAGGCCGGTGAGCCGGTCGTGGAAGAAGCCGGGCCCCATGAGGTAACTCGCGACGACCACCGCGCCCGGGTCGCCGCCGTGCTCTGCGGCAGCCACCCGGACGGCGTCGTCCACCGAAGGCTGCCGGGCGGCCAGATAGCCCAGCGCGACCGTCCCGGCCCAGCGTTCGGCGAGCAGGTCACGCATCCGTTCGGCGTCCGTCGCGCCGGCGGCGCGGCTCGATCCGGCGACGGCGAGCACCACCGGGGCGTTCAGCGTCGCGCCGGCGTCGACGAGCCGGTCGACGAGCACCTGCGCCAGCAACGCGTGCGGACCGAGCGCGGGCGCGGCGTGGGCGTGCGGGTGGGCCGCCACGGCCTGCGCCACGTCAACCTCGGTGTGGAAGCCCGACGACAGCAGCAGCGGCACGACCACCACCGAATCGTGCTGCGCCGCAAGGTCGTTCACGACCTGCGGCAACTCCGGTTGCTGCACGTCGACGTACGCCTCGCGCACGGTGAGGTCGGGGCGACGGCGCGCGACCTGCGCGACGATCGAGCGCACGACAGCCTGCCCCTGCGGGTTGTCGGTGCCGTGGGCGCAGACGACGAGCGCACGCGTCATCGGTCGGCCACCGCCAGGCGGTAACCCCGCTTGACGACGGTGGTGACCAGATCACGGTCGGGCAGCGCGTCGCGCAGTCGGGCGACGGCGACCTCGGCGACGTGCGGGTCGACGGCGGTGCCGGGCAGCACCGCGAGGATCTGCTCGCGGGTCACCACCGCACCGTCGGCGGCCGCGAGGCGGTGCAGCACCGCCAGGCCGGCCGGTGACAGGCTGAGCCGCCGGCCGTCGAGCACCGCCTCCGAACGCCAGACCCGCAGGGTGCCCGCCGGGGTGACCGCCTGTGTCGCGTGCACCGGCAGGTGCGCCACCAACGACCGCACCAGCGCGCCGAGCCGGAAACGGTCGGGCACCATCGGATCGATCCCGACCAGCCGCAACGGGGCCGCGGTGACCGGGCCGACGGCCGCGGCGACGACGCCGCCGTCGACGGCCATCGCCGCCACACACTCCCGCTCCAGACCCAGGCCGCGGGCGCTGTCGAGGAAGGCCTGTGCTCCGGGTGCGGAGGTGAAGACCACCGAGTCGTACTCCCGGTCGACCACGCGGCGGACGCCGTCCGCGACGGCTCGGGGGTCGGCAGCCGGCCCCCAGCGGTAGACCACGAGCGGTTGCACCGTGGCGCCCGCGTCGGTGAACGCCTCGTCGAGACCGTCGGAGCCGGCGCCGTGGTGTTGCACCGCGATCCGCAGGTCGGCGATCGATTCGGACAGCAGGAAGTCGCGCACCTCGGCGTTGGTCTCCGATTCAGCCACCCAGTCGGGTTCGAGTCCGGCGGCGCGCAGCGCGCCGCTGGTCTTCGGGCCGCGGGCGATGATGCGGGTGTCGCGCAGCATGGCGAGAAGTTCGTCGGCGAGGCCCGCGGCGTCGGCGGCCTCGATCCATCCGGTGAAGCCGACACCGGTCGTGCCAACCACGATCTGCGGCGGTTCGGCGATCAACTCCTTTGTCGCGCGCAGGAGTTCGGCATCGTCGACGTGAGGCACCACCGACAGGGTGGGGGCGTGCGCGATCTGCGCACCGCGCCGCTCGAGGGCTGCGGCGAGCTCGGCGCTGCGGCGCTGCCCGGTGAGCAACACCCGGGCACCGACCAGTTGGTCGCCCACCGGGTTCACGAAGATCCGTTCACGGCGTGCGGGTTGCCCGGGTCAGCACCGTCGGGGTCGGTGAGATCGGTGGGATCGGCGAGTTGGCCGACGACGTCGCCGATGACGATCACCGCGGGATTGCCGATCTGCTGCGTCAGCACCTGCTCGGTGATCGTGGCGAGGGTGCCGCGCACGCTGCGCTGCTGCGGGCTGTATGCCTTGTGCACCGCCGCCACCGGGGTCGCGGGGTCTTTGCCGGCGCTCACCAGCGACGCGGCGAGTTCGGGCAACCGCCCCATGCCCATGAGCACGACGATCGTGTGCGGCCACTGCACGAGCACGTCCGGTGACACCTCGTCGTGACCCGAGATCATCAGCACGCCGGCGGCCACCCCGCGGTGGGTCACCGGCACCAGTCCCGCCAGCGGCGCGGCGAAGGCCGAACTCACGCCGGGCACGACCTCGACCTCGACGTCGGCCTCGCGGCACGCGATCCATTCCTCGCCGCCGCGTCCGAGAACGAACGGGTCGCCGCCCTTGAGCCGCACGACGTACTGCCCGCGGCGGGCGCGGTCGATGAGGATCTGGTTGATCTCGTGCTGCGGCACGGGGTGGCGGTAGGGGGTCTTGCCGACGTCGACGACCTCGGCGGTCGAGCCCAGGCTGCGCAGCAGCCCGACGGGGGCGAGGCGGTCGGTGACGACCACATCGGCGCGGGCCAGTTCGCGGCGTCCGCGCACGGTGATGAGGTCGTCGGCGCCCGGGCCGCCGCCCACCAGCACGACCTTGCCGGTCGAGGATTCGGGACGGATCTCGCGCAGCGTCACGTTGGCCTCGATGACCGCGTCGTCGATCGTCGCGGCGTCGTAGGTGCGCGCGTCGCCGCCCTCGAACCACGCCTTCGCCGCGGTGGCAAGGGCACGCAGCCGCTCGGTCTCGGCGGGGTCTTGTTCGTCGGCCGAGACCAGCCACACGTCGGCAAGATCGGCGGCGGTCACCGCGGCGGTGTTCCAGGCGATCGCGTCGGACGTGTAGAGATCGCGCAGGTCTTCGCACAGGGTAGGTGCGTGCACGCGCACGGTCGCGCCGGTCGCGAGCAGCGCCGCAACCCGAGCGGCCGAGATCGGGCCGCCACCGACGACGAGCACCGGCTTACCGGCGAGATCCATCGCGTGCAACGGGGTCATGCGCTCAACACATCCGTCGTGGTCGGCGGGACGACGCACTCGCCGACCTCGAGCCGGTCGTCGACCACCCGGGTGCTCCAGGTGCCCAGGCAGACCTGATCGTCGGTCGTGCACCGACCGGTCGCCAAGTAGAACGTCTGCTTATACATAGGAGAAACAAGCGTACGGTGAATCGTGCCTCCGACGCAGATCGATCCCACGATGCCGCGGGCCATCACCTGCGCCCCGCTGAACGGGTCCCGGTTGCCGACGGCGTGGATCGAGCCGTCGATGAGCCGCACCACCGCCACCTGAGCGGCGCCCACGCGCACCGGCACCGCGCGTTCCAACGGGATGGCGACCAGGTCGGCCACCGGCGTCCAGTGGATGGGAGCAGTCGCCGGGTCTGTGATCGGGTCGGCCATCGCGTCTGTGACCGCGTCGGTCATCTCATCGGTCATCGGCGAATCTCCAGGGTCGGACCGGACAGGAACACCGGACGGCGCGCCGCATCGACGACCTCGATCTGCGGGTCGCTGCGCTCGGCTGAGGTGGCCGGACGCCGTTGGCCGCGCTCGACCACGTAGTGCAGGTCGTCGTCGGGGGTGTCGTCGTTGACGAACGACGCGAACCGGGCGAGCTTGGCCGGGTCGTCGAGCACGTCGCGCCACTCGTCGGAGTAGGAGTCGACGTGCTTTGCCATCGCCGCGTCGAGGTCGGCGGCCACGCCGAGGCTGTCGTGCAGGATCACGTCGCGCACGTGGTCAAGCCCGCCGTCGATCTCCTCCAGCCAGGCGGCCGTGCGTTGCAGCCGGTCGGCGGTGCGGATGTAGTACATGAAGAAGCGGTCGATCGCCTGCACGAGGCCGGCATCGTCGAGGTCTTCGGCGAGCAACTGTGCGTGGCGCGGGGTGAATCCGCCGTTGCCTCCGACGTAGAGATTCCATCCCTTCTCGGTGGCGATGACTCCGACGTCCTTGCCACGGGCCTCGGCGCACTCACGCGCGCAACCCGACACCCCGACCTTGAGCTTGTGCGGCGATCGCAGTCCGCGGTAGCGCAGTTCGAGGGCGATCGCCATGCCCACGGAGTCCTGCACGCCGTAGCGGCACCAGGTGCGTCCGACGCACGACTTCACCGTGCGCAGCGACTTGCCGTAGGCGTGGCCCGACTCGAAGCCGGCGTCGACGAGCCGCTTCCAGATCGCCGGCAACTGGTCGACCCGGGCACCGAACAGATCGATGCGTTGGCCGCCGGTGATCTTGGTGTAGAGGTCGAAGTCGGCGGCCACCTGGCCGATCGCGATGAGGCCCTGCGGGGTGATCTCGCCGCCGGGGATGCGCGGCACCACCGAGTAGGTGCCGTCCTTCTGCAGGTTGGCGAGCATGTGGTCGTTGGTGTCCTGCAGGCCGCCCTGCTCGCCGTCGAGGATGTGCCCGTTGCCCAGGCTGGCGAGGATCGAGGCGACCGTCGGCTTGCAGACATCGCAGCCGTGACCGGTGCCGTGCCGTTCTACGATCGCGCTGAAGGTGGTGAGGCCGGTGACCTGCACGGCGCCGAACAGCTCCGCCCGGCTCATCGAGAAGTGTTCGCACAGTGCCTTGGTGACCTCGACGCCGGCCGCGGCGAGCTGCACCTCGGTGATCTTCTTGACCAGCGGCAGGCAGGAGCCGCAGCTCGTGCCGGCCTTCGTGCAGCCCTTCACGTCCGCGAGGCTGCAGCACCCTTCCTGGTCGACGGCCCGGCGCACCTGCCCGGCGCTGACGTTATTGCACGAGCAGACGGTGGCTTCGTCGGGCAGCTCCAGCTGCGCCGCTTCGCCGCCTTCGGGTGCCACCAAAGCGGCTGGGTCAAAGGCGAGTTCCTGACCGAGCATCGGGCGCAGCGAAGCATAGGCGCTGGCGTCGCCGACGAGGATGCCACCCAGCAGGGTGCGGGCGTCGTCGCTGACGACGAGCTTCTTGTAGACGCCGTTGACCGCGTCGGCATAGGCCACCTCGAGACAACCAGACGTGGTGGCGAAGGCGTCACCGAACGAGGCGACGTCGACGCCGAGCAACTTCAGCTTGGTCGAGGAGTCGGCACCCGGGAAGGTCGCCTCACCGTCGAGCAGCCGGTCGACGACCACCTCCGCCATGGCGTAGCCCGGCGCGACGAGCCCCCACACCCGACCGTCGATGCAGGCCACTTCACCGATCGCGCTGACCAGTTCGTCGTCGGTGCGACAGCCGGAGTCGACGACCACTCCGCCCCGCTCGCCGATCGTCAGACCGGCGTCGCGGGCGAGTTCGTCGCGCGGTCGCACGCCGGTGGCGAAGATGACCACCTCGACGTCGATCGAGTCGCCGTCGGCGAAGGTCATCGCCCGCACCCGTCCGGTGCGTTTGTCGGTGATCTTGGCGGTGGCCGTGTCGGTGCGGACGGTGACCCCCAACGCCTCGATGAGCCGGCGCAGTTGCGCTCCGCCGCCTTCGTCGACCTGCAACGGCATCAGCCGGGGCGCGAACTCGACCACGGTGGCCTCGGCGCCGAGCGCCTGCAACGCGCCGGCCGCCTCGAGCCCGAGCAGGCCACCGCCGACGACGGCTCCGCGCACCGGCCGGCCCGGATGGTCGGCCCGCAGCTTCTCGACGAACGACCGCAGGTCGGCGACGTCGTCGATCGTGCGGTAGACGAAACATCCGCGCAGGTCTTTGCCGGCCACCGGCGGCACCGCCGCGTACGACCCGGTGGCCAACACCAGGTGGTCGTAGCTGAGCAACTGCCCGGTCGACAATTCGACCACGCGGGCCAGCCGGTCGACCCGCAGCGCGCGGACGCCCTTGCGCAGGCGCACCAGCGGGTCGCGCCACAACTGGTCCTGCCCGAGCGCGAGGTCGTCGGGGTCGCGGCCGGTGAAGTAGGAGGTCAACGCCACGCGGTCGTAGGGCGGACGCGGCTCCTCGGCCAGCACCGTCACCCGGTAGCTGTCGGCGTTGTCCCGGGCTCGGAGGGCTTCGACGAAGCGGTGCGCGACCATGCCGGCGCCCACCACGACGACGTGTCGCTGATTCGGGTCGGTCGGGCTCATCGCAGGCTCCTGGCTTCGTCGGGGGTCATCGGGATGGTTCGAAAGTAGGTGCGTCGTGTTTCGGCACGAGGTCCGAAAATGTTTCGGGCAGGCAAATTCGTGCTCACGGTGAGCCCGGCGACGGGTGAGCGCCGAGGGTCGCGTGCGCGTCTGCCGCGGCCGGGGTGGACAACGGCGTCGCGTTCGCCGGACGGGTGTCGGACGGCGGGTCGACCTCCTCCATCCACGCGAGCAGCCCCTCCACCGCCGAGGCGCATCCGCCGCATCCGGTGGTGGCCCGGGTGCGTGCGGCGACCGCCTCGACGTCGCGGTCACCCGCTGCGTGCGCGCCGACGATCTCCCGCTTCGTCACGCCGTTGCACCGGCAGACGGTGGCGTTGCCGGGCATGGTCGCGAGGTTGGTGCGGTCCGCACCCTGGCCCGCGCCCGTGCCGGTCGGCAGCTCGGCGAAGAGCAGATGGGTGGGGTCCTTCGGCGTGGGTGTGCGCCGCTCGAACGCCGCGGTGAGGTCGGCCGCAAGGTCGGGCGCGCCGATGCAGGTCGCGGCGACGACCCGTTCAGCCGCGACCTCGACACTCACGTGCCGACCGGCGCCCGGGTCGCTGAGGGTCACCGTGCGTCCGGCACCACCGGCGGCGCCCATGGTGACCACCGAGAGTCCGCGCGCCTTGAGGGTGACGACGGCATCGGCAGACCCGGAGGCACGAACCGGCCGGCCGACGAGGTCGTGGGCGAGGCGTCGAGCCTGCTCCCAGCCGGGCGCCAACATCCCGGTCCAGCGGCCCTCCTCCTGGGCGCAGTCGCCGATGGCGGCGACGGCCGGGTCTTCGGGGCTACGCAGGTCGACACCGACGACGATGCCGTGCTCGACCGGAAGCCCTGCCGCACAGGCGAGTTCGGTGCGCGGAACAACTCCCGCACTGGCCACGACGAGGTCGCTCGGCAGCTCGGCGCCGTCGGCGGTGCGCAGCCCGCAGACCGCGCCGTCGTGGCCGATCACGTCGACCACCTCGACATCGAGCAGCACCCCGATGCCCTGGGCGCGCAGCGAGTCGGCGAGCACCTGTGCCGCAGCGGCGTCCAACTGGCGATCCATCAGGGCCGGCGTCCGGTGCACTACCGTCACGTCGGCGCCGCGATGGGCGAGGCCGCAGGCGAGTTCGATGCCGAGCAGCCCACCGCCGAGCACGGTGATCCGGCGGCCGGGGCGCGCCGCCGCCGCCAGGTCGCGGCAGTCGTCGATGGTGCGCAGCGTGCGCACACCGCGAAGATCGTCGGTGGGCAACGGAACCCGTGGTTCGGCGCCGGTGGCCAAGACCAGGGTGTCGTAGTCGTGAACCACGCCGTCGGCGTCCGTCACCGCCTTCGCGGCGCGGTCGATCGAGACGACCGTGGTGTCGGTGCGCACGACGACCGGCTCGGACGCGGCCGGCAGGGTGAGCGCGTTGATGTTCGCCCGACCGGCGATCACCTCCGAGAGCAGGAGCCGGTTGTAGGGCAGGTGCGGTTCGGCCCCGAGCACGGTCACCGCGACGGCGCCCGGGGCGGCGAGTGTCTGCAGTTCCTCGACGAAGCGGGCCGCGACCATGCCGTGGCCGGCCACGACGACGCGGTGTGCATTGGAGTCGCCGCTCATGTCGCCGCTCATGTCCCTGCTCCGTGCTCAGCAGGCGACACGTCGACCGCGCACACCTTGAACTCCGGCATCCCGCTCACCGGATCGGTGGCCGGGTTGGTGAGGTCGTTGCAGAACTGGTTGTCGCCGTCGCCGTGGAACGGCACGAACACACAGTCGGGCCGCACCGCGGTGGTCACCCGCGTCGGAGCGACGAACGAGCCACGCGCCGAGGTGATGCGCACGGGTGTGCCGTCCTCGACGCCGATGCGGTGGGCGGTGAGCGGGTGCACCTCGGCGAACCGGTGCTCGCCCGGCCGACCGAGGGCCGCGACGCGGGCGGTCTGGGCGCCCGACTGGTACTGGCGCAGCACGCGTCCGGTGAGCAGGTAGGTGCGCGCGCCCTCGCGCAGATCGTCGTCGACCCCGACGACCGACGGCACGACCGCCAGCGCCCGACCCGACGGCGTCGCAAACCGGTCGAGGAACATCCGTGGGGTGCCGCTGTGTTCGCGGTCGGGGCACGGCCAGTACACCGGTTCGCGGGCCACCCGCTCGTGATCGGCTCCGGCGTAGTCGGCGCGGCCGCCGGCGCTGGCCCGCCCGAGCTCGGCGAACACCTCGATCGGGTCGGTCGCGAATTGCACTGGTGCACCGAGACGTTCGGCGAGTTGCGCCCAGATGACGAGTTCGTCGCGCACCCCGTCGGGCGGGTCTGTTGCTCGGGCCCGTTGCAGGATGCGTCCTTCGAGGGAGGTCATCGTGCCGTCCTCCTCGGCCCACTGCGGCACGGGCAGCACGACGTCGGCGAGCCGGGCCGTCGCCGAGGGCACGAAGTCGGCGACAACGAGCAGGTCGAGACTGGCGAGCCGTTCGCGGACGGTGCCTGCGTCGGGTGCCGAGACGGCGGGGTTGGCGCCGTGCACGAAGAGCACCCGTGGGCCGCCGGGACGACCGAGCGAGTCGAGCAGTTCGACCGCGGGGCGGCCCGGCCCGGGGATGGCGTCGGGATCGACACCCCACACCTTTGCCACATGCGCCCGTGCCTGCGCGTCGGTGATGCTGCGGTAACCGGGCAGTTGGTCGCACTTCTGGCCGTGTTCGCGTCCGCCCTGCCCGTTGCCCTGACCGGTGAGGCAGCCGTAGCCGCTGCCGACGCGACCGGGCAGCCCGAGCGCGAGCGCCAGGTTGATCGCTGCGGTGACGGTGTCGGTGCCGTGCGCGTGCTGTTCGGCGCCGCGTCCGGTGATGACGTAGGCCCCCGCTCCCCCGCGATGGGGTGCGGCGGCCAGGAGCAGTTCGGCGGCCCGCCGGATCTGATCGGCGGGCACACCGGTCGCCTGCTGGGTGAGCTCGGGCCACCAGCACGTAGCCGCGGCTGCCACCGCGCCCCAACCCTCCACGCGGGCCGCGAGGTAGTCGTCGTCGGTGCCGCTCGCCGCGATCACCGCGTGCAGCAGGCCGAGCAGCAGCACCACGTCGGTGCCGGGCAGCGGCCGCAGATGCAGGCCGGCCCCGTCGTCGGTGAGCGCCGCCGTCGCACTGTGCCGCGGATCGATGACAATCAGACCGCCGCGCTGCCGGGCGCCGGCCAGGTGCCGGGTCATCGGCGGCATCGTCTCGGCCGGGTTGCTGCCGACCAGCAGCACCGCGTCGGCGCCGCCGAGGTCGGCGAGCGGGAAGGGCAGACCGCGGTCGAGCCCGAACGCCCGGTTGCCCGCCGCGGCGGCCGACGACATGCAGAACCGGCCGTTGTAGTCGATGAGGGCGGTGCCGAGGGCGACCCGCGCGAACTTGCCCAGGCTGTAAGCCTTTTCGTTGGTCAGGCCACCGCCGCCGAAGACCGCGACCGCGTCGGGGCCGTCGGCCCGTTGCGCCGCACGGACGGCGGTGACGATCCGTTCGTACGCCTCCTGCCAGGTCGCCGCGCGTAGTTCACCGCCCGCGTCCCGCACCATCGGCGTCGTGATCCGGTCGCGCACCGCCAGCAGTTCGGCTGCGGTCCAACCCTTCTGGCACAGACCGCCCTGGTTGGTCGGGAAGTCACGGGGCTGCACCGCGAGCCTGCCGTCGTCAGCCGGTTCGAGCCGCATCGCGCACTGCAGCGCGCAGTAGGGGCAGTGCGTATCAGTGCCGGTATCAGTGCCGGTCGTGCCCGTCGTGCCCGTCCGCCGCTGCGGCGAGTCGAGGTCGGTGAGCGTCATCGCCACGCCTCAGATCCGGTGGCTGCCGAGGGCAGAACCCTTGCGGCCGTACGCCGCCCAAGTGATCGCCGCCATCAGCAGGTAGACCCCGAGGATCACCAGCAGCGCGGGCACGATCGTGCCGGCCGGGTGGGCGGCGTCGATGGTGTGCGACTTGGAGAGCGCGAAGCCCTGCGGCACCAGAAACCCGCCGAAGGCACCGATCGCGCCGACGATCCCGATCGCGCCGCCCGCCGTCCGCACCGCCGTGGCCCGACCGGCCGGCGAGCGGTCGGTGGCCGTCACGTCGAAGACGGCGGGGATCATCCGGTAGATCGATCCGTTGCCCACGCCGGTGAACACGAACAGCCAGCAGAAGCTGACCATGAAGAGCCCGAAGTCGTTGGTGCGCAACGCGATCACCGCACCGCCGGCGCCGACCGCCATCGCCAGGAAGGAGACCACGGTGACCACCCAGCCGCCGACCCGGTCGGCGGCGATACCGCCCAGCGGACGGCTCAACGAACCCACGAGGGCGCCGAGGAAGGCGAGCTTGAGACCTTCGGCCGGAAACGCGTCGTGCAGCAGTTTCGGGAAGACTCCTGCGAACCCGATGAACGAACCGAAGGTGCCGATGTAGAGCAGCGACAGCAGCCAGGTGTGCGGCAGCCGGGTGGCCCGTCGCATCGAGCGCCCGTCGTTCGCCGCCATCGTCAGGTTGTCCATGAAGCGCCAGGCGAGCAATGCCGCCAACAGCGCGGCCGGCACGAAGATCCAACCGGCCGCTGGGAGGTTTGGGGCGGTCGCCGTCGCGGCTCCCCAGACCACCACGAACGGCACGACGAACTGCACCGCCGCCGTGCCGAGATTGCCGCCGGCCGCGTTGAGCCCCAACGCTGCTCCCTTGCGGGCGGCCGGGAAGAAGAAGGAGATGTTGGTCATCGACGAGGCGAAGTTGCCGCCGCCGAACCCGGCCAGTGCAGCGACGAGCAGCAGCACGGGGAAGGGCGCCAGATTCTCCAGCGCGACCACCAACCCGAGGGTGGGCGCGAGCAGCAGCAGCGCCGACATGATCGTCCAGTTGCGACCGCCGAACCGCGGCACCGCGAAACTGTAAGGGATGCGCAGTGCCGATCCGACGAGCACCGGCATCGACAGCAGCCAGAACTGCTGGCTGTCGGTCAACGCGTTCGTGCCGACGTAGCCGAAGGCCGCCAGTTGCGGCACGACGATGCCCCAGAGCGCGAACACCCCGAACCCGAGAAACTCCGCCAGCACCGACAACCCGAGGTTGCGCCGTGCGATCGAGCGGCCGTGCGCCACCCACTGGGCGGGGTCTTCGGGGTCCCAGCCGTCGAGCCAACGTCCCGGCCGACGGGCGAGCCCGTCGGCGGTGTCGACGGTGTCGACGGGAGGGGCGAGCGCCAGATCGGTCGGCTCGGTGGTTGTGGTGACCATGAACGCCTCGCACGCAGGTGCCCACCCGGACGGTGAGCGAGTGCGAGGAACGCTATGGACGCCGTGTTTCGTCGGCCGACTGCTTGCGTAACACGCAGGTCACACCGACCTCACCGCCGCGGCCACGCGTGGTGAAGCGTCCTGACCTGCGCAGATCCACCCCCGAAGGAGGCGTGGAGTGACCCACGTCACGTGGGTCGACCGCGAGGTGCGGCGCCGGTCAGGCCAGTCCGACGTCTTGCAGGCTGAACGCGGACAGGTAGGGCACGCCCAGACCGTCCTCGATGACCTGCTGCGCACCGGTGGCGCGATCGACGATGGTGGCCACGGCGACGACTTCCGCGCCCTCGTCGCGGGCGGCCTGCACCGCGTCGGTCGGCGACGCGCCGGTGGTGGTGGTGTCCTCGACCACGAGCACCCGGCGGCCCTTGATCGACGGTCCTTCGATGCGCTGCTGCAACCCGTGGGCCTTGCCCTGCTTGCGCACCACGAACGCGTCGAGCCGGTCGCCGGCGGCCGCGGCGGCGTGCAGCATCGAGGTGGCCACCGGGTCGGCGCCGAGGGTGAGTCCGCCGACGGCGTCGAAGTCGAGTTGCTTGGTCAACTCGCGCATCACACGTCCGACCAACGGGGCGGCCTCGCCCGACAGCGAGATGCGGCGCAGGTCGACGTAGTAGTCGGCCCCCTTGCCGGAGGAGAGCGTCACCCGACCGTGCACGACGGCCTGCTCCTTGATGAGCTCGAGCAGGCGGGCGCGGTCGGCGGCGAGGTCGACCGGGGTGTTGGAGGTGGTGGCGAAGTTGTCGGCAGCGGCGTCAGTCACGGCTCACAGCCTAGAGCGGGAGCGCTCAGTCCTTGTTCGGACGGTGACGGCGCACCAGCTTCGGTTTGCGCACGATCGAGCGGGGCACGACGCGCAGGAGTCCGGCGGCGATCTTGTACTGAACGCCCGGAATGCTGAGGATCTTGCCCCTGTCGACGTCGGCCAGGCCGTCGGAGACCAGCTTGTCGGCGTCGAGCCACATGAAGTCGGGGGCGGCCTGGCGGGCCTTGATGCCGGCGCGGTCGTGGAACTCGGTGCGGGTGAAGCCGGGGGCGAGCGCGGTGACCTTGACGCCGGTGTCGGCGAGTTCGACGGCGAGCGACTCGGAGAAGACCGTGACCCACGACTTGGCCGCCGAGTAGGTGCCCGACGACATGAAGCCCGCCACCGAGGAGACGTTGACGATGTTGCCGGCCCCGCGCTCCTTCATCGCCAGGGCGGCGGCGTGCGAGAGCACGAGCACGGCGCGCACCAGCACGTCGAGCATCTGCTCCTCTTCCTCGACCGTGTTGCGGATGAACGACTTGCGCAGGCCGAACCCGGCGTTGTTGACCAGCAGGTCGACCGGACGCTGCCGGTCGCCGACCCGGTCGGCAACGGTGCCGAGTTGGGTGCGGTCGGCGAGGTCGGCGGGCAGCACGTCGACCCGGATGCCGTGCTGCGCTTCGAGCTCGGCGCGCAGCGCCTCCAGCCGGCTCTTGTCACGGGCGACGACGACGAGGTCGTGGCCGCGCGCGGCGAGCTGGTGGGCGAAGGTCTTGCCGATGCCGGCGCTGGCGCCGGTGACGAGTGCGGTAGGCATGGCGCCGATCCTAGGTCGCGCCACCCATGAACCCACCCATGAACCGGCCCGACCCGGGCCGTCGGTGGCGGCGATTAGGCTCGGGCCGTGCGTATTGCGACCTGGAACGTCAACTCCGTCCGCTCCCGCATCGACCGAGTGATGGGGGTGCTCGAGCGTCACGATCTCGACGTCCTGCTCCTGCAAGAGACCAAGTGCCGTGACGACCAGTTCCCGATGCTCGACCTCGCAGCCAAGGGTTACGAGCTCGCGCATCACGGCCTCAACCAGTGGAACGGCGTCGCGATCATCTCGCGCGTCGGCATCGAGGACGTCGCGGTCGGCTTCCCGAGCATGCCCGGCTTCGGCGAACCCATCGCACCCGAAGCCCGCGCGATCGGCGCTACCTGCGGTGGCGTCCGGGTGTGGTCGCTGTACATCCCCAACGGACGCGAGATCGACCACCCGCACTACCACTACAAGCTCGACTGGCTGTCCCGGCTGCGCGACGACGCCACGGGCTGGCTGGCCGACGACGCGGACGCACAGATCCTTCTCGCCGGCGACTGGAACATCGCGCCGACCGATGACGACGTCTGGGATGTCGCCTTCTTCGAGGGCAGGACGCATGTCACCGCACCCGAACGTGCGGCCTTCCAGGCCATCGTCGACGCCGGCTTCAGCGACGTCGTCCGACCCTTCACCCCCGGCCCGGGCGTTTACACCTACTGGGACTACACGCAGTTGCGTTTCCCGAAAAAGCAGGGCATGCGCATCGACTTCGCGCTGGCGTCCCCTGCCCTCGCCTCCCGGGTCACCGACGCGATGATCGATCGCGAGGAGCGCAAGGGCAAGGGCGCATCCGACCACGCGCCCGTGGTGGTCACGCTCGACTGAAGCCGCGGCGGTTAGGGTCGTCCCGGCCGTTCAACACCGGGAAAGCAGAGCATGAGCAATTACGACCCCGAGCACCCGTACTCCGAGGAGCCGACCCGGGCGACCCCGCGACTCGACCCGAGTGCGCTGAACAAGCCGCATACGCAACCGATCGACGACTCATCCGGTACGCGCGAAGTGCCCTACGGCTCGCCCCCGCCTGATCGGAGTTACGGGCAGGGTCATGCCCAGGGTTACGGCCGGCCGTCGTACGGCGCCGGGAACGAGCAGTACAACCCCTACGGCGGCAACGGCTACGACCCGTCCGTGAACGATCAGTCACCGCAGAACCCCTACGGCGCACCCCAGCAGTACGCGCAGCCTGCGCAGTACGGCGCACCGCAGTACCCGCATCCCTACGGCAATCAGTACGACAACCAATACGGCTACGCGCCTCCGGGCGGCTTTCCCCAGCAACCGCAGACCAACGGCATGGCGATCGCGGCGCTGGTCACGTCGCTGGCCGGCTGTCTGTGCGGGTTCGGCTTCCCCATCGGTCTGGTCCTGGGCTTCATGGCGCTGCCGGAGGCCAAGCGTCAGAACGACAGCGGATCCAAGGGGATGGCGATCGCCGGCATCGTGATCGGCGGGCTCGGCACGCTGTTGATCGTCGGCTACATCGTGCTCATAGTGGTCTGGGGAATCGGCTCGGCATGACCATTCAGCCCGACCTGCAGCCCGCCGTCCAGCACGACATGGTCGTGATCGGGGCAGGGTTCTCCGGTATCGCGATGACGATCGCGGCGAAGGCCGCCGGACGCGACGTGCTGGTGCTGGAGAAGGCCGACGAGATCGGTGGCACCTGGCGCGACAACCGCTACCCGGGCGTGGCCTGCGACGTCGAGAGCCACCTGTACTCCTACTCCTTCGAACTCAACCCGGACTGGTCGCGCGCCTACGCGCCGGGCGACGAGATCCAGGACTACCTGCTGTACGTCGTCGAGCAGTACGACGTCCGCCGGCATGTGCAGTTCGGCGCGGCCGTGCAGCAGGCGTGGTTCGAGGAGCAGACCTCGCGCTGGGAGGTCGCCTACTCCACACCCGACGGAGGACTGGAGACCGTCACCTGCCGCGACCTGGTGCTCGCCGTCGGCTCGTTGCACGTGCCGACCGCCCCCGCCATCCCCGGCCTCGACGCGTTCCAGGGCGAACTGATGCACACCGCCACCTGGGTGCCCGGCACCACCGCCACCGGCAAGCGGGTCGGCGTCATCGGCACCGGCGCGAGCGCCGTCCAGGTGATTCCGGAACTGGCCGCGGACGCCGCGGCGCTCACCGTCTTCCAGCGCACACCGACCTGGGTGATGCCCAAGAACGACCACGAGATCTCCGAAGCGACCTCGGAGCGGTACGAGCGCCGTCCGGCGCTGATGAAGGCGCGACGAGCCAAGATCAGGGCCGCCAACGAGACTCGCGCGCTGGGGTTCGTCAAGCAGCCCGCGCTGATGAAGGCGGTGCGCCTGCGCGCCATGCACCATCTGCGATCGTCCGTCGACGACGAAGAGCTGCGCGCGCAGTTGACGCCTGCCTACACGCTGGGTTGCAAGCGAATTCCATTGTCGGACAACTACTTGACGGCACTCTCACGCCGCAACGTGAAGCTGGCGACCGAGCCGATCATCGATGCGGGACCGAACGGTCTGGTGACCGCCGACGGTGTCGAGCACCCGCTCGACCTGCTGGTGTTGGCGACCGGGTTCGATCCGAGCGCCGCCTGGAAGTCGGTCAATGTCTTCGGCGCGAAGCACGCCTCGCTGACCCAGCGCTGGGAGGAGGGCATCGACAGTTACTACGGCGTGACCGTGCCCGACTTCCCGAACATGTTCATGCTGCTCGGGCCGAACGCGGAACTCGGCCACACCTCGGTGCTGCTGATGATGGAGGCCCAGGTCGAACTGGTCGTGAAGTTGCTCGCCGAGCGTGACCGCCGCGGTGCGAAGCTGGTGAGCGTGCGTCCGGAGGTCGTGCCGGCTCACATGGCGCAGATCGATGAGCGCAGCGCCGACACCGTGTGGCAGCGGGGCGGATGCAGCAGCTGGTACCTCGACAAGGGCGGCCGCAACCGCACCCTCTGGCCGGGTACGGTCGCTGAGTTCGAGCGTCGGGTCCGCAACCCCGAATGGGTCGACTACGAGTTCACCAGCCGCTGAGCGCAGCGATCAGAGCGCGGTGGTTGCCCGCTCACCGTCGATGCGTTGCAACGGCTTTCGACCGAGGAACCATGACAGCAGCGCCGCCACAGTGGCAGCGATCGCCGCCCCGAGGAAGACGGTGTTGACCTGTCGCACCCCGGCCGCGCGGTAGTCGGCCTCAGTCGGCGCCGAGATCGCCGAGATCTCCTGGTAGTACTGGTGCAGCCCGATGGCGGTCAGCAATGCGAGTCCCACGACCATGCCGACCATCCGCGAGACGACGATCAGCGCCGAGGTCACGCCGTGGTCGGACTCGCGCGCGTCGGCGAGCGCCGCGTCGTTGACCGGGGCGATCGCGAGGCCGACGCCGAGCCCGACGGCGATCAGCACCACGGTCGCCTGAGCGGTGTCGAGGACATTTCCGCTCCACCGTGACATCGCGAACAGCCCGACCGCGGCAAGCGCCAGACCCACGGCGGAGACGATGCCCGGGCCGACCTTGCGCAGCAACCAACCGCCCACGAGCGCACCGACGGGTACCGCGATCAGGAACCGGACGAGGATCACCGCGGCCTCGGTCTGGTCATCGGTCACCGTGAGCCGGGCCAGGATCGGCACGTCGACGACGATCGCGACGATCGCGGTGCCCACCAGGAGGGAGACCGCGAGGGCCGGCAGGACGCGTCCGACCACAGCGCCACGGGCGATGAGTGGTTCCTTCGCCCGCCGGTGCCACCACAGGTAGACGGCCATCGCGACGAGGCCGAGTGGCAACAACCACAGACCCATCGGTCCGACGACCTCGGTCTCGGGGTTGGCGGAGGAGAACGTGAGCACCAGGCAGCCCAGCACGGTCGCGATGAGCAACGCCCCGAACAGGTCGGCACGGCGCAGGATCGGCCACCAGTACCGCGCCGACAGCACCAACAGCGCGGACAGTGCGCCCAGACCCCAGAGCCCGACCGGTGTCATCAACCGTGCGTCGTGTCCTTCGTAGGGCACGAACGGGTCGCCGTACTCGATCGAGGTGGTCAGTGATTCGGGTGCGACGAGCGCGAGACCGAGCAGCGCCACGCAGGCCAGTGCGGCGACGGCCGTGAGGGCGTGCCACCACCGCGGAATGGTCGTCGAGGCGAGTTCGCTGCGCGAACTGCGGCCACCGGTGAGGCGGATGAGGATCGCCAGCACGATGCCGCCGATTCCGTTGACCCAGAAGATCGCTCGCCAGTCCCACAGGTGCAGGATCAAGGCGCCGAACAACGGGCCGAGCACACTGCCGACCTCCTGCACGGCGCCGACCACACCGAACGCCGTCCCCCGTTGGCCGACGGGCCAGAGCGAAGCGACGATCGCGAGCGTCGCGGGCACCAGGCCCCCGCCGCCGATGCCCTGAAGGACGCGTCCGGCCACCAGTACCGGCAGATCGACCGCGACTGCGGTGATTGCCGAGCCGACGGTGAACAACGCGAGGCACCACATCAGGATCCGCTGGCGATCGACGAGATCGGCCAAGCGTCCGATCAGGGGCAACACCGCGATGTATCCGAGCAGGAACCCGCTGATGATCGGGGTTGCCTTCTGAAGTGCGTCGATGCCCAGCCCGACGCCCTGCATCATGTCGGGCAGGGCGAGGACGACGACGTAGGTGTCGGCGGCGGCGAGGGCGACGGCGACGGACGCCGTGGCCAGCAGCGCCTTAGGGCGCTGTGATGTCAACCGTCTGCCCGTAGTTGGTGAAGGTCAGGTCGTAGCGTGTCTTGTCGCTGCCCTTGAAGAAGGGTCCGATCACCTGCGCCGAGCGCACCTGATTGTCGTCGGTGAGTCCGTACTTCACCGAGAACGTGCCGGTGCCGTCGCCCATGTAGAGCACCGCCTTGATCGCGCTGCCCGGCAGCGAGCCGGTGATTTCCTGGACGATGTCCTTGCCGTCGCGCAGTTTGCCGCCGAGCTTGGCGCCCTTGGTCTGTGGCAGGAGCGTCGAGACACCCTTGTCCTTGCTGAACAGCACGTTCGGGTCGGGAGCACCGTAGGTGTTGGGGTTGATCGTGGTGGTCTTGGCGGAGAACGGCATCTTCGCCCACGTCTTGCCGTCGACCGAGGTCACCGGCACCGACGCGGCGAGCGACCCGGCCTGCACGTTGAGGGTGCCCTTGAAGGCGGGCTTGGCGATGACGTCACCCTCGCCGGAGAGCACCCCGCTGCTGTCCTTCGGCACATCCGTGCCCTGCAGCTTGAAGTGGTACCCGGGGGTGCCGTCGAGCACCTTCTTCGCCTCGGTGAGTCGGTCGGTGGCGGTCAGTTCCTTGCCGGACGAGCCGGTGGGCCCCTCCTTCTTGTCCTTGGTGCTGCTGCACCCGGTCACGAGCAAGGACGCCGCCAGAACAACGGCGCCGGCCGTACTGAGTGCGGAGGACTTCGAAGTGCGTACGCGCATGGGAACCAACCTATCCATCGAGATGCCCGTCCGGGCCGACTTGTCCGACGCGCGGGTAACCCCGGAAGTTCCCGCAGCCGACCGCGCGTCGGACACGACGGTGTTCGATGAATCAGCGTCCGTCGGCGAGGCGTTCCCAGGTGCGCGTACCGACGACGCCGTCGACCTTCAGGCCGACCATCCGTTGATAGCGCCGCACCTCACGTTCGGTGGCCGCCCCGAACTTCACGTCGGCCTTCAGACCGGAGTCGAAGCGGGCATTGAGCGCCAGTTGCAGGAGTTGGACGTCGTTCGTGCTCATCCCCCGGCGCAGCTTCTGCCGGCCCGCGGTTCGGACAATCAACGCGCACCAGGTCTTGGGTCCGACGATCATGTCGGTCTTCAGTCGGCACCGCGCCTGGAAGTGCTTGACCAATTGCTGCGTCTGCGGGTCGTAGTACGCGACCTTGAACCTGCTGCCGATGGTCGGCTTGTACTTATTGGCCTGCAACCAGCTCTTGAGCAGCAGCACATCGTCGTAGTGCACCAGCCCAGGACGCACCTTAGGGTAGTGGAATCCGTCCGCGCTGGCCGAGGACGCGGCGGCAACGCCGGTGACTGCGGCAACCGCGGTGGCCCCCGCACCGGCCAACAGAGTCCGCCGGCTGGGGCGGGCACGCTTCTGCTCGCTGTGTGGCCGATTGTCGTGGTTGGTCATGATCGTCTCCCCTGTGTTCGAGAACTTCGGATGAACGGGTCCGTTTGAACCGAGCGGCCCTTCAACAGCGACGGGAGCAGGCCGCTGTTCGTTCCGACACGAACGACGCGGGGTGCGTGCCGCAGCCGGGCGATTCCCCCGTATTCGTGTTGGCTGGCAGGCATGACCTCCCTCGACCGCCACACCGTCCTCGCCTCGGACGGAGCCCTGCTCGCGGCGTACGTCCGCCGCCCTTCCGAGGCAACTGCACCCGACGCACCGACCGTCGTCCTCGCCCATGGCTGGACGCTCACCCACCGCTCCTGGCACCGGGTGGTCGATGCCCTCGACGACGGCGTGCGCGTCGTGTTGTGGGATCAACGCGGACACGGCGAGTCCACTCTCGCCGGCGGCCGGCACCGCTCGTCCGGTGAATCGGTCGGCCGTCTGGGGCAGGACCTGCGCGAGGTGATCGCCGCCTTGGTGCCCGACGCATCGCCGCTGGTCCTCGCCGGCCACTCGATGGGCGGCATGACCGTCATGGCCTACTCCGGCACCGCGACACCCGAGGAGATCGACCGCGTCCGCGGCGTCGTGTTCTGTTCCACGGCAGCCGGCGGGCTGCGCGGCACCGGCCTGCCCGGCGAGCAGAAGATCATGCGAGCCTTGTCGAGGCTGCCGTTCCGCGGACGGCCGGGACGGCTGATCCGGGACAAGCGACAGCGCGAGTACCTGTTCGGTGCCGATGCCCGCGACGAGGACGTCGCGCTCACCACGGCGCTCACCGGCGGGGTCAGCCTGATCACCTACGGAGCGTTCTACGGCGCCTTGATGAAGCACGACGAGGTGGCTGCGCTGGCCAGGCTGGAACACACGCCGACGACGGTGATCGTCGGCGGACGCGACAAGCTGACGCCGAAGGTGCTGGCTCGTCGTATCCACGAGGAGATGCCACACGCGCAGCTCAAGGTCCTGGACGACCGCGGGCACATGGTGCCGTTGGAAGAACCCGAGGTCGTCGTCGGCGCGATCGAGCAGTACCTCGGCTGACGGCTGCGGCCCGTTCTGTGCACAGCAAGAAACGCCCCGAGGTCCTTTCGGATCCCGGGGCGTTTCCCGTCCTCAGCTGAGCGTGAGCTCCGGCTTGTCTGCGTCCTTGTCGACGGTGACCGTGTCGCCATCGCGCACCTCGCCGGACAGCAGTGCCTTCGCCAGACGGTCGCCGATCTCCTTCTGCACCAGACGGCGCAGCGGACGGGCACCGTAGGCCGGGTCGTAGCCCTCGTCGGCCAACCACTGGCGGGCCGTCTCGGTGACCTCGAGCGTGATGCGGCGGTCCTTCAGACGCTCCCCGAAGGAAGCGACCTGCAGGTTGACGATCTCGGCGAGTTCGTCCTTCGACAGCGGTTCGAAGATCACCGTTTCGTCGAGACGGTTGAGGAACTCCGGCTTGAACGCGGCTCGGACCGCGGTCATGACCGACTCCTTCTTCTGCTCCGGCGACAGCGCCGGGTCGATGAGGAACTGCGATCCGAGGTTGCTGGTGAGCACCAGGATCACGTTGCGGAAGTCGATCGTGCGTCCTTGACCGTCGGTCAGTCGTCCGTCGTCGAGCACCTGGAG